>DATJYG010000422.1:0-5365 GCA_035499695.1 Polyangiaceae bacterium
CCGCGACAGGTGGCAGTACACGCTCGTGATGCCGCCGGTGTGCGTGATCTCGACGCGGTTGCCACACGGTCCGGCAGGGCCCACGCTCGTTACGGTACCGGCCGCCGCCGCGTAGACCGGTGTACCGACCGGCGCCGCGAAGTCGACGCCGTTGTGCGGCATGACGACGTGCAGCACCGGGTGCATGCGGTGCGGGTTGAACCGCGACGCGATGTGCGCGAAGGGCACCGGCGTGCGCCAGCCGCCGTGGTACGGCTCGCGGCCCTTGGCGTCGAACCAGCCGTGGTGCGAGTCGTCCTCGCCGAACCAGTAGACGCGCACCGGCGGCGCGCCCGCGGTCGCCGGGAAGTACTCGACCGCATCGAGCGACGTCCAGCGCACGAAGGCGCCGTCCACGCGCTCGAACGTCGCGACCACCCGCAGGCGCGCGCCCGCGCGGATGTCGGTGAGCTCGGCGTGCCCGTCGAGCGCGTCGTCGAGCATGGCGAGCACGTCGTCGATGGGCGAGAGGCCCGCCTCGGCGAAGGACGCGCGCAGATCGGTGCCGACGAGGACCGCCTTGCGCACGCGCACGCGCTCGGTCGGGAGATCCAGCTTGCGCGCGACGAGGCGCATCGTGCCGTCGGTGCCCTCGTCCTCGCGCCCCTGCCACACGTCGGTGGGCGAGCTCGAGATCTCGTACGCGACGACGCGCCCGCTCGCCTTGTCGCGCGCGATCGAGAACGTGTCCTTCGGATCGAAGCGATTCGGATCGCGCACGCCGTCGAGCGAGGACACGATGCGGTGCGACTCGCTGCGAGCGAGGCCCGCGTTGCCGAGCGCGCCGAGCAGCGCGTGCTTGCCGAGCGAGCCGTCGATCATCGTGATGGTGGGATCGTCCGCGAGACGCGCGACGCGCCACACGGTGGGGCGCGGAGCCGCGGCGTCTTCCTCCGCGGCGGCGGCGGAGGCGTCCGACTGCGCGTCGTCGCCCGCGAGCATCATCGCGCCGGAGACCGAAGCGGCGAGGGTCGCGGCGCTGGCGACCGCCTCGGGGTCGCCCTTGCCCTGCCCGCCCGCCAGAGGTGCAAGGATGGCGCCGATGACGGCGATGCCGCCCGCGACCGCCAGAGCCGCGCGGAAGCGCACGTTGGCCCAGAGGCCCTTCAGGCCCCTGGCGGCTCCTCGCGGCGCGTCACGCTCCGGCGACGTGGCCGCCGGAGCGATCGACGCCTCCCCGGCGAGGGGCGGGACGATCTGCGTCTGGGGGGTCTCCCCCGTGCTGTCCGGAACGTCCACTCGTTCCGCCCTGTACCGGCAGTCCGGCCGAGGCGCAAGCAAAGCCGCCGTCACGTCGGGCGGCCCGTCGGTGAAATGGGGCTCACGCTCCGGACGCGTTTCGGCTTAACGTATGGCGAATCCCGAGTCGATCCCCAGGGTAAGCGCGCGAATGGACGAGCACATCAAGCAGCTCTTGCTCCTCGGCCGGGAGCACTACCAGAAGCGGGAGCTCGACAAGGCCGAGCCCATGCTGCGGCAGGTCCTCGAGCAGGACGACCGCCTCGCCGACGTGCACGACATGCTCGGCGTCATCTGCCACTCGCGCGGCAACTTCGCGCAGGCGGAGTACCACTTCGAGCGCGCCCTCGCGATCAACCCGAACTACACCGAGGCGGCCCTCAACCTGGCCGTCACGTACAACGACCGCGGGAAGTACGAGGCGGCGCGCCAGGTCTACTCGCGCATCAAGGGCACCCCGGGCGGCAACCTCCAGGGCCTGGACCCCTTCGCGCGCGGCAAGATCGCCAACATGCACGCCGAGGTGGGGCAGGCCTACGCGGACGCGGGGCTGCCGCGCGAGGCCATCATCGAGTTCGAGAAGGCCGTGGGCCTCTGCCCGCAGTTCGCCGACCTGCGCACGCGCCTCGGGACGCTGCTCCGCGAGGTGAACGAGATCCCGCGCGCGCGCGAGCAGTACGAGGCGGCGGTCAACGCGCGGCCGACGTACATCCCGGCGCGCATCCAGCTCGGCGTGACGCTCCTGGCGCTCGGCGAGTCCGCCGCGGCGCGCGAGCAGTGGCAGAAGGTGCTCGAGATCGAGCCCGAGAACGTCCGCGCCAAGATGTACCTGCGCATGATGGCGAACACCGCGTCGCGTCCCCCTCCCCCGGCCTGACCTGTCGAATCACGGCGGGCCCGATGCCATCGTGGCATCGGCCTCGAAGACGCGGGCGAAGTGCACGACGCTGGCGCGAGCGACGTCCTCGACGGATGGCGCGGGGGCGCCGAGGGCGGCGAGCGAGGTGACGCCGTACTGCGAGATGCCGCAGGGGACGATGAGGCGGAAGCCGTCGAGCGCGGTCGTCACGTTGAAGGCGAAGCCGTGCATCGTGACCCAGCGCGAGAGACGCACGCCGATGGCGCCTATCTTCGCCGGCTTCGCAGCGCCGCCGGGCTCGCGCGGATCGCCGGGCCAGGCGCGCGGGCTCGCCTCGTCGACCCACACGCCGACGAGCTTGGAGTCGCCCTCGATGAAGCTCGCGCCGATGCCGTGGTCTGCGGCGAGCCCGATCATCACGCGCGCCAGGTCGCGCACGTAGCGGCGCACGTCGAGCCGATCCGGGTGCAGGTCGAAGATGGGATACGCCACGAGCTGACCCGGACCGTGGTACGTGACGTCGCCGCCGCGCCCCGTCTCGTGCAGGTCGATGCCGCGCCGCGCGAGGTCCTCGCGCGGGACGAGCACGTTGCCCTCCTTGGCGCCCTTGCCGAGCGTGACCACCGGCTCGTGCTCGAGCAGCAGCAGCTTGTCGCCGATCTCCTTGCGGACGCGCGCATCGAGCAGCCGCTCCTGCAGCGCGTGCGCCTCGGCATACCGCACGCGACCGAGCCAGTGCGCGGTGAAGGCGCGCACGGCGAGCCTCAGGTCCTGAAGTAGTTGGGGGCTTCTTCCGTGATGAACACGTCGTGCACGTGGCTCTCGCGCAGCCCTTGCGACGTGATGCGGATGAAGCGCGCCTTGGTCCGCAGCTCCTGCACCGTCTTGCACCCGGTGTAGCCCATGCCGCTCCGGAGCCCGCCGACGATCTGGTAGAGGATCGACGCGAGCGATCCGCGGTGCGGCACGCGTCCCTCGATGCCCTCGGGCACGAGCTTCTCGTCTGCGGTGCCGGCCTGCCCGTAGCGGTCGCGGCTCCCCTTGCGCATGGCGCCGAGGCTCCCCATGCCGCGGTACACCTTGTAGCTGCGCCCCTGGTAGAGCACGAGGTCTCCCGGCGACTCGTCGGTGCCCGCGAAGAGCGAGCCGATCATGACGCAGCTGGCGCCCGCCGCGATGGCCTTGGTGACGTCGCCCGAGTGCTTCACGCCGCCGTCGGCGATGACGGGGACGTCGTAGCGGTCGGCGACGCGCGCGCAGTCGGCCACCGCGCTGATCTGCGGCACGCCGATGCCCGCGACGACGCGCGTCGTGCAGATGCTGCCCGGGCCGATGCCCACCTTCACGGCGTCCACCCCGGCGTCGACGAGCGCCTCGGTCGCCTCGGTGGTCGCCACGTTGCCGGCGATGACCTTCACGCCGGAGAACTCCTTCTTGGTGGCGCGCACGGCGTCGATCACGCCCTTGGAGTGCCCGTGCGCCGTGTCCACGACGAGCACGTCGACCCCGGCGGCGACGAGGGCCGCGGTGCGCTCGTGGCGGTCGGGCCCCGGACCGATGGCCGCCCCGACGCGCAGGCGCCGCTGCTCGTCCTTCACGGCGCTCGGGTACTTGTCGGCCTGCAGGATGTCCTTGATCGTGATGAGCCCCACGAGCTTGCCCTCGCCGTCGACGACGAGGAGCTTCTCGATGCGGTGCTTGTGCAGCAGCCGCTTGGCCTCGTCGACGCTCACGCCGGGCGGCACCGTGACGAGCTCCTTCGTCATGAGGGCGCTCACCGGCTGGTCGAGATTCTGCTCGAAGCGGATGTCGCGCGCCGTGAGGATGCCGACCGGCCGCTCGCCCTCGACGACGGGGACGCCGCTGATGTCGTGCTCGCGCATGACCTCGAGCGCCGCCCGCAGCGACTGCGACGGCCGCGCCGTCACCGGCCCGAGGATCATCCCGCTCTCGGCCCGCTTCACGCGCTCCACCTCGCGCGCCTGAGCTTCGACCGGCAGGTTCTTGTGGAGGATGCCGATGCCGCCCTCGCGCGCCATCGTGATGGCGGTGCGCGCCTCGGTGACCGAGTCCATCGCCGCGCTGACGATGGGGATGCCCAGCTCGAGCCCCCGGCAGAGCCGCGTCCTCACGTCGACGTCCTTCGGGAGCACCTCGCTGTAGGCGGGGGCGAGGAGTACGTCGTCGAAAGTGAGGCACTCGCGGAGCTTGTCGTCGAGCATGTCGCTATATAGCGCGGCGCCAGTACCTTGCGAACCGCCGTTCTCCTGCTCCTCGGAAGCTCCCTCTGCGCCTGCAGCAGCGCCGGTCCCGCGTGCGACGACACCCGCACCATCTCGTGCAGCTACTTCGACGTCGCCGCCGGCGGTTGGAGCCCGACGCCTCCGTCGTCCATCTCACTCGCCTCCGCATGCGCCCCCACCGGAGCGAACGGCGAGATCGACGCGTACGTCACCCCCTCGAGCAGCTACCTCCTCGATCGCGTGGGCTTCGTCGCCAGCGGCACCGCCGTTCGCGCCGGCCCCCTCACCGCATCCGACGACGCCGGCGGCGAAGCCTACGCGTGCGGCCAGCCAGCAGCGCGCATCGTCACGCAGCTCTTCTGCGGCAAGGACATGGGCGCCGGCACGCTCGAGCTCCAGTTCACCTTCTCCGGCCGCTGGAGCGACGGCACCCCGTGGACGCACCAGTGCGACGCGAGCATGAACGTCGAGCCCTAGAGGCTGACGAGAGGATTTGAAGAAGATCAGAAGATCAAAAGATCAAGAAGGTGTTTTGAAAAACCCCTTTTGATCTTCTGATCTTCTTGAACTTCTTCTTCCTCTCCTCTCGTCTCACTCTCGCTGAGCTTGTTCTCCCCCCGCGTCTCACTCGAGCGCCCCTAGTCGGGCACCTTCTTGCCGCCCGCGGCCTCTTCCTCGCGGAACTCCTCGATGCCCGTGTTGAACGAGTGCGCCACCTCGGGGTCGAACTGCGTCCCGCTGCAGCGCTCGATCTCGCCCACGGCCACCTCGTGCGGTAGCGCGCGTCGATAGGCGCGGTCGCTCGTCATCGCGTCGTACGTGTCGGCCACGGCGATGATGCGCGCGATGAGCGGCACGTCGTTGCCCTTGAGGCCCAGCGGGTAGCCACGCCCGTCCCAGCGCTCGTGGTGAAGGTGCACGCCGGGCACGAGCGGATTGAGGAACCGGATCGGGTCGAGGATCTCCTTGCCGTACGTGGGATGCC
>DATJYG010000423.1:0-5817 GCA_035499695.1 Polyangiaceae bacterium
GTCGCTGCTCCACCCGCCGTTCCTCCTGGGACTCATCGCGGGCGGCGCCATCATCTACTGGTTCACGGGCGCGAGCACTCAGGCCGTCACGACGGGCGCGTACCGCGCGGTCGAGTTCATCAAGGCGAACATCAAGCTCGAGGGCGTCGAGAAGGCCTCGATCGCCGACAGCAAGAAGGTCGTCGAGATCTGTACGACGTACGCGCAGAAGGGGATGTTCAACATCTTCCTCGTCGTCTTCTTCGGCACGCTCGCCTTCGCGTTCCTCGATCCGTTCTTCTTCGTCGGTTACCTCATCTCGATCGCGCTCTTCGGCCTCTATCAGGCGCTCTTCATGGCGAACGCCGGCGGAGCCTGGGACAACGCGAAGAAGATCGTCGAGGTCGAGCTCAAGGAGAAGGGCAGCGAGCTGCACGCGGCGTGCGTCGTCGGCGACACGGTCGGCGATCCATTCAAGGACACGAGCAGCGTCGCGATGAACCCCATCATCAAGTTCACGACGCTCTTCGGCCTGCTCGCCGTGGAGCTCGCGAACGACGAGGCGCATCCCATCCCGCGGCAGACGACGGCCGTCGTGGCCGCAGTCTGCTTCGCCATCGCCGTGTACTTCGTCTGGCGCAGCTTCTACGGCATGCGCATCGACGCGGGCGTTAAGAGCGAGGCGCGGACCGCCGAAGCGAAGCCCAAGCCCGCCGAATGACGGGTGCGGCCACGCGGCGCGCGAACCACCGGGCCTGACCGAGCGCCGTCGGCGCGTAGATGGTCAGGCTGGCGTGGGGGCGCGCCGTGTCGGTCCACTTGAGCTTCCACGGCGTGTCCTTGCCCATCATGTCGTAGCGCCGCAGGCCGCGGCGGTGGGCGTCGGCGGCCGTCTCGCGCACGAGGATCTGCCCGGGACCGAAGCGGGAGAACTCGGGGTCGTAGCCGACCTTGATCAGGTAGTAGGTGGCGCCGTCCTCGAGCGCGAGCTGGCCGGCGACGCGCTTGCCCTGCGCGCGGAGGAACGCGAGCGTGAGGCGCCGCTGGCGGGCGAAGAGCCGGGCCAGGGTCGTGTAGTAGCGGACGAGCTTGGGGTCGCAGGCGATGGCGGTCCCGGCGGCGCCCTTCCACGCGGCGGCTTCGAGGCGGAAGAGATCGGCGAGGGCGCCGCGGTCGAAGGAGGAGATACGCTCGAGCTCGACCCCGCCCAGCTGCCGTTCGAGCCTCCGCATGTCGCCGCGGAAGCGGCGGTGGAGGCGGTCCTCGATGCCGTCCACCTCGAACCAGGGGGCGCGGTGCGTCTCGACCAGGTGGACCCGGCAGCCGCCGGCGCGCGCGAGCTCGGGTAGCGCGGTCGCCAGGGGCGAGTCTGCCGGGATGCTCTGGAGCTCGAGTACGTCCCATTCTCCTGCCGTGCTGATGCTCTTCCACACGGCGGGCAGCGCAACGGGGTCGCCGGCGAGGTCGAAGCGCGGGGTGTGATCCGTCCTCATCGCGACCAGGGTGCGTCCGCGCCTCGCGAGTGGCAGCGCCGCACGGAGCGCGGTCCCGTCGGTCGCGCCGAAGAGCATCGGCTCGCGCTCGGAAGCCAGGCGCGCCGCGAGCAAGGGGAACTCGGGCATGAGGTAGGGCGCGGCCGCTTCGCTCATCCGTCGCCACGCGGCGATCCACGGGGCGCCAGCGGGGCTGCGATCCAGGGGCACGGCGATGGGCTCGAGCATGGCGGCTCGCGGTTGTGCCAGAGCCGTGCCCCCGGCAGGGGTGCTAGCGTGCGCCGCCATGACCATGGCTGAGGCGAAGACGGTGGGGGACCTCGTGCGTGCCATGGAAGAGGTGGCGCCCACGCGGTTCGCCGAGCCCTGGGACAACGTCGGCCTGCTCGTCGGCGATCCGGCGGCCCGGCTCGCGCGCGTGGTGCTGACCATCGACCTCACGCGCGCGGTGTTGCAGGAGGCGACGAGCGCGGGCGGCGACGTGGCGATCGTCTCGTACCACCCGCCGATCTTCCAGGCGCAGAAGCGGTTCGTCGCCGACTCGATCGCGTGGGCGGCGGCGCGCGCGGGCGTCGCCGTGTACTCGCCGCACACGGCGCTCGATGCAGCGGACGGAGGGACGAACGACGTGCTCGCCGATGCCCTCGGCATGACGGCGCGCGCCCCGCTGCGAGTCGCCGAGCAGAAGGACCGCGAGCTGAAGCTCGTGACCTTCGTGCCCGAGGAGCACGTGGAGCGCGTGAGCGAGGCGCTCTTCGCGGCGGGGGCGGGGCGCATCGGCAAGTACGAGTCGTGCAGCTTCCGCTCGCCCGGCACGGGCACCTTCTTCGGAGGCGAGGGGACGAACCCGGTGGTCGGGCACGCGGGGCGCCTCGAGCTCGCGCCCGAGCTGCGCCTCGAGACGGTGGTCCCGACCGCGCGCGCCGCCGACGTGGTGCGCGCGCTTCGTTCGGCGCATCCCTACGAGGAGCCCGCGTTCGATCTCGTGCGGCTCGCCGTGCCTCCCTCGGGCCTGGGACCGGGGCGAGTCGGCACCGTGGAGCGCGGCCCGCTGCGGGGCCACCTCGCGCGCATCAAGAAGGCGCTCGGGGTGGAGCACGTGCTCGTCGCCGGCTCGCTGGACCGCGAGGTCGCCCGGGCCGCCGTGTGCGCCGGAAGCGGGGGCGATCTCGTGGCCGACGCGCTTGCGGCCGGCGCCGACCTGTTCCTCACGGGCGAGGTGCGCCATCACGATGCACTTCGCGCCGCCGCGGCGGGGCTCGCGGTCGTGTGCACGCGTCACTCGGTGAGCGAGCGTGCGGCTCTCGGTGCCGTCGCGCGGCGTCTCGGCGAGCTGCTCCCCGGCGTGCCGGTCACGCGCGCCGCGAGCGACGCGGACCCGCTGACCTTCGCGTGAGCGTCACTCGGGGAGGTCCATCTCGATGTCGTCGAGCGAGACGACCTCCGCGGCAGGCGCG
Organism: Polyangiaceae bacterium; assembly: GCA_035499695.1. GTDB lineage: Bacteria > Myxococcota_A > Polyangia > Polyangiales > Polyangiaceae > Palsa-1150. The sequence goes on from DATJYG010000423.1 coordinate 2,930, forward strand.
CTGGGCGTGGACTGCTTGCGCGGCACCGCCGCGGCGCTCAGGGCGGATTTCGCGTCGGCAATCGACTTGGCGCGCACGCCGGCCGCCATCTCCTCGCGCCGTTCGAGGTCCTCGAGCAGCTGAGCGGCCTTGGCGGCTGCCTCGCGGGCCGCACTCAGGCCTCCCTCGGCCGCCGCCGCTTGCTGCTTGAGGCGCGCGTTGGCGGAACGCTCCTCCTCGAGGTGGTGCGCGACCTCGCGCTTCTCCTGCCCGAGCTCCTTGCGCACCGCCGCGAGCTCGGCCGCATGCTTGGCGTCTCGCTCGGCCAGCTGCTTGGTGTGGCTCGCGTCGCGGTCGGCGAGGTCCCTCGTATGCTTGTCGTCGAGAGTCGCGAGATCCTTCGCGTGCGCTGCGGTCGCCGTCTCGATGGCCAGCGTGTGCTCCTCGGCCATCGTCTCGATGGCCCTGGTGTGCTGCTCGAGGAGCTTCGCCGTCGTGGCGGCGCGCTCTCCCTGGGCGGCCTTCATGGCGGCGGCGTGCTCGGCGCGCAACCGGTCCTGCGCGGCGACCGACTCGAGGTCGGCCCGCGAGCGTTCCTCCTCGCGCTGCCTCGCGAGGGCCTCCACCTCTCGCGCGTGCACGCGGCGCTCCGCCTCGAGGGCATCCCCGTGCTCCCGCTTGAGCTTCGCGAGCTTCGCCTCCATGTCGATCACGCGCGCCCGATCCGCGGCGAGCTCCCGGTGCGCGTGACTGAGGGAGTTGGCCGCGTCCGACGCCGCCTGCTCCGCCAGCTCGGCGCGTCGCGAGGATGCCATCGCGGCTTCCTCCGCCCGGCGCATGGCATCGGCCGCTCGCTCCATCTGGCCACGCGTGCGTTCGAGCTCGCCCTCGAGCTGCGAGCATCGCTCGTTGGCGGCTTGCAGCTCCACGTCGAGGCTCGCGTCTGCCTCCGCGGCCGCCTTCGCCTCCGCGAGCTCCATCTCGCGGATGCGCCCTGCCTCCTCCAGGTCGGCCACGCGCTGGAGGGCGGCGGCACGCGCGCGCTCGACTTCGGCGATGCGCACGAGGACGTCGGCGATCTGGTCGGCCTCCTCGGCGCGCTCCGCACGCAGGCGGTCGAGCTCCTCCTCGAGCCCCGCCACCCGCACCGCGATGCTCTCGGCCGGGGGGCGCGAAACCGCCGTCGGGATGCGCGGCGCGGAGGAGCGCGCAGGCGTGGGCGTGAGCTGGACCGCCTCCTCGAACGGCGGCGGGGTGCTGTCGATGCGCGGGTCCTTGAAGGGACCGCCGCGTGCTGGCCTCGCGGTCGGGCGCTTCGTCTTGCCGAACTCCGCCATGGTCCCTCGGTACAGTATGCCCGAACGCGGCACGGTCGTGGTAGCGCCTGCCCAGGTTTGTCGGATGGGGTCCCGGCCCCATCCGCTTGACGTGGGCGGCCGTCCGTCGCATTGTTCATCGGCCAATCGGGATTGGAAGATGACTACGCATGGCCACCCTAGCTGCCGCCGTTGATGTCCTGCAGCTCCTCGGGGAGCCGACACGGGTGCGCCTGATGGCCCTCCTGGCCAAGACCGAGCTCACGGTGGCCGAGATCGTCGCCGTGACGCGCCTCGCCCAGTCGAGCGTCTCGACGCACCTGGGGAAGCTGAAGGACGCGGGGCTGGTGCGCGACCGGCGCGCGGGGGCGTCGACCTTCTACGCCCTCAACGACGCCGCCATGCCCGCCCCGGCGCGTCGGGTCTGGGAGCTCGTGCGCGGGGAGGTACGCGATTCGCTCATCGCCCACGACGAGGAGCGGGCGGCGAAGGTGGTGCGCGCGCGGGAGCGGGCAGGGGGATGGCCCGACGCCGTGGCTGGCGAGATGGATCGCCACTGGTCGCCGGGCCGGAACTGGGAATCACTCGCTCGCGCGGTCGCGGGGCTCGTGCGGCTGGGCGACGTCGTGGACATCGGCTCGGGGGACGGATCGGTCGCGCAGCTCCTCTGCGCGCGCGCGAAGAGCTGGACGTGCGTGGACCGCAGCGAGCGGGTGCTCGAGGCGGCCCGCACGCGGCTGGGCAAGGGGAAGAACGTGCGCTTCGTCCACGGTGACGCGATGGCGCTCCCGCTCGACGTCGCGAGCTGCGACACGGCGCTCCTCCTGCACGTGCTCACGCAGGTCGAATCCCCCGCCGGCATCCTCTCGGAAGCCGCGCGGGTGCTGCGGCCGGGCGGCACCCTCTCCGTCGTGACGCTCGACGCGCACGACCACGCCGACGTGACGGCCGCCTACGGGGACGTGCACGCCGGGTTCTCGCCAGCCGCGCTCCGCCGCATGCTCGGTCGCGCCGGTCTCGAGGTAGAAGCGTGCGACGTGAGCAGCCGCGATCCGCGACCGCCCGCGTTCCGCGTCGTCACCGCCTTCGCTTCCAAGCCGAAAGGGTCCTGAATGAGCACCGTCGAGCAAACCATCCGCGAGCTCCTGGCGCGACGCATCCTCGTGCTCGACGGCGCGATGGGCACCATGGTGCAGCGGAGCGGCGTGACCGAGGCGGACTACCGCGGCGCGCGCTTCGAGCGCCACCCGAAGGACCTGAAGGGGGACACCGACGTCCTCGTGCTCACGCGTCCCGACGTGATCCGCCGCATCCACGACGAGTACTTCGAGGCCGGCGCGGACATCGCCGAGACGAACACGTTCGGCGCCACGTCCATCGTGCAAGCCGAGTACGACCTGGGAGAGCACGCCTTCGAGATGAACGTCGCCGCCGCGCGCATCGCGAAGGAGAGCGCACGCGAGTGGACGAAGCGCACACCCGGCAGGCCGCGGTTCGTGGCCGGGTCCATCGGCCCGCTCAACAAGACGCTCTCGCTCTCGCCCAGCGTGGCCGATCCCGGGTATCGCGCGGTCACCTTCGACCAGGTGCGCG
>DATJYG010000424.1:0-2434 GCA_035499695.1 Polyangiaceae bacterium
TGGGGCGCCGCCGAGATGCAGAACGTGCAGCCGCCTCCGGCGCCGCCCGCGCCGCCGTCTACCTCGCGTGCGCCAAGATCCACTCCGCCAGCCGGTCGGCGATCTGGCGCCCGGCCGAAGGCTCGTTGAGCACTTCGTGGAAGAGGCCCTCGCGCGCGTCCCACGTCTTGTCGGTGCTGGCGGCGGCGTCGAAGAAGGCGCGCGCGCGCGGGACGCTCACGACGGCATCCGCGCCGCCGACCACCACGTAGAGCGGCATGCGCAGCTTGGGCGCGGCGGCGATCGCCGCGTCCTGCGCCGCGCTCGTCTCGGTGAACCAGCGCGCCGTGACCGTCTTGAAGGAGAGAGGGTCCGCGTCGTAGGCGCGCGCGAGCTCCTCGTCGTGGGTCATCTGGCTGCCGTGCAGGCCGCTCCCCTGGGCGAACGCCGGGAAGATGCGCGACATCATGCGCCCGGCGACGATCTTGATGCGCGGCACCTCCATGGCGACGCCGAAGAAGGGGCTGCTCAGGGCGAGGGCCTTCCAGAAGCCGCCGCCGTTGGCGCCCGACGTCGCTTGCGCGATCGCCACGCTCGACGCGATGAGGCCCCCGAAGCTGTGGCCGAAGAGCACCGCGGGAACACCGGGCGCGTGCGCGCGCACGGCGGCCGCGAGCTCGGCGGCGTCGTCGAGGTAGTCGGCGAAGCGGTCGCAGTGCCCGCGCCTGCCCTGGGCGCGACCGTGGCCGCGCAGGTCGATGGCGAGGCTGGTGATGCCGCGCTCCGCCCACGCGTCCATGACCTGCGCGTAGCGGGCGCCGTAATCGGCGTAGCCGTGGAGGATGCCGACGACGGCCCGCGGCTGAGCCACGGGCACGGCGAAGGAGTGGAGCGAGGGACCGGTGGTGCTCGTGCGCTGGAGGACGCCTTCTTCGTGGCTCATGCGTGAAGAGAGCGTAGCCCAGGGTATGCTTCGTAGGTGAGCCTCCGCGCGAAGACGGTAGCCATGGTCCTCGCGTCGGTGGCCACGTCCACGCTGGTCGCGCAGACGGCCCTGCCGGAGGCGCGCGTGGCCCACGGGGCGGGCCTCGCGAGCAAGAAGGGCCCGGCCGAGGACGCGGCGGACGACCCGCCGCTCCTGGCGACGCTGGACCAGGTGCACACCGGGGAGTACCTGGCGCTCGACGCAGTGTCGCCCTCGCAGGAGCGGTTCGACGAGCTGCTGTCGGACCGGTCGACGGGGGAGCGCACTTCGCTGGACCCGCGCTTGCTCGGGCTACTGCGCCAGATGGCCGAGAAGCACCCCGGCTGCCGCATCGAGCTCGTGAGCGGCTACCGGAGCTGGAAGCTCAACGAGATGCTGCGCAAGAAGGGCCACCACGTTTCGTCGCACAGCCAGCACTCGCTCGGGCACGCGTGCGACTTCCGCATCGTGCCGCCCGACGCCGACGAGGGAATCGACCCGGCGGTGCTCGAGGTGGAGATCCGCAAGCTCGGGTGGGTGGGCGGCGTGGGCATCTATCCGACGAAGGCCGACTGGTTCGTGCACGCCGACGTCGGAAGAGATCGTCGCTGGGTGAACTAGCGGTACCATCGCTGGCATGGGGACAGCGTCTCTCGCGGGGACGGCTGCACTCGCGGCCGTCGCCGCCGCCGCGTGCAACCCGTTCGGCGCGGCGGCGCCGCCGAGAGCGCCCGAGATGGCCGCGCCGACGGACCCCACGCCGCTCGCCAAGTGCAGGGTGGCGGCGAGCGCGACGAGTCCCCTGGTGACCGAGTGGCCGGCGTCGCAGAAGGCGTACCTCGAGGGGCTCACGTCGCGGCAAGCGGTCGCCGTGGCGTACTCGGGGTGCGAGCTTCGCATCGTCGACGCGTGCCGGCTGCCGGGCAAGTACGCGTGGCACCGCACGACGCCGGCGACGGACACGCTGGAGATCACGAACGCCGACGACCTGTGGGCCAAGCTCCCCATCGGCGCGGCGGGGCTGGAGGGAGAGCTCGCGCGCAACGGGCGCCTCGCGGTGCGCACGACCGTCTCGGGTCAGCTCGAGCTCGATGGGCTCGACGCGAAGACCGTCGCCACGGACAACGCGTGCGCCGGCGTGACCCACATCATTTCCGCGGTGAGCGTCGGCGCGTTCCGGCTGCTCTCGGGCGCGGGGGCCTCGGCGCAGGGAGGAGCGAAGGCGTTCGGCGCTGGCGTGGGCGGAAGCACGTCGCGCGAGGAGACCGTGCTGCGCGAAGCGGGGGATCCGGCGACGTGCGGCGAAGGAGGCGAAGGCGCTCCCCAGAACTGCGCGTCGCCGATCCAGCTCTTCTTGCAGCCTGTGCAGGGGCCGACGGGCACGGGCAACGCGGGCGCACCGTCCGCGCCGCAGACGTCAGCGCTCGCCATCGAGGTCAACTTCCCCGCGCTCGACGATCGCCACTGGGCGCTGCACGACGCGAACGGCAC
>DATJYG010000425.1:0-11372 GCA_035499695.1 Polyangiaceae bacterium
TGGACAGGGACAGACTCAGAGGCAGAGGCAGAGTCAGGGTCAGGGGCGGTGGGCAAGGCGTCCGTCGGTTCAGGCTCGCCAGGCCGAAGGGCGGCGGCGGCGACGCCACGTCCGGACCAGGAGCCACGCGGGAACGCCGACGAGGAGGCCCACGGGGAAGAGCACGCCGAGGAGGCGGATGGCGCCGTTGATGATCGCGATGCCCACGGCGACCGCGTCGTGGCCGGCCTCCGAGATGCTCCGGCCGAAGCCGGGGCCGCCGGCGTCCACGGCCCCGATGTGCCGCGCGAGGTGGACCGTGATGGTCGAAAGGCTCGTCTGGCTCTCGAGGTACCGGCGTCGCCCCTCTGCCCGCTCGATCTCGGTCCGCGCCTCGCCGAGCTTCTGCTGCACCGCGAGGATGTCCGGGATGGTCTTGGCCTCCTTGAGGATCGACATGTACTGCTCCTCGACGGCGCGCTGGGCCCGGATGCGCGCCTCGAGATCCACGTACTCCTCGGTCACGTCCTGACCGGTGACCTTCTCGCTCGACACGCGCGAGCCCATCGCCCGCACCGCGGCGACGGCGTCGTCGAAGGCGGCGACCGGAACGCGGAAGACCATGGTCGTCGAGACGGTCTCGGCGCCGTCGGGGTCCTTCGAGCGGGTGGTCTCGGAGCTGACGACGAACCCGCCCTTGGCGTCGGCGAGCGTCGTGAGCTTGCCGACGGCCACCGCGGGGGCGTCCGTCTCGACCGACATCTCGGCGGTGCGGATGATGCGTCGAGACGGGGGCGCGGGCGTCTCCGCGCCGGGCGCGGGAGGCTGGGGAACTGCCGCGGGCGCCTTCTCGGCCGTGGCTCCGCCCGCCGCCGATGATGGGGCGGCGCGCTCCGTCTTCCCGCACGCGCAGACGAGCGCGCACGTGATCGCGAGAAGCAGCAGCCAGACCGCGTGGACTCGTTCGCTTCGCATGGGTGAGCCCCCTTCCTCAGCCCTACGCCCGGACGCCCGCCGGTGATTCCGGGTGCACCGTGGAATGACCTACGCTCAGCCCCGTGCCGCGGCGTCCACCCATCGAAGAGCGACTCCACGAGGTCGTCGAGCTCGGAAAGCGCGACGTTCCACCGACGGCGGCGGAGCTCCGGCCCTATCTCGCCGACAAGGCCGGGATCGTCGCCGCAGCTGCCGCGAAGATCGCCGGTGACGCCGGTCTGCGCGACCTCGAGAGGGAGCTCGAGGCGGCGTTCACGCGGTTTCTCGTGGACCCCGTGAAGACGGACCCGGGGTGCCGCGCGAAGCTGGCCGTCGCCGAGGCGCTCCGCAAGCTCGAGGCGCACGCGTTCGACGTGTTCCTGCGCGGCATCGTCCACAGACAGCCCGAGCCGACGTTCGGTCCTCCCATCGACGTGGCCGGCCCCCTGCGCGTCTGCTGCGCGGCGGCGCTCCTCGAGAACCGCCACAGCCTCGCATTGCTCCAGGCAGCGCCCTTGCTCGCCGACAAGGAGTCCACGGTCCGCGCGGGCATCGCGTCGGTGCTGGGCGACATCGGTGGAGACGCCTGCGAGTCGCTGCTCCGCGTCCGCGTCCTCATCGGCGATCCCGAGCCGCAGGTCATCGGTGCGTGCCTGCAGGGACTCCTGGCGGCGTCGCTCGATCGCGAGCTCGACTTCGTCGTGCAGGTCATGCGCGGCGCCGACGAGGACGTGGTGCGTCTCGGACTGCTCGCCCTCGGCGAGAGTCGCGACGAGCGCGCCCTGCCCGTCCTGCGCGAGTACGTCCAGCTGTCGGTGGACAGGGAGGTGCGCGCGACGGCCATGCTGGCCCTGGCGATCTCCCGGATCCCCGAGGCACGCGCTTTCCTCGAGGACCTCGCGGCGAACGGTGCGCCGGCCCGCGCCGCAGAAGCGCGCGCCGCTCTCGCCTCGCTGGGCGAGCGCGGCTGAAGGTCAGGCCTTCGCGAATCGCTTCGTCGCCGCGGGTCCGATCGTCTTGAGCATCGTCTCCGGCAGCATGCGCTTGAGCGTCACGAGCGCCTTCGCCTCCTTGTGCGGGAACACGTAGAGCTTCCCTCGCTCGCACGCGGCCACCGCCAGCCGCGCGACCTCGCTCGCCTGAACGGCGCTCTTCTCCATGAGACGCTCGACCGCGTCGGTGGCGACCGCAGCGCCGGTCGACCGCGAGCTCCGCGCGATGTTCGTCTTGAAGAAGTACGGGCACAGGACCGTGACCCCGACGCCCGTCCCCGCGAGCTCGCCGGCCAGCGTCTCGCTCAGGGCGACGACCGCAGCCTTGGTCACGTTGTAGGGCCCCATCTGTCCCCCGCACGCGAACGCAGCGATCGACGCGACGTTGAGCACGTGCCCGCTGCCCCGCTTCTTCATCCCCGGGACGAAGAGGTGGCACCCGTAGATCGGCCCCCATTGGTTGATCCCGACGATCCACGACCAGTCCGCGAGCGGCACCTCGCCCACCGGACCGCCCACGGCGACGCCCGCGTTGTTGATGAGCAGGTCCACGTCCCCGAGCCACGACGTGGCCTCGGTGTGCAACCGTCGCATGTCCTCGATCTTCGACACGTCGCACCGCAGCGTCTTCGCGGCACCGCCACGTTGCTCGACGAGACGCGCCGTCTCGGCGAGCCCCGCCTCGTCGATGTCCGAGAGCAGGATGCGAGAGGAGCGCGACGCGAGCTCCATGGCGAAAGCGCGACCGAGACCCGAGGCGGCCCCGGTGAGGACGCACGTAGGCTGACGAGGGAGCATGCGAGCACCCTAGCTCATCGTGCAGCGAGCTTGGGAGGCGTCAGCCCGGCTATCGCGCGCGACCGCGGCGAGGCGGCGGCACGGTCGACTTCTTGGGCCGCGACCCCTTGTTGACGAGCGTCGGCGAGTCGTCCCCGGACGGCGGCGCCACCGAGTGCGTTCCGCTGGGAGCCTCCACGGCGGCCAGCTCGCCGCTCTTCGACGACGGGACGCCCTCGCCGCCGGCGGCCTTGTACGCCCGCCAGCACTTCGGGCAGCGCCACTCCATGGCGAGCCTGCCGTGCCCGTCGCGACGCTTCGTCAGCCGCCACCCGTAACGAGAACCGATGAGCGTGTAGTTGGTCTCCGTCTCCGGAGCCAGCGCTCGACAGTCCACGCACGTCTGGCGGTCGTGCATCCCGTCTAGAAATATCCCACGCGGCGGGCTCGAGCGCGAGGGGCGACGCAACTACGCGTAAACCCGTGTGCCGCGACCGTTTTCTTGGCGCCCGAATGCGGTCAGACTGGTGGACGCGGAGGAGGTCCCGGTGAGCCAGGACAAGAAAGCCGCTCGCAAGCACTCCACGATTCCGGTGCAGGACGACTGGCTCCTTCCGGAGGAACCCGTCGCTCCGAAGGCTCCCGCCGTGCCGCGCATCACGCCTCCCGCCAAGCCGCCGCCTCCGCGCCCCGGCGCGCCGCGTCCCGGACCGAAGCGCGCGTGATGCGCCCGGCGGCCGCGGTCGCTTGCGGCTTTTGCAGCGCTTGCTCAACTCCAGAAGTGTGAGCTCCAGCGGCGAAGGGCCAGTGAAACCACAATCGGGCACGATGCGACGCATCGCTCGCGTGCTCATCGTCGACGACGAGCTGCTCGTCGCCGAGTCTCTGCGACGCGTCCTCTCCGACGAGTTCGAGGTCAGCTCGACGACGGAGCCGGCGGCCGCGCTGGCCCGGCTCACCGCGGGCGACGAGTGGTACGACGTCGTGCTCTGCGACGTGATGATGCCCGGCATCGACGGCGTGGAGCTGCACGCGCGCGTCTCCCGGGTGGCGCCGGACATCGCCGCGCGCTTCATCTTCGTGACCGGCGGCGTCCTGCTGCCGCACGTGCAGACGCGCCTCGAGGGCATCAGCAACCTGGTGCTGGCCAAGCCGTTCGACTTCAACGGCCTGCGCGAGCTCATTCGCCGGCGCACGTCCGTGCGCGCGCCGATGAGCTCCGACGCGGGCTAGCTTCCGCCGCCGCCTTGCCGCCGCTCGTCAGCGCGGGGGCGGCGGGAGCAGCTTGTTGCTCATCGTGCGACGGCTCGCGCCGAGCGCGGGGCGCACGAACGCGGAGCCGACGAGGATCTGCTGCAGATCGATCACGCCACGCGCGAGGCGCATGATCGCCGCGCCCTCCGGACGCCCGCCCTTCGCGAACGCATCTTCGACTTCGCGCGCAACCCTCACGATGTTGTTCCACCGAGCATTCATGACCGAACCCACCCTTCGGATTAGAAATCGGGGACCCTGAAAGCGAGGGGTCTGACCTTAAGCACGGGGATCGCGTTGTCACGCGAGATCGCGCCTGACCTCGGTACGATCTCGGCTCGTCATCGCACAGCGCATGGCACGCGGCATGCGCCCTGCCTCGGAGAGGAGGAGGGGCGATGCTCATGGGTCATGCCGTTTCGGAACATCGTCGTGCGTTACTCGTGTGCGACGAATGCGGGCGAGCGATGCGCGAGATGCCGTGCGGATGGGTCGATGATCTCGCCGCCGCGGCCATCCGGAGCGGCTGGCGCGTGAAGAGCGCGGGCGCTGCCGGAGCGCGGTGGGTGTGTCCGGGCTGCGACGACACGGCGTCGAAGGACGCGTCGTGGCGCGACCGTCCGACGCCGACAAGCTGAGACATTCGGCGACGTTCGTGGCGCTTTTGTCACTATGATCCTCGCGTGCTCGACGATCTGTACGTCCTGCGCGATCGCGCGCGCGCCGCGGCCTCTCGAGGCGACCTGGAGACGGCCGTCACCGCGCTCCTCGCGGCGGCGGGCCAGACGCACGTGGCCGAGCACGACTACGTCGCGATCCTGAAGCCGCTCGAGGAAGTGCTCGCGGCGCGCGGAGAGGCGCGCGCGGCGCTCACGGTCATCGGTTACCTCGCGTCGAACGACCCCGGAGCCTGGAGGCGCGCGGCGCCGCTGCTCGAGCGCGTGCCTCCCGTCGATCGCGCGCGCGTGCTCGCGGCGCAGGGGCAGATGGCGCAGGCGGCGCGCGAGATGGAGGACGCCGGGCTGGTCGCGGCGGCCGCAATCTGCCGCGAGCGCGCGAAGGAGTGGACCGCGGCGCGCGCCCTCTGGTCGCGCCTCGCCCACGTGACGGAGCGAGGAGACGACGCGTACGTCGCGGCGCTCGTGCGGTTCAACCTGGCGCGCTGCGCCCGGCAGTGCGGCGACGCGGCGCAGGCGCGGGAGGCTCTCGTCGCGAGCGTGCGACTGCTCGAGGAAGCCGCGGACCACTTCGAGACCATCGGCCAGCGCGAGCGAGCGTTCGACTGCTTCCAGGTGCTCGTGCAGATCGGACGCGAGAGCGGCTTCTTCGAGGACGTGCTCGAGGGCTTCGTGAACTGCATCCGCATCCTGCGCGAGGATCACCTGAAGTACTTCGCCCTCGAGTACTTCGAGGAGTCGATCGCCGCCGCCTCCGAGCGCGGAGAGACGAGCGCCGCGGCGACCCTGGCGCGCGAGGCCGCCGACTACGCGCGCTCGCTGGGGCTCGCGTCGGCCGCCTCCGGCTACACCGTGCGGCAGGCGGAGCTCTGGCGCGGCGTCGCCAAGCAGCACCTCGAGCGCGGCGCGCCGCCCGAGATCGCCGAGAACGCGCTGCTCGCGGCGATCCTCGCGTTCGGCGAGGTGGGGCAGTACGTGCGCGTCGGGGAGCTCTATCGCGAGCTCGCGGGGCTGGACCTCGAGGCGTCGCGACGCGAGCACTACGCGCGCGCCGCCGGGCGGTACGCCCAGGTGAAGGACGAGCCGCTGGAGACGTCGAGCGCCATCTCCCACCCGCTCCGGCAGGACACGCACTTCACCGAGGTGTGGCACGTGGACGTCGTGGAGTGGGAGCAGCGCGGGAGCGCCGCCGAGGCGTGCGCCGAGGTGCTCCTCGACAAGCGATGGCCGGACCTCATTCGCCGCAAGGCGATGCTCGCTCGCCTCACGGCGCTTCCCATCGAGTCCGTCGAGGACGACGCGGGCGCCGCCGCGACCAATGCGCGCGTGCGCCTCGCCGATCAGCTCGGGCAGCTGCAGCTCTACACGGTGCTGGCACCCCTGCGGAAGCTCTTCGAGCGGCCCGAGCGGCGCGTGCGCGTCGCGGTGCTGCAGGCGATGCAGACGCTCTTCTTCAAGCACACGTTCGTCACGGTGCGCGCGGGGCTGCGGGATCCGGACCCCGCGGTGGTCGAGCAGGCGACCAAGGCCGTCGAGGCGCTGTACTTCCAGCACGCGGTCGATCCGCTCGCCCGCATCGTGCGCGAGTCCTCCGAGCAGAACGTGCGCGCCGCGGCCTTCCGCGCCATGGCGCGCATCGACTCGGTGGAGGCCGCCGAGATCCTCGTGGGCGTGCTGGAGCACGGGACGCCGGCCGACCGCCTCGCGGCGATGGCCGCGCTGAAGAACACGCGAGGCACCAAGTTCGTCGAGCTGGCGCGGGCGGCGCTGCCGGGAGCGCAGGGACAGCTCGCGCAGGCGCTGCGCGAGGTGCTCTCGGCACGCGGGCTCGCAGCCTAGACGCTCGGCGCCGACGGAGCGGCTGCGAGGGGGCCCCCGCCCGGCGTGACGAGCTGCCGGAGGAGCACGATGCTGTCGGTCTCGCCGAGGACCACGAGGGTCGTGCCCTCGGTGATGACGTGGTCGGGCTCGGGGTTGTACGTGAAGACGCCGTCGGTGCCGCGCACCGCGACGACGAGGGCGCGCGTCGCCCGGCGGATGGGCGTGTCCTTGAGCGGCAGGCCGACGAAGCTCGAGCCGCGCTCGATCACGACCTCCTCGAGGCGCAGGTTCTTGTCCTTGTCGCGCACCAGCTGGTCGAGAAACTCGTGGACCATGGGGCGGATGAGCTCCCCCGCGAGGCGGCGCGCGCCGATCATGGTCGGGTTCACGATCGCCGAGGCGCCCGCCTTGATGATCTTCGGCGCGGCCTCGTCCTCGACCACCTTGCTCACGATGCGCGCGCCCGCGTTGAGGCTGCGGGCGCTCAGCGTGACGTAGAGGTTGTCCTTGTCGTGCGTGAGCGCCGCCACGACGCCGCGCGCCCGCGCGACGCCGGCCGACACGAGCACGTGGTCGAGCGTCGCGTCGCCGTGGACGTAGAGCATCTTGCCGCCGCACAGGTCGTTCGACACCTGCTGCAGCACGTGCTCGCTGCGGTCGATGACGACGAAGGGCGTGCGCGTCGCGTACAGCTCCTCGACGACGTGCTTGCCCGTGCCGCCCGCGCCGGCCAGAACGATGTGCCCCGAGAGCTTCGCGATTTCCTTCTGCATCCGCCTTCTCCGCAGCGCATGACCGATGACGCCCTCGACGAGGAGCGCAGTGAGGTTCGACTGCATGTACGCGAGGACACCGACGCCGCTGACGATGAGCCCCACGGTGAGGGCGCGCGCGCCGGGCACGTCGCCCATGTGCCCGAGCTCGTAGAAGCCGACGGTCGAGATCGTGATGACCGTCATGTACGCGCAGTCGGCCGGACCCCACCGGCCGTGGCCGAGCACGAAGTATCCCACCGTGCCGACGCCCACGAGCGTCGCGAAGACGCCGATGGCGGCGACGAGGCGGCGGATCGACGCGTTCACGCGAGGACGAGCTTACAGCAGGTCGCGGAGCGCCTCGTCGATCCGGGCGAAGGCGAAGGAGAAACCCGCGGCCTGGAGCGCGGCGGGGGCGACCCGCTGTCCGGTGAGCAGCAGCTGCGCCACGCCCGAGCCGAGGGCCACCTTGAGGGCGAAGCCGGGCACGCGCATCAGCGACGGCCGGTGCATGGTGCGTCCGATGGCCGACGACAGCTGAGCCATGGTGACCGGCTCGGGGGCGACCAGGTTGACGGGGCCCTGGATGTCGCGGTCGAGGAGGAACAGGAGCGCGCTCACCTCGTCGTGCAGGTGGATCCAGCTCACCCACTGCTTGCCGCTGCCGATCGATCCGCCGACGAAGAAGCGATACGGCCCGACCATGCGCGAGAGCGCCCCTCCTGGCCCCAGCACGATGCCCGTGCGCGGGTGGGCGACGCGGACCCCCGCCTCGCGTGCCGGGGCGGCGGCGGCTTCCCAGTCGACGACGATGCGCGCCAGCACGTCGTCGCCCGGGGGGGTCGACTCGCGGCAGACGACGTCGTCGGTCCTCGTTCCGTAGATGCCCACCGCTGAGGCGCTCACGAAGGCCCGCGGCTTCCTGGGGGCCGCCGCGATGGCGCGGGCGAGGCGACCGGTCGTGTCGACCCGGCTGGCACGGATGCGCTCGAGCCGCTCGGGCGTCCAGCGAGCGTCGGCGACGGGCTCACCCGCCAGGTGCACGACCGCATCCACCGTGGAAACGCGGGCCTCCACGTCGTCCCAGGTCACCGGCCCGCGGCGGGAGACCACGACCACCTGGTCCCCGCGCGCCTCGAGCGCCCGGGCCAGGTGGGAGCCGATGAACCCCGTACCGCCGGTCAATAGGACGCGCATGTGTCGAGCTCGGTTTGACGGGGGCCCCAGGTGCACTAAGGTTGCGCCCGCGTTCGGGCAGGAACCGCCAGGACTTCTACGATGTGGAAGAAGATACGCGCGTTCCTATTCGGCGCCCCCAAGGACGTCCGTTCGGAAAAGACGTTCCACGCCATCTCGCTGGTGGCCATGCTGGCCTGGGTCGGCCTCGGAGCGGACGGGCTTTCGTCCTCGGCCTACGGACCGGACGCGGCGTTCCGCGAGATCATGACGCCCGGACACGACTACTCGTCCCTGGCGGTATTCCTCGCCCTGGGGACGGCTCTCACCGTCTTCGTGATCTCGTACGCGTACAGCCGCATCATCGAGCACTTCCCCTCCGGCGGCGGCGGCTACGTGGTGGCCACGAAGCTCCTCGGCCCCCGTTTCGGCGTCGTCAGCGGCTCGGCGCTCCTGGTGGATTACGTGCTGACCATCACCGTCTCGATCGCAGCCGGTGGCGAGGCGGTGTTTTACCTCGTGCCGCGAGCCTGGTTCGGGCCGTCGGCCGTGGCCCTTGCGCCCGACGACATCGGCACGTGGCTCGACCCCGTGCAGCGCACGAAGGTGCTCATCGAGCTCGTCGCGATCGCGCTGCTCGTGATCCTCAACATCCGGGGCGTGAAGGAGTCGGTCGCCACGATCGCGCCCATCTTCGCCGCCTTCGTGCTCACGCATGCGGTGCTCCTCGTGGTCGCGATAGGCGGACACGTCGGCGACTTCGGGGCCGTCAGCAACGAGACGATCCACAACCTCCACGCCACGGTGGGCTCGCTTGGCATTGTGGGCGTGATGGCGCTGACCGTGCGTGCCTACTCACTGGGCGGCGGAACGTACACGGGCATCGAAGCCGTCTCGAACGGCGTGCCCATCATGCGCGAGCCCAAGGCGCGCACCGCGAAACGGACGATGGCGCTCATGGCGACCTCGCTGTCAATCACCGCGGCCGGCATCATCCTGGCCTACCTGCTGGTCAGGGTCGCGCCGGACTTCGACGATCCGACGAAGCCGATGAACGCCATTCTCCTCGACAAGGTGTTTGGCGCGTGGCGCGTCGGCGGCTGGAACGCTGGCTACTGGTTCGTGCTCCTGGCGCTCTGCAGCGAGGCCGGGCTGCTCTTCATCGCGGCGCAAGCGGGGTTCGTGGACGGGCCGCGCGTCATGGCCAACATGGCCATCGACTCGTGGCTGCCACACCGATTCGCGGCGCTGTCCGAGCGCCTCAGCATGCAGAACGGCGTCATGCTCATGGGATGTACCTCGATCGCCGCGCTCGTCTACACGCACGGCAACGTCGAGCGGCTCGTGGTCATGTACTCGATCAACGTGTTCGTGACCTTCTCGCTGTCCAACCTCGGGATGGCGAAGTTCTGGATCCAGCACCGCAAGGAGCACACCGACTGGTTCCGGCACCTGCCGGTGCACATCATCGGGCTCGCGCTGTGCATGACGATCCTGGTCGTCACGAGCGTCGTGAAGTTCGCCGTCGGCGGCTGGCTCACCATCGTGGTGACCGGGCTGCTCGTCATCGTGTGCTTCTGGATCAAGCGCCACTACAACCGCGTGGTCACCGCGATTCGCAGGCTCGACGTGGAGCTCGCCGATCCGCTGATAGAGGCGTCCACCTTCCCGAAGCCGAGCGTCGCGAACCTCGAGGAGGCCGCCGCGAGCTCGCGCATCGACCGACGTCACCCCGTGGCCGTGCTGTTCGTCGGGGGCTACGGCGGACTGGGGCGGCACGCGCTCCTCACGCTGCTGCGCATGTTCCCGGGGCACTTCAAGGGCATCGTCTTCTGCTCGGTCGCGGTCATCGACTCGGGCGTGTTCAAGGGCATCGACGAGGTGCACGCACTCGAGAAGCGCACGCAGCAGGCGCTCGACAAGTACGTCGAGTACGCGAGCTGGCTGGGCATCCCCGCCGAGAGCACCTTCTCCACGGGCATCGAGGTCGCCGTCGAGGCCGAGAAGATCGCGACGGAGCTGATCCAGAAGTACCCGCGCGGCCTCTTCGTCGCCGGTCAGCTCATCTTCGAGGAAGAGACCTTCTTCACGCGCATCCTGCACAACGAGACGGCGTTCATGATCCAGCGTCGCCTGCAGCACGCCGGCGTCCCCATGATCGTCCTGCCCGTGCGGCTCAACCTCGCCGAGGGACCGCGCATCTCGGCGCCGAGCCTGACCGAGGAACGTCCGGCCTAGGACCGGCTACGTCACTGGCTCGAGCCGGGCGGCTCGCAGTAACCCACCGGCGGGATCCCGAACGCGTTGACGCAGGTCGTGGCGCCGCCAGGAGCCTTGGCGCAGTCGCTGTCCTGCGAGCACGACTTGCAGCTCGTCTGCCCCGTGGCCTGGAGGTCGTAGTAGCAGCTGCACGAGGTGATGGGCGCGTACGGCTTGTAGTCGTGACCGTCGTCGGCACGCTGCACGTGCATCGCGCACGTGGGGATGATGTGGCTCTTGGCGTAGAACGCGATGACGTCGAGCGTCGCGAGCACCTGGCTGTTACGCCCGTCCATCGCGTCGATCAGCGTCTTCACGGCCGTGTTGGTCTCGTTGCCGTTCGTGTCCGCGTACGCGATGAGATGCGACGGACCCCATATCGGATAGTGCCCGTCTCGCACGTTCGCCTTGTCGAAGGAGGAGGCGGTCGAGTCCGGGTACCACCCGCACGACTGGCCGACGTCCTGGAAGGCCAGAGGCTTGAGGGTCTGGCGGTTGCTGTCGGCGACGTCGGAGGCGAGGATGCCCATCGTCTTCTTCACGGCGTCCGGATCGCTGGTCGGCCCGCCGTCGATCGCCTTGCCGTCCGCGACGTTGGTGATCGCCGTGAGGACGGCGCCGCTCGACTTGTTCGACACTCCCTGCCAGTCCGCCGCCGGCAAGCCGATGGTCGCGGCGATCATGTTCTGCGTGCCCGAGCTCGCGTT
>DATJYG010000426.1:0-12514 GCA_035499695.1 Polyangiaceae bacterium
CACCTTCCCTGGGGCGGCGCACCGGCAGTCGATATGGGCGGTGACGCCCTTCGTGCTGCTGCTCGCGTACGTCGTGTGGCTCTACCACCAGGGGCAGCTCGGGCACTGGTTCAACTCGGGATTCTCGGCGCTGGCGGTGACGGTGCTCTTCGTCCTCGCGATCGCGCTCATCGGTTACACGGCGGCCGTGGGGGGAGGGGAGCTCGTGCGCGTCCACGCCAACGGGCTGCTCGACCTGCGGGTCGGACCACGCGCGGTGCGCTGGGACGAGGTGCAGTCGCTCACGGCGGTGCCCTCGCCGGATGGCTCGGGCGTCCTGCGACACCTGCTGCGCACGACCGACGGCGCCGTCCTGAGCCTGGGGCGCTCGATCGCGAACGTCGAGGAGCTGGTGGACGAGGTACGTGTTCGTCTCGTGGAGCAGCGGACGCCGTCGCTGAAGGTGCGCATCGCGGAGGGGGACACGCTGCGCTTCGGCGCGGTGACCGCCAGCCGCGACGGGATTCGCGTCGGCGAGTCGGTCCTCGGGTGGGATGCGGTGGAGGACGTGGAGGCCGAGGGGGGCGAGATCGTCGTTCGCGGCCGCGACGGCCAGCGCCTCGGTGCGGCGCCGCTGGGCGATGTGCCCAACGCCTTCCTGCTCGCCGAGCTCGCGCACCGGCGCGGCTAGCTAGTTGCCGCTCCAGCGGGCCGGACGCCCCTCGAAGAACGCCTCGACGGCCTCGGCGTGGTCGGTGCTCGTCCACGTGGACACGAACCGGCCGCGCTCGAACTCGCGCAGCCCCTCGGCGCGGCAGGCCTCGCGCAGCAGGGCTTTCATCCCGGCGATCGCCTGCGGGGCGCCGCGCGCGATCTCGGCGGCGTACGCCATCGCGCGATCGAGGACGCCGCCCGCGGGGCTCACGGCGTCGAAGAGGCCGAGGCGGAGGCCTTCCTCGGCGTCCACGGTTCGCCCGGTGAGCAGCAGGCGCGACGCCGCCGCGTGCCCCGCCACCGCGACGAGCCTGGGGAGCACGCCCCACGCCGTCGTCACGCCCATGTGCGCGTGCTTGAAGCAGAGCGTGGCGCTCGGGTCGGCGATGCGCAGGTCGCACGCGAGCGCCAGCTCGGCGCCGCCCCCGATGGCCGCACCGGGGAGCGCCGCCAGCACCGGCACGTCGAGCGCGCCGATGCCGTCGCACATGCGCCGGCCGACCTCGGCGACGCGCACGGCGTCGGCCGGTCCCAGCGCGCTTCGCAGCTCCCGCAGGTCGCCGCCCGAGGCGAAGGTGTCGCCCTCGGCCGTGAGCACCACGGCGCGCAGCGAGCGGTCCGCCCTGGCGGCGCCGATGGCCTCGTCGATCGCCTCGAACGTGGCGCTGTCGAGCGCGTTCTTGGCCTTCGGTCGGGCGAGCGTCCAGACGGCGACGTCGCCCCGGCGCTCGACGCGCACCTCAGCTCCCGCCGCTCAGGCGCGACCGCGACACGGGGGCCACGCCGCCGTCGCGAATGCGCGAATGGCGCCGCTCGTCGTCGATCAGGGTGCGCCGGCGGTGCTTGCGCCGCTGCAGGTGCCGTTCGGCGTGCGCGATGATGGCCGACGCCACGTCCATGCCGCTCGCCCGCTCGATGCCCTCGAGGCCCGGGGAGCTGTTGATCTCGAGGATCTTCGGCCCCTCGCGCGTCTCGAGCATGTCGACGCCGGCGACCTCGAGCCCCATGACGCGCGTGGCGGCGATGGCGGCCCGCCGGTAGCGCTCGTCGAGGGCCGCACGGACCCCGAGGCCGCCCCGGTGCAGATTGGAGCGGAACTCGCCCGCCTTGGCCTGCCGACGCATCGCGGCGACGACCCGGCCCCCGACCACGATGACCCTCAGGTCACGCCCCTTGGCCTCGGCGATGTACTGCTGCAGCACGATGTCCTGCCCCATGGCCCAGAGGGTCTCGAGCAGGGACGTCACGGCCTGGGGGGTCTCGGCGATCATCGTCCCGATGCCCTGGGCGCCCTGCTGCAGCTTCACGATGCAGGGCGGCCCGCCGACGTGGGCCAGGGCCTGCTCGATCGAATCGGGCGTCCGGGCGCAGACGGTCACGGGAACGTCGATGTTCTTCTTCGTCAGCAGCTGCATCGCCCGGAGCTTGTCGCGCGAGCGGGCGATGGCGAGCGCCGTGTTGAGCACCGGGATGCCCATGAGGTCGAACTGGCGCACCACGGCGAGCCCGTAGTTCGTGATCGACGCCCCGATGCGCGGCAGCACGAGGTCGGTGTGGGGCGCGGCCCGGTCCCCGAGGAACAGCGACGGCCGTCCGCGCGAGATGACGATGCGCAGCTCGAGGGGGTCGACGACCGACACGTGGTGGCCGCGCGACCGGGCCGCCAGCACCAGCCGGCTCGTCGAGTAGAGCGTCGCGTTGCGAGAGAGGATCAGGAGCCGCATCGCCCGGAGACCCCGGAGGCTACGCGCCGCGGCGGAGGATGCAATCCCGGCCGTTCGGCTGAGGCGGAGAGTCCTCTACTGAGGACCCACGACTGCTCGCGTCAGCGGCCAGCGACTTCAGCGGCAACGGGCGCGGGTGCAGGCTCGGCGGCGCCCGACCAGAGCTTCGGGCCGAATTCGCAGGCGAGGATCACCGTGAGGCCGGCGATACGGAGCCAGAAGTGAGCGCGCTGAGACATCTGCTTCCCGTCCCTGCACGCGACTAAGCACGCGACGTGCCGCGCGCGGATCACGGGCTCACGCGCGAATTCCGCGCGCGCTGCCATGACGTCGGCGTCGTACTTTCCACCAGGCGTCGCAACGGCGACACAGGTGAAGGCGTTACTTCACTTCGACGACTGCGCGACAGCCTTGCGAATCGCGGCTTCGAGCGGGTCGACGGTCCCTGCCGACGGCGGGATCACGACAGGCGCCGCAGCGGGCTTCGCCGCAGGCTTCGCCGCCTGCGGCGGAACGCGTCGCGTCACGGCGACCGGAGGCGGTGCGGCGTGCGCCGTCGCGGGCGGAGGCGTCGCCGCGACCGGCTGGAGAGCGGGCGCCCGGGTCGTCGCGACCGGGGTGGTCTGCGCCGGCTGCGCCGGGGCGGACGGGGGCTGCACCGGGGTCGGCGCCGTCACCGGCTTCATCGCGACCGCGGGCGCCTGCACCGCGGCGGCGGCCGCGACGGGAGCCGGCGCGCGACGCGCGAGCGTGCGACCGAGGGTCGCTCCACCGCCGATGGCGACCGCCAGCCCGAGCAGCCCGACGGCGACGAGCGTCGCCCCGCCGCCCTTCTTTGCGCCCTTCGCCTTGGCGGCAGCCTGCGCAACCGCGGGCGCCGGCACTGAAGCGACCGTCGGCGGAATCGTCACCGAGATCGTCGACGGTGTAGGCGGGCGCGGCAGCGACGGTCGCTGCGGCTTCGCCGCCACCGGCGGCGGCGTCTCGGTAGGCATCGTCTTGGCGAGCTTCGCCAAGTCCTGCAGCTCTCGCCGCATATTCTCGCGCGTCGTCATGAAAAACCCCTCGCGGGCGGGATGATGATGAATCCCTGGCAAAGTGCGAGCAACAGCCGCGTCTCGGCCCAATTTCAGTGTGACTCGGCCCTACGGTGTAGGTCCCGTTTGACAAGGGCATGCCCGCCTGTAGTCACTACCCCACCGTCATGCCGACCCCGCCGGGAGAAGACGAGCTCGACGAGCTTCCGCCCCTGGACGGCGACGCGAACGACGCGCCGGAGGCCGAATCCGAGGTGGAGCTCGAGGACCTCGACGACGCGAGCGAGGCGAGCCTCGACGACGCGACCGGCGAGGACGAGCCGGCGGACACCGAGGACCTGGAGCTCGACGAGAGCGAAACGGGATGGCTCGAGGAGCCCAACGAGACGCCCGACCTCGACCTGGGGGACGTGGCGATCACCGAGTTCCGCGAAGGGGAGTGCGCCGCGGACGACGCGGAGGAGCCGGGGGCGGGCGAGGAGGACTTCGGCTTCGGCGACGCGCCCGAGCGCGGGGGGCTCGACGGCGGCGACGAGGGGCCGCTCGATGCGGACGAGGAGCTGCGCGAGCAGGATTTGCCGGCGCTCGATGCGGACGAGGAGGGGGACCTCGAGGACGCGGCGCTGGTAGACGAGGGATTCGCGGCGGACGAGCCGCTCGGTCTGCCCTGGGCGGCGGCGCCGTGGGAGCGCGTGGGGGCGCCGTTTGCGCTCGTCGGTGCGCGGGCCGTGGCGTGCGCGGGGCCAGGCGCCATCGTGGCCGGGCGCAGCGAGGCGGGCGAGGCGCAGCTCGTGAAGGTGGACCTGGAGGGCGCGTCGCAGGCGCTGGGGGCGTCGGGTCTAGCGCCCGCGCGCATCGGGGCGCTCGCTGTGGAAGGGTCGACCGTGGCGGCCGTGGACGACGACGGGACGGTGCTCGTCTCGCGCGACGGGGGGCAGACGTTCCTCGCGACGCCGCTCGCCACCGCGGGCCTGCACGCGGCGCAGATCGCGATCGTCGACCGCGCGCTCTGGATCCGCACGCGTGCCGGGGCGTTGCTCTTCGCGCCGCCCGTGGGGGAGCTGCGCCGCGAGCCGGTGCCCGGTGCCGTCGGCGCGCTCGCGGGCGGGGTCCGCGCGGGCGAGCAGGCGGCCGCCCTCGCACTGGACGCCGAGGGGCGCCCGACGGCGCTGCTGCGTGGTCTGGCGGACGGCTCGCTCTCGCGCGAGACGCTGGACGCGCCCGATGTGGCGCAGCCCGGGATCCTCGCCGTGCGCGGCGGGGCCCTGGCGTACGCGCCGCGGCGCGGGGGCATCGCGGTGCGCGACGCCGGCGGCAAGTGGAGGTCGATGACGTGGCCCGGGCTCGTGACTGCGCTCGCGTTCGTCGGCGACGGCGCCCTCCTGGCCGCGACCTACACCGACTCCGAGGACTCGACGACCCTCGTGCACGTCGGCGTCGACGGCGAGCCCCGGGTCGTCGCGCGCCTGGGCGCGATGCGCGACGACGTCGACTCCGACGGCCGCGTCCTGTCGATGGCTCACGACGAGGCACACGGCGTCGTCTGGCTCGCTGGCGGCTTCGGCGTCGCCGTTCTCGCGGTCGGCTGACCGCACGACGCGATCTGCCGCCTGCAGGACGCGATCAGCAGCGCGTTGGACCCGATCGGCGCGGCGCAGGACGCGATCGGCGGCGTGCCGTACGCGATGGGGGGCGTGCCGGACGCGATCGGCGGCGCACGGGACGCGATCAGCGGGGCGCCGGGCGCGATCGGCGAGGCGCTGGACGCGATGAGCGAGGCGCAGAACGCGATCAGCGGGCGTCAGGACGCGATCGGCGAGGCGTACAACGCGTCCAGCAGGGCGCCGATCGCATCATGAGGCGCGCGCGGCGCCCCATGCAGGTGCTCGAGTCAGATGTCGGCCAGGCTCGCTCGCGGCTGGGGCATCGATCCGGCCCGCGGGCGGTGCTCCGACACGAGCATGAGCACGTCGTTCAGGGACTTGGCCTGCAAGAGGCGCGCACGGGAGGCCGGCTCGATGACCGTGCGGGCGATCTGCGCCAGGATCCGCACTTCCTGGTCGTGCGCGCGCGGCGGCATGAGCAAGAGGAAGACGATGCGCGCCGGCTGGCCGTCGGGCGCGTTGAAGTCGATGCCCTCGGGCGAGAAACCGAGCGCCATGAGGGGCTTGGACAGCCCCGCGATGACCGCGTGCGGGACGGCCACCTCGTCGCCGAGCCCCGTGGACGCCGTGGCCTCGCGGTCCAGCACGGCGCGCGCGGCGCGTGGCTCGATGTCGCCGAGCTGATTGCGCAGGGAGGCGGCGAGCTCCTCGATCGCCGCGGCCGGAGTTGCCGCCGCGAGGCTTTGAACCCATGCGCCGCGTCGCAGCAGCGCCGCCAGGCTCTCCTCGTCCACGCCGCGGAGCATCCACTTCATCGTCGGCCCGCTGACGAGCGAGGTCGCGAGCGCCATGAAGACGAGCGCGACGAACACCTGCTCGCGAAGCAGACCCGCGTCGAGGGCGAGCAGCGCCAGGATGACCTCCATCGCGCCGCGCGCGTTGAGGCCGAAGCCGACCGCTGCCGCGGGGCGCCACCGCATCCCGCCCACGCGCGACCCGATCGTGCAGCCGATGATCTTGGCGGCGCTCGCGACGACGAAGACGAGGACGCAGAGGCGCAGGTCGAAGGCGGCGACGAAGTCCGACCGCAGACCGAGCGACGCGAAGAACACCGGCGCGAAGATGTTCGTCACGAAGTCGTGCACGACGACGCGCGTGCGCTCCTTGAGTTGAGGTACGTCGCCCACGGCCACGCCGACGACGAATCCGCCGAAGACCGCGTGGATGCCGATGGCCTGCGTGGCGCTCGCGCCGAAGAGGGCGAGCAGCACGATGAGCGACAGCACGCGCCGCGATCCGCTGTGGTGGTCGGCCTGGAGCTTGACGATGAGCCGCCCGAGGATCGGACGCACGGCGAGCAACGCCGCCAGGATGAACCCCACTGTGAGCGCCGTCGTGCGGCCGACGGACGCGAGGTCCAGGGCGCCTCCGCGCATGGGTCCGAGGAGCACCGAGAAGGCGAGCCAGCCGACCAGGTCGTTCACCATGGCGGCTGACATGACGAGCAGGCCCACGTCGGTCTTGAAGAGCCCCAGATCGAGCAACGTCTTGGCGATGACCGGCAGCGCCGAGATCGACAGCGCGACGCCCATGAAGACGGTGAAGAGCGCGCGGTGATCGGGGCGCACGAGGTCCGAGTCGGGCAGGAGCACGCCCAGCAGGACGCCCCCCGCCATGGGCATGGCGATGCCCATGATGCTCGTGAGCAGCGCACTGCGTCCGCGCCGGCGCACGATGCCCAGGTTGACCTCGAGCCCCGCCACGACCAGCAGGAGCACGACGGCGACGCTGGTGTAGCCGCCGAGCATGATCTGCGGTCCCCCGCCGGGGAACAGCCAGTGCTGGGCCTTCGGAGCCGCGCGCCCGAACACGGTCGGCCCGAGCACGATGCCCGAGGCGAGCTCCCCGAAGACGAGCGGGAATCCGAGGCGACGCGCGAGCTCTCCCAGCAGGCGTGCGGCGCTCAGCAGCACGGCGAGCGAGAGCAAGAAGACGAGCACGTCGCTCTCGTGCATAGTCGAAGCCTACTTGTTTTTGCCGGGTCGAGCCGGGACGTGATAGGCGGTTCCGGAGCGTTTCAGGTTCGCCATGGCAGTCCTCGTCCAGAAGTACGGCGGGTCGTCGGTCGCCGACGTCGAGAAGATCGGGAAGGTGGCCGACAGGGTCGTCGCCGCCAAGCGCGCCGGCAACGACGTGGTCGTCGTGGTGAGCGCGATGGGCAAGACGACCGACGGGCTCCTGGCGCTCGCCAAGAGCGTCGCCGCGGACGCGCCGCGACGCGAGCTCGACATGCTCGTGTCGACCGGGGAGCGCGTCACGATGTCGCTCCTCTCCATCGCGATTCACGCGCGCGGGGCCGACGCCATCAGCTTCACCGGCTCGCAGAGCGGGATCATCACGAGCGACCGGCACTTCGACGCGCGCATCATCGAGGTGCGGCCCCATCGCATCGAGGACGAGCTGGCGCGCGGCCGGGTCGTCATCGTCGCCGGCTACCAGGGCATGAGCTACCGGCGCGAGATCACGACGCTCGGGCGGGGAGGGACCGACACGACCGCGGTGGCGCTCGCGGCGGCGCTCGGCGCCGAGCACTGCGAGATCTACAGCGACGTCGACGGCGTGTACTCGGCCGATCCGCGGGTCGTGCCGGAGGCGAAGCACCTGCCGGAGCTCGACCTGGCGACGCTCGCCGAGATGGCCGAGGCGGGGGCGAAGGTGCTCAACGCGCAGGCGGTCGAGTGGGCGCGTCGCGCGAAGATCGTGATCCACGCGCGCAAGACGGCCGACCCCCTCGGCGGCGGGCGTGAGACCGTGTGCGCCGAGCGCCCGGAGGGGACGCCGGTGCGCGCCGTCGTGGGGCTCGACCGCGTCGTGCACGTGCGCATGCCGGCGCGCGAGCTGCGCGGGTTCGCCGAGGCAGCGGCGGCGCTCGAGGTCCCGCTCCTCGACGTGGCCGCGTCGGGCGAGGGCGCCACGTGCGCCATCCCGCTGCTCAACGTGCCCGACTGGGCCCGCTGCCGCACGAACCTAGAGGAGCGGGCACGCGGCGCGGCGTTCGAGCCGGATTGCGCCGTCGTGAGCGTGGTGGGCGACGGGCTCACGGGCGCCGCGAGGGCGCTGCCCCGGTTCCTCGCGCTGCTCGACGAAGTGGGCGCGTCGCCGCGCGCGGTGCACGCCGGACCGCTGCGCATCGGCGCGACGATCGACGCGGCGAAGCTCGCAGTCGCGCAGCGCGCGCTGCACGCGGCGTTCGTTCACTGAGGTCCCGCCGCAGGCGGGCCGACGGCCCGAAGGGCGCGCCAGACTGAGGCGCATCAGCCGCCGCGGCGCGCGACGGCCGCCATGGCGCGGCGCGACGCATCGGGCAGCACGGGCGACGCTGCGGGGTCAGCCCTGTCGACGAGGATCACGAGCGCGCGGACCATGCGCCGCGCCTCCTTCTGCGCGGCGTCGTCGGCGGCCATCACGAGGAGTCGCCTCCACACCGAGAGCTGCGCCGGCGTCCGGCCGTCGGCGGCGTACCACGCCGAGAGCTCGCGCAGCGCGTCGGCGTCGGGCTCGAGCGCCGCGTACGCCTCGAGGTCGCCCTCGGCGTCGGGATGCCGGCCCTGCGCCCAGCGCGCCCGCGCACGCCCCTGGATGGCCCGGTGCAGCGTGGGCACGCGCTGCAGCGCCGCCTCGTACACGCGCTCGGCCTCGGCGGACTCGCCCAGCCGCAGACGCAGCGCGCCGAGGCCCATCCAGGCGTCCTCGTTGACCGGGTCGAGCTCGAGCGCCTCCATGTAGCGGCGCACCGCCACGTCCTCGTCGTGCGCGGCTTCGTGCGCGCGCGCCTGGCGTACCAGCTCGTCGGCCGACGACGACGCGCGCGCCGCCGCGCCCCACGTCGAGAGGGCCAGCGCCGCGAGGGCGGCGAGAAGCGTGGACGTATGCACCCAGTGAAAAGTGTATCAGACGCTCTGGGCGTCTTCGATCGCGTCACTGCGGCGCGGGCGCAGGTTGATCTGGAGGATGCCCTTGCGTACGCGGACGGCCTCGGGCGTCACCTCCACGAGCTCGTCGGCGTCGATCCACTCCATCGCCGTCTCGATCGTGAGAACGCGTGGCGGAGCGAGCATGACGTTCTCGTCCTTGCCGTGGTTGCGCACGTTGCTGAGCTTCTTTTCCTTGGTGACGTTCACGTCCGTGTCGTTCGGTCGGTTGTGCTCGCCCACGATCATCCCCTCGTAGACGCCCACGCCCGTGGCGACGAAGAACGTCCCGCGCGGCTGCAGGTGGTGCAGCGCGTAGGGCGTCGTCACCCCGGCGCGGTCGGAGACGATGGCGCCGGTCGCGCGCTTCATCATCGGACCGCCCCACGGCTCCCAGCCTTCGAACAGCGAGTTGAGGAGCGCCGTGCCGCGCGTGGCCGTGAGAAGCTCGCCGCGGAAGCCGATCATCCCCCGGCTCGGGACGCGGTACTCCATGCGCGCGCGGCCGAAGCCGGGGTTGGCCATCTTGACCATGCGCCCGCGCCGCTCGCCGAGGCGCTCGGTGACGATGCCGATGAACTGCTCGGGCACGTCGACGACCACGAGCTCCATCGGCTCGGAGAGCACGCCGTCGACTTCCTTCGTGATGACCTCGGGGTTGCCGAGCTGGAGCTCGTAGCCCTCGCGGCGCATCGTCTCGATGAGGATCGCCAGCTGCAGCTCGCCGCGGCCGAGCACGACGAAGGTGTCCGGCGTCTCGGTCTCCTCGACGCGGATGGCGAGGTTCTTCTTCGTCTCGCGCATCAGGCGATCGCGCAGGTGGCGGCTCGTCAGATACTTCGTCTGCTTGCTCTTGCCGGCGAAGGGCGACGTGTTCACGCCCACGCGCATCTTGATCGTCGGCTGCTCGACGTGGATCCGCTGCAGGGCGCGCGACTCCCAGCCTGGCTCCTGGTCGACGATCGTGTCGCCCACGTCGACGTCGTCGATGCCCGCGATCGCGATGATCTCGCCCGCGGTCGCCGACTCGGTCGTGGTCCTCTTGAGGCCCTCGAACGTCGAGAGCACCTTCACGGCGGACTTCACGAGCGACCCGTCCTTGATGACGCCGACCGGCTCGTTCGCCGAGATGGTCCCCGCGACGACGCGCCCGATGGCCAGGCGCCCCACGTAGTCGTCGTGGTCGATGTTGCTCACGAGCACCTGCAGCGGCGCGTCGGCATCGCCCGGCGCCGGCGGGACCTTCTCGAGGATCATCTCGAACAGCGGCTGCAGCGTCGTCGACGGGTCATCGAGCGTCCGCTTGGCCACGCCCTCGCGCCCGATCGCGTAGAGCAGCGGGAAGTCGAGCTGCGCGTCCGACGCGTCCAGGTCGCAGAAGAGGTCGAAGATCTCCTCGTGCACCTCCTCGGGGCGCGCGTCCGAGCGGTCGATCTTGTTGATGACGACGATGACCGGGAACCCGAGCTCGAGGCACTTGCGCAGCACGAAGCGCGTCTGCGGCAGCGGGCCCTCGGCGGCGTCCACGAGGAGCAGCGCGCCGTCGGCCATGAGCAGGGTGCGCTCGACCTCCCCGCCGAAGTCGGCGTGGCCCGGCGTGTCGATGACGTTGATCTTGGTCACCGTGCCATCGGCGCTGCGCCAGCGCACGCTCGTGTTCTTGGCGAGAATCGTGATGCCGCGCTCGCGCTCCAGGTCGTTCGAGTCCATCACGCGCTCGGCGACGACCTCGTTGGCACGGAAGGTCCCCGCCTGCCGCAGCATGTGGTCGACGAGCGTCGTTTTACCGTGGTCGACGTGCGCGACGATGGCGACGTTGCGGAGGGTGCGCGGGGCGCTGCTCATGAGAGGGCGCGACGGGATAGCGTCCGCAGCCGTTCGGCGCAACCGAAACTCAGCCGGAGAGGCCGAGCCGTGTGCGCGCGTCGGCAAAAGCGTCGGTCACGCCGAAGGACACGAGGTCGCGCGCTTCACCGGCGCGTGACAGCCAGGTGGCACGCTCCTTCGGGTCGGTCGGGGCGCCGCCCTTCACGCCGACGGCGGTCGCGATGGAGTCGATGGCCGTCGTCGGGTCCCCCAGCGCGAGCAGGGCGACGCGGTTGCCCCAGGCGATGGTCGCCGACCCGAGCATCGCCGCCTGCGTGCCCAGGTTGCCCGCGATCTCGAGCGCCAGCAGGCCGACCTGCGGGTCGAGGTTGCGCGGCAGCGCGGCCTGGATGCGGCCGGCCATCGCGTTGACGGCGGCCGGGTTGACGCCCTGCGGCTGCCACGTGGGGTTGAACACCTTGAGCCACGCGGACACGAGCACCGCGAGCTCGCTGCCCGGCGTGCGCATGAAGGCCGACGCCCGCGCCTGCACCGCCTTGAGGGCCCGCAGGACGAGGAAGAGCGTGTGCCGCTCGTTCTGCAGCAGCGCCTCGCCGAGGACGACCGTCGGCAGCGTCGAGCCCGCGGGAAGGCAGGTCGGCCCCAGCTTGGGCGAGACGAGCACCTGGATCGCGGGCAGCCCCGCCGCCTGCGCCGTCGCGGTCGCGATGCGCGCGATGGGCGACTCGGGAGACATGGCGGTCGCGCGCAGCGCCCGGAAGTCGAGCGCTACCGCCGCGTCGAGCGCGTCGCCGGTGCGTGCGAGCAGCGCGCGCATCGCGGACGTCAGCACCTCGGGCGCCAGCACGTCGTCGAGCCGCGGGTCGAAGGCGCGGTCCCCGGCGCCGCGCAGGTCGCTCGGCCGGCCCTCGAGCGCCGCGAGCATCGCCTGCGTCACGCGGGCCGCGTCCTTCTTTCCGCGCAGGTCGTGGATGGCCCCGAGCACCTCGAAGAGGCCCGCCGAGAACCGCCCGGCCGCGAGCGACCGCCGTGCGTCGGCGCCCGCCCGGTCGAGCAGGATGTTGAACGCCGGCGTCTGGTGGTGGCGCGTGTAGAACTCGGCCAGCGCCCGCAGCACCGCCACGTCCTGCGGGAACTCGCGCCGCGCCGCCTCCAGCGTCTGCTCGGCCTTGCGGTTGTCGTGCGACGTCTGCTCGTGGATGGCCGCGAGCGCGATGACCCGCGTCCGCTTCTCCTCCGGCGAGGCGCTCTTGCGCACCAGCTCCTGCTGCAGCTCGATGGCGCGCGCCGGGTCGTTCTGCCGCTTGTAGACGTCCACCAGCCTCTCGGCGGTGCCCACGTCGTCGGGCGCTCGCTTGAGCACCTCCTTCAGCGCGACCTCGGCGCGCGAGAGGTTCACGAGGTTCTTCGAGTAGAGCTCACCGAGGCGGCTGTAGACGTCGCGCTGCTCCTCGGCGGAGGGCAGCAGGCGCGCGAGGCGCACGAGCGCCTGCTCGGCCGCCTCCCAGTCGCGCTGGGCGACGCAGAGATCCGCGAACGCCGACAGCGCGTTCGCGTCGTCGGGACGCTGCGCGAGCGCCGCCTCGAAGGCAGCGCGTGCGCTCTCGGTGTCGCCGGCCTCGAGGAGCACACGGCCGCGGCGAACCTCCATCGCGAGC
>DATJYG010000427.1:0-4223 GCA_035499695.1 Polyangiaceae bacterium
GCGTACCAGAAGCGCCTGACCGAGGCGGGGCACGGCAAGATCACGACCGAGGTCCTGGACGCGCCGGAATTCTATTACGCCGAGGACTATCACCAGCAGTACCTGCACAAGAACCCGGACGGGTACTGCGGGGTGGGTGGCACGGGAGTCGCCTGTCCCATCGGACTGGCCCACGCGTGAACGTTTTCGCGGGTCTGTCGTCTATATAGAGAGACGATGCGAACCCTCCGAGCCACCCTCCCGCTGACCCTCGCGCTGCTCTTCGCCGTCGGCCTCGCCTCCGCGGGCGACCCGAAGACCCCTCTCGGCAAGTGGATGAAGCCCAACATGGGCGCGCCGATGGCCGGACAAGACTTCGCCGCGCTCAAGAAGGGGTTCGACACCGTCGGGAGCAAGCCGCCGGCGAAGGGTGCGTCGAGCGACTACGCGCAGTGGGGGGCCATCTCGACCAAGGGATCCACAGCGGCGGCCGCGCAGGACGTGGCCGGCGTGAAGGCCGCTTGCAAGTCGTGCCACGAGCAGTACAAGCAGGCGTACATCACGGACTACCCGACCGCGGCGTTCCCCTGATCAGGGATCGCGGCTGCCGAGAGCGCGCATCGAGGCGACGTCGTCGCCGTCCCACGGCGGGTGCCACGCCTTGAACTCCTCGGTGATCGGGCGCGAGGCGTCCTCGGAGTAGCTGCGGCTGGGGGGTGCGTCCGGGAGCTCCCAGAGCTTCACGAAGCCGTCGGCACCGCCCGTGGCAATCATGCGGCGCGTGTAGCGGACGTCGAGGCTCGTGACGGGGCCGTCGTGCGCGGCGACCCGGGTGAGGACCTCGCCGGTGCCGACGTCGACGAGCGACAGGTGCCCGGTCGGGTCGCCCAGCCAGAACGCCGAGCCGGTCGGATCGAACGCGACGCCGTCGGCAGGACCGGGCGAGCCGGGGGCGCCCTCGATGGCGCGGCGGCGCACGCGGCGTCGAAGAGGAGGAAAGGCGACGGTCTCGATCTGGACTCCGCCGGTGCCGCCGACGAGCGCGAGCGTGCGTCCGTCGTGGCTGAAGCCCGCGGCGCGCACGGAGAAGCCGACGGCGTAGCGCACGTCGTGCTGCGAGAAGCGCAGGGATCGCTCCTTCATCCCGACGCGCCCGAAGAACACGTCGCCGCCGCCGTCGACGGCGGTGGCCACGACGAAGACGCGCTTCTCGCTGTGCTGCGCGACCGCCGACGCAGCGCCCGTCGTTCGCATCTCGGCGATGCGCCGGAATTCGACCTGTTCCAGCACCAGCGCACGGTCGTCGAGGCCGAGCACGAGCACCTCGCCCCTGCGGACGAACCCGAGCGCCGTCGCGTCCGCCCAGGACAGCTCGTTCTTGGGCTTGCGGCTCGGCAAGTCGGTGTCCCATGCCTCGGTTCGTCTGCCGCGGCCGCACGTGACGAGCAGATCGCGCGCGGGACTGAGGGCGATGGCGTCGAAAGGAGCGCCGCTCAGGTCGACGCGCGCGCCGGACTCGATGTGGTCCTGCTTGTCGTAACGGACGAAGCGGAGCTCCGGCTTTCCGGCCAGGGTCGCCACGAGGATGCGCCGGTTGGGGTGGAAGCGAACTGTCGCGACCGCCGCGCCCAGGGGCAGGGCGGCGACGAGGCTCAGCGGCTCCAGCGGCACGACTCCAGAACTAGCAGACCTTGTGATAAGGACTGCCCGCATGGAACCGAAGGAACCCCGCGCAGCGGGGCCGAGGTGCGCGCCGAAGGCGTGCCAGCCCGCGATGCTCGCATTCCTCGCCGTCGCGCTGGCGGCGCCTCTCGCCGGCAGCTTGATGGCCTGCGAGGACAAGAAGCCGACCACGGAAGCCGCCAAGGGCGACGGCGGCGCAGGCGCCGACAAGCTGGCCAGTGCCGACCCGAAGCTGGCCAAGGCGCTGCAGGCCGCCGCCTCGGCGTCGGCCGGCAACGATACGGGGCCCCCTCCGGCCGGCGTGTTCACCGACGGCGCGGCCGATCACCGCCACCCCAAGGGAGCTCCCACGAAGGTGGAGATCGTGACCGACGGGACCGCGCCCAAGGTGACGCTCGCCCCGGCTGCGGACGCCGCGACCGACGCAGCGCGTGCGACGTCCTACGGGCTCGCGGGGCTCGAGACCATGGCGGTCCAGAGCGGGCACCCGACGCCGGCCATCGATTTCACGCTGATGCTCGGCCCGGCCAAGAAGGAGGACGGCGGCTCCGACGTGCTCGTGGCGACCGTGAAGGCGGCGAAGCCCGCGCAGCAGCAGCTCGGCCAGCTGCCTGCGGGGCTCGGCTCGGCAATCGCGACGCTGCAGGGCACCGAGTTCCGCATGAAGGTCACGCCCGACGGGCGCGAGAGCGACATGGCGACGTCGCTCGGCAAGAGCGCGCGTCCGGAGCTCGACAGCCTCGCCCAGGACGCCGCCGAGGCGCTCGTCGTCGACACGGTCCCGCTGCCCGACCGACCGGTGGGCATCGGCGCACAGTGGATCGCCGAGACCCGCATGAAGATGCAGGGGATCGACGTCATCGCCTACCGGGCCTACCGCATCAAGGGCATCGACGGCGACCGCCTGCACCTGACGCTCGACGTGAAGGCGTACGCCGCCGACAAGAACGTACAGGTGCAGGGCCTGCCCGAGGGGTCCAACCTCGAGCAGTTCGAGGGCGAGGCCCAGGGAGAGCTCGACCTCGTGCGCGGCGAGATCCTGGCGCGCAAGGCCGACGTGAAGCAGCAGATCGTGCTCGTCTTCTCGGGGCCGGGCGGACCGACGGCGCCTCAGCAGCCGGGACAGCCGCCGGGCAACTTGCTCACGGCACAGGTGCAGGGTCAGGCCACGCTCGTGCGAGGGGACGACCTGCGACAGGCGCTGAAACAGCCCTGAAATCCGCCCTCTGGAAAGGAGGCAGTAAAAGGGCTGTCGAGGTACACTCAGACGGCAGACCCCGGGTCCGACCACATGAAGATCACCTGCCAGTCCTGCCAGTCCAAGTACAACGTCGCCGACGAGAAGGTTCAGGGGAAGATCGTCAAGATCCGCTGCCGCAAGTGCGGGGCGACCATCGTCGTCAACGGGACCGGGGGAGCGTCCGCCGGGACGAACGGAACGACCGCGGATTCGGGCGTGAGCGGTGGTGCGCAGTGGCACGTCAACATCAGCGACAGCGACCAGCGCACGATGTCGATGCCCGAGCTGGTCGACGCCTACAACGCGGGCGTCGTCACACAGGAGACGTTCATCTGGACCGACGGGATGGATGACTGGAGGCCTCTCGCGGAGGTCGAGCCGGTCGTGTCCGCCCTGCACGCGAGCGCCGGGCAGATGGCCGTCGGGACGCCGGGTGCGTTCGAGACGCCGGGCCTCGACGCGGCGGCCGCCGCCGCTGCGGCGCCGATGGCCGCTCACATCAGCGAAGCGCCGCCCTCGATGGGTGGTGATCCTTACGGGGCCGGTGCGGGATATGCGGCAGCGGCGCCCGTCGCAGAGCCGAGGCGCGCGGCGGTGGCCAAGCGCGAGGCGCGCGGACGCGATCTCTTCGCGACGAACGTGGGCGACGAGATCCAGACGAGCGCCCCCGCGGTGCCCGAGGCGATGGCGGCAGCCCCCGGGGCCGGCGGCATGACGGGGCAGCGCAACGAGAACTCGGTGCTCTTCTCGCTGGCGGTGCTCACCAAGAACGCCGACCAGCGCGCCCCGCAGAACGAGACGACCGCGAACAAGGAAGACTCGGGGCTCATCGACCTCAAGGCGCTCGCGGCGAAGGCCGAATCCGTGCGGCCGCCGGCGGGAGCAGCGGACGGCGACGTGTTCACCGCGCCCATCGGTGGCCTCGGCGCGCCGCTAGGCGCCCCGATGGGAGCCCTCAGCCCGCTCGGTACGCCCGAGGCGCAGCAGAAGAGCAAGCTGCCGCTCTACATCGGCGCCGGCGGGGGAATGCTCGTCCTGCTCGTGCTGGGCATCGTGATCGGCGTGAAGGTCGCCGCGCCGTCTCCGGTGCCGACGGCCCTCAGCATCGTGCCCACGGTCCCGGTACCGTCGGCCACCGTCGACCCGAGCGCAGTGGCGAGCGCCACGGCTCCGGACACGTCGGCGAGCGCCGCTCCGTCGGCGAGCGTCGCGGCCAAGCCGAGGTTCGGTGGGGGCAGCGGTGGCGGGTACCATCCGCCGGCTCGCCCGGGTGGCGGCAGCGGCGCGGTCGGAGGGAGTGGAGGTGCGGCGCCGACACCCC
>DATJYG010000428.1:0-12295 GCA_035499695.1 Polyangiaceae bacterium
GGCGCCTCGGCGGGGGGCGGTGGGACGGGGGGAGGCTCCTCGGCGACGGGCTTGGGGACCTCGGCGCCGTCGCACGCGCGCTCGAGGAGCTCGGCGACGTCCAGCTGCTTGATGGTGTCCTCGAGGTTCTTGCTCTTCACGCCGTCGGTCAGCATCGTCATGCAGAAGGGGCACGCGCTGGCGATGGTCTTGGCGCCGGGGCCCCCGCTTGCGGGGACAGGACCCAGTGCGTCGAGAAGCTGCAACGTGCGCTTCACGTTCACGCGGTCGTGGTTCTGCTCCTCCATCCACATCTGCGCGCCGCCGGCGCCGCAGCAGAGGCCACGCTGCTTCGTCCAGTACTCGGGCTCGACGAGCTCCACGCCCGGAATGCGCCGCAGGATCTCGCGCGGCGGGTCGTACACGCCGTTGTAGCGACCGAGGTAGCAGCTGTCGTGATAGACGACGCGCCCCGAGAGCCCCGCGACGGCGCGCGGCACGAGCTTCCCTTCGGCGACGAGGCCGAGCAGGTAGTCGGTGTGGTGCACGACCTCGAGCTTCGCGCCGAAGTCGGGGTACTCGTTGCGGAGCGTGTTGAAGCAGTGCGGGCACGTCGTGACCACCGTGCGCACGCCGCCCTTCTCCTTGTACCCGTTGAGCGTCGCCGCGTTCGTCTCGGCCAGCGTCGCGAAGAGCATCTCGTTGCCCGCGCGCCGCGCCGGATCACCGGTGCAGCTCTCCTCGGTCCCGAGGATCGCAAAGTCGACGCCCGCCTGCTTGAGGAGCTTCGCCGTGGCGCGCGCGATCTTCTTGGCGCGATCGTCGTAGCTCGCCGCGCACCCCACCCAGAAGAGGACCGGGGCGGTCGGCTTGTCGCTCATGAGCGGGACGCCGAGCCCGTCGCTCCACGCCGCGCGGTCCATGCGCGAGAGGTTCCAGGGGTTGCCGTTCGACTCCATCGCCTGGAACGGGCGCGCCAGCTCCTGCGGGAACTCGCTGCGAACCATCACGAGGTTGCGGCGCATGTCGACGATCTTGTCGACGTACGAGATGAGCACGGGGCACTGCTCCTCGCAGGCGCGGCACGTCGTGCAGGCCCAGAGCACGTCCGGGTGAATCACGTCGGCGACGAGGTTCACCGGCGCCGGCGCCTTCCCCTTCTCGAGGTGCACGATCTCGTTCTCGCGTCCGTAGAGGTGGTCGCGCAGCGCGAGCGTCAGGTGCTTCGGGCTGAGGATCTTGCCCGTCCGGTGCGCGGGGCAGTTGTCCGAGCAGCGCCCGCACTCGGTGCACGTGTAGAAGTCGAGGATCGACTTCCAGGTGAAGTGCTCGATGCGCGCGACGCCGAGGGGCGCCGCGAGCGGGTCGGCCGCCTCCGCCGCCGCCCCGAACTTCTCCATCAGCTTCTCGGCGTTCTCGGCCATCGGCTCGAGCCGCCCGGCCGGCCGCAGGCTGCGCGTGAATACGTTCGGGATCGCCGTGATGACGTGGAAGTGCTTCGAGTGGGGGAGGAGGTTCAGGAAGAGCAGCACGAGGCTGACGTGCGTCCAGAACCCGGCGTGCGCGAGGACGACGAGCGCCCCCGGCGAGAGCTTGTGGAACATCACGGCGAAGAGCGACCCCGCCGGCCCTGGCCAGAAGGACCACTCGCCCGCGTACTGCTCTCCGCCGAGCGGGGCGACGATGGTCGCGATGGCCGCGCACTGCTTGGCCGAGGCCACGTGCGCCGCCGCGTCGCAGAGCTGCTGCTTCTGGGAGGCGATGACGAGCGACGCGCCGTCGTACGTCATGTCGGCCACCATCATCGTGAAGATGATCAGGATGATGAGGAGGCCCTCGAAGCTCAGCGCCATGCGCTTCGGCTTCTTGACGAGCCGGTAGTAGAAGAAGACGAGGGTGCCCGCGATGACGCCGGTGGCGACCGCGTCCTTGACGAACTCGTAGACCGCGCCGAGCGGCTGCGACGGGCTGAGGACCCAGAGGTTGAACGCCGGATAGAACCCGCGCCCCCAGAGCACGATCGTCCGGAGCAGCAGCACGACGAAGCCCGTGAAGATGAGCTTGTGCGCGAAGCCGGCCGGATTGTAATAGTCCATTTTCTCCTGGCGGAACGCGTACCTCCAGGTGCCCTGGATGCGCGTGGCCAGGTGATCGAGGCGGCTCTCGCCGCGCCCGATCTGCAGGAGCTGCCAGCGGCGGCTCGCGGACCACGCGAACATCGCGAAGGCCGCGAAGATCAGGGTGAGCATTGCCGTGGCACTCATCGCCTGGACTTCTATAGGGTCCTGCCGGAACGCGTCAAACGGGCCTCAGCCGAACAGTGGGATACCGGCTGAACAATTCAGTACCCTCGCCCGTCGAACCCCGAGGTCGGGGTCACTTTTGGAGGAGGAGCCACTCATGAGCGCGACGCGGGGAGTGCGGGCGGTTTTGGCCATGGCGACGGTGGCGGGTGCGGTCCTGGTGGCCCCCCGGGCGAACGCGGGGTCCTACGTGCTCGACGCCCACATCGATGGTTGCCCGAACGGGGGCAACTACACGCCGACGTCTTTCCACTGGGACAAGGGCGAGGTGAGCTTCACGCACACGACCGACAACAGCACGGCCGGGCTCATGGCCCTCGCGCAGGAGCACCGCGAGCTCGGCAATGCGGTGCTGCACCAGACTCTGAGCGGAACGGCCACGATCACGCTGGCCATGAGCGGCGTGCACATCGAGGGGGTGCACGAAGAGGGCGGCAGCAACGGTCCCGAGGAGACGATCGTGCTGCAGTTCAGGCAGGTGACCTACACGTTCCAGCCGCTCCTGCCGAACGGCCAGAAGAACGGACCGCCGGTCTCGTACACCTGGAAGCGCTAGTCGCCTTCAGGGGCGAGCGACCTTCCAGAGTCCGGTGCCGCTGGCGCCGGTGACGCCGTAGTAGACGGTGGTCGAATCGATGGCGAGCCCGACCGGGCTCGCCAGGTTCGGCACCAGGGTCTGGACCGACGCCGCCGACAGGTCCGGGGCAGCAGTCATCACCGAGCCGTTGCTCGCGCCGCTTCCCTGGTTGACCCAGAAGATGGCGCTCGAATCGCTGGCGATGCGCACCGGCTTGTCCTGCGATGCGACCGATGCGCCGCCCGAGCTCTCGACGGCGCCGCCCGCGGCCTTGGTGTCGTAGTTCACCCAGAGCTGCTGGCTGCCGTCGTCCGTGATCGCCCACGGCTGGTCCTGCGAGCCCGCTATCAATCCGAAGCTCGCCCAGCTGGCAACATCGAGCGACGCGGTGTTCCCCGCCATGCCGGATGCGGTGTACTCGTCGGTCCAGCAAACGCGCGTGCTGCCGGCGCACATCGTCATGCCCGCAGGCACCGCCCCGGAGCCCAGCGAGTACTTGGTCCCAGCGCCGCTCGTGCGATCGAAGCGGACGGCCAGGGCCGCGGCGGTGTCGGTCCAGAACACGTACTGAGTCGTGGCCGCGATTCCCTGCGGTGCCGTGATTGTCACGCCGGCAGGCGAGAGGAGCGAGTGGGTGTTGTTCGTGATGTTGTACTGCTCGACCGAGCCGGCGCCGCCGTTGCCGTTGTTGGTCCAGAACAGTGTCACGTTGCCGTCCCATGCGATGCGCGTCGGCTGCGCGAGGCCCGTCTGGAGGGGGGCGTCCGTCCCGAGACAGTTGGCTACGCTGCACGTCCAGGCCGTCATGAGCTGATCGACCCAGTAGAGCTCTCCGTTGGCGACGACGATGTCGGACGGCGCCGTCCCGGACAGCATCTCCACGGGTTGGCACATGCTGCTCGAACACGAGCCGCCCTGGCAGTCGTGGCCGCAACGGCCGCAGTTGCTGCCGTTGTTGGTGAGGTCCACGCACTGGGTGCCGCACGTGGTCATTCCGCCCATGCACAGCGGCGCGTCGGGAGCCGGACTCGTGTCACCGGCCGAATCCATGTTGGTGACGTCGCCCATCGCGTCCACCGGTCCGTGGTCCTCCTCGCCGACCACGTCGCCTCCCGACATCGCGTCCTTCGCATCACCGGTCGACGGTCCGTCGCCGATCGTCGGCCCGTCGGGAATCGATTCCTCCGCGCCGTCGTCGCCACCGTCCGCCGTGCCGCCTTCGGCGGGATACGGCTCGAGGTCCTTGAGCCCGAGGATGTTCCCGCACGCCGCGACTCCGACGAGCCCCCCGAGGGCGATCAGCGAGAGCGCCTTCCGCTTCACCACGCCCCCTGGATGCCGAACGCGCCGCCGCCGGGGATGGCCGACGCGCGCAGGCCGACGGTGGGAGCCGAGGCGCTCTTGGGCGCCGTGAAGTAGAGGAGCACGCCGCCGGCCAGGGCGACGCCGCCCACGGCGAACGCGATGGTCGACGCCGTCGCGGCGCTCTGGGCGTCCTTTCCGAGCTGGACTCCGTCCTTGTTGCACTGGTTCGCGGAGTTGCAGTCGTGCTGCGTGGCGTCGTTCTCCTTGCTCATCGCGCTGAGGCCGAACACCGTGCCGATGCCGATGCCGATGACGCCGAGCCCGCCGACGACGAAGGCGATGGTCCGCTGCGACGAACCGTTGGACGGCGTCGTCTCGGGGACGGGCGCAGCTCCGCCCTCGTCGGCGGGATCGAGCTCGCCCACCGTGACGGTGACGCTCGCGCCTCCAGAAGGCACGTCGATCGCCTGGTGGAACGGCTTGCGGTGCGGCGCCTGCGCGTCGACGACGTGCGACCCCGGATCGACGGGTATCGCCGTTCCCCACTCGGCGGAGCCCACGTCTTTCCCGTCGCGCGTCACCGCCAGACCGTCGGCCTTCGAGCCGACCGCGATCGTGAGGCGCGACAGCGTGGGCTCCAGCGCCGCGGCACGCGTGCGGGCGAGGTCCTCCCAGTCGGTGCGTCCCTTGACGTGCGACGCCGCCATCGCCTCCTTGAAGGTGGCCCACGCGCTCGCCGTCTGCCCGTTCTTCTCGTAGCAGCCGCCCAGGTTGAGCAGCGTGCCGGGCGCCGGGTCGAGCCTCTGGCTCTCGGCGAACTTCGCGCACGCCTCGGGGTACTTCCCCTGGTCGTAGAGAGCGCGCCCGTCGCGGAACAGCGCCTCGGCGGCCGCCTTGCTCGACGCGTCCTGCGCGGCCGCCGGCGCCGACACGAGCAACCCGCCCGCGAGAACGAGCGAGAAGGAAAGGGTGCGAAGGGAAGTCATCCTCGCGTGTCCAAGCATCGTCGATCTCGGAGACGTAGGCTACTCGCGCTCGTTCGGCAGATCCGTGGTCGGTTTCGTCGTCGCGGTCGGTGGTGGATGTGGGGTCGTCGCGGTCGGAGTCGCGGTCGTCGGCTTGGTCGTCGCTGTCGGCCGTGTCGAGACGAGGGGGTGATTGGTCGGAGTCGGGGTCGCGGTCGGGGTCGGGGTCGCGGTCGGGGTCGGGGTCGGGGTCGCGGTCGCGGTCGCGGTCGCGGTCGCCGATCCCGCCGTCGCCGCGTGTGGCCCCTCGTTCGTCCCCGACGTCGCCGTCCGCCAGACGATGACGCCGGCGCCCATGCCGAGGACCACGATGGCCACCGCGATCAGCGACGCCCTGCGCGTCCCCTTCTTCAGCGGCGCGAGCTGCGTCTCTCCCCACGACACCGACGTGCCCCCCGTCACGGCCACGCGCGACGACGGCACCGGCGTCAGCTCCGGCGCGCTCGGCCCGTTCGCCCGCGCCGAGAGGATCGTCCTCACGCGCTCCGCCTGCTCCGCCGCATCCGGCGGTCCGAAGGGCACCAGGGCCGCCGCCAGGTCCGCCACGGTGAGGAAGCGACCCTCCGGATGCTTCTGCAGACACCGGTCGATCGCCGCCGTCACGCCCGGCGGCACCTCGGGCCGCAGCTCGCACACCGGCTTGTGCGCGTCCTGCAGCAGCATCGCGCACAGCTCGGTCACGCTGTCCGCCTCGAACGGCACCTTGCCCGTGAGGCACTCGTAGAGGATGACCCCGAGCGACCAGATGTCCGACCGCTCGTCCACGCGGCGCGACGAACGGAGCTGCTCGGGCGACATGTACATGGGCGAGCCCATGATGTCGTTCGTCTTGGTGAGCGACATCTGCTGCAGCGACTGCGACACGTTGGCGCCCGTGAACTTCGAGATGCCGAAGTCGAGCACCTTCACCAGCGGCTGCCCGTCGACCCCCGTCGTGACGAAGAGGTTCCGCGGCTTCAGGTCGCGGTGGATGATCCCGAGCGCGTGCGCCTCGGCGACCGCCTCGCACGCCTGCAGCATGTAATCGACCGCCTCGTGCACCGGGAGGCGCCCTCGCGTCTCGAGCAGCGTGCCGAGATCGGTCCCCTCCAGGTACTCCATCACGATGAAGGGGGCGCCGTTCTCCAGCCGCCCCACGTCGATGACGCGCGCGACGTGCTCGCTCTTCAAGCGAACGACGGCGCGGGCCTCCTGGGCGAATCGCCCCACGGCCACCGCGTTGGCGAGGGCCGAGGGCAGCAGGAACTTGAGCGCCACGCGACGCTCGAGCTCCAGGTGCATCGCCGAAACGACGACGCCCATCCCGCCCATCCCGAGCACCCTCTCGACGCGATACTTGCCGGCGAGAACGTCTCCGGTCTGGACGGGAGCCGATTCTCCCGACCCGTCAGTCACTTCTCGACCCGCTCTCCAGTGAAAACCCGCAACCCAGACTGCAAAGCCAACCCTGAATCGATGGACGACTCAGCGTGTGAAAAGTTGCTTCCCCAACGTATCAGGATTGCCCGTTTCCGATGTGTGACCGTGAGGACGCCAGGCCGCAAACCCGGTCCCCCGTCGATCCATGTCGGCATACGCGCACCCTGAGCCACCCCCTTTTCGCACGCGGATTTCCAGCCTCCAGGCATGAATCCCGCTCGATCGAACGCGCGGAACGAAGCTCGCATTTCGCGCGCGTGTAGAAGGCAGGTGGGCGGATGAGCAGGCGGGTCAGGAACAGCGACGGCGTAGCGATGGGGTTCTCCGCTACCATGCGGCCGCGACACGTGCAGATCCCCAGGCGAATCGATTTCTACCGCCTCCCGCGCCCCGTGCAGGACCGCTTTGCGGCCGCCACGCGCCGGACGGCTCCGCCGGCGCCGCTGCTCTACCAGAAGGCCCCGCGCAAGGTCGTCTGGGGCTACCTGGGGGGCAGCGCCCTGCTGGCAATCGTCGCGTTGGTGCTGCTCAAGGCCGGCTACGGCGACGTCGGCAGCAGCATGGCCCTCCACGGTCTCAAGCTGCTCGTGGTCGACCTGGTGCTCTGGGTGGGTGCGGCCTACGGCGTGGTGCACGCGATGGCGGTGCTGCGCGCCGAGGAGGCGCTCCCCTACAAGACGGGGACGTATCTGTTCCCCGGCTGCGTCGTCGAGGCGCTCGGCCCGGTTCTGCGTGTCTGGGCGGTGGGCGAGGCCGAAACCGTCGAGAGCGTCACGTCGCCCACGCCGGGCCTGGTGCTCAGGATGCGCGACGGGACCCGCGTCGTGGTGGGTGCGCGAGCCCTCGAGGACGCGCAGCGCGCCGAGAGGGCCCTCGCCACGGTGCGCGCCGAGCTGTCGCGCGCGCTCGCCGAGGACGACGCCCACGTGCTCGCCGAGATGGATCCGCTGCACGACAGCGCCATGTCGAGCCCCATCGGGCCGACGGAGCCGATGAAGCTCGCGGTGTCGATCTGGACGCGCTTCGACTGGGCCGTCGCCGTGGGCGTCGGCGTGGCAATGGGTCTCGTCCTCGTCGAGACGCGCAACTCGATGAGCGACGAGGCCATGTTCCGCACGGTCGCCGCCAAGGGGACGGTGGACGCCTACGAGGAGTATCTCGCGCAGGGCCACAAGCACGCCGAGGACGTCCGCGACGTCTTGCTGCCGCGCGTGCAACTCGCCCAGGCCGAGGCGCAGGGCGTGGACGCGACCGAGGCGTTCGCGCAGGCGCACCAGGGGTCGAAGATCCAGCCCGAGATCGACGCGGCGCTGCGCCGCGTGCTGCTCGCCGAGCTGGCGAAGTCCAAGGCCGTCGGCACCGTCAGCGCGCTCGACGACTTCGCGAAGAAGCACCCGCACAGCGGTCTGGACCCCGAGCTCGCCGCGGCCCGGCACGCGCTCTACGGCCAGGCGCTGGCCGCCTGGAAGGCCAAGTCGAAGCCGGACAGCGGGACGGCCGTTTTCATGGACCGGCTGTTCGCTTGGGCCGAGAAGGCGCAGAGCCCCGCGGTGCAGGTGCGCTTCCGCCAGCGGCCGTCGAAGACGATGGACGACGCGGACGAGAAGATAAAGAAGGACAAGCGCTATCCGGGCGTCGACGCGCTTCCGTCCCGCTACATCAAGCCCGATGCGCTGCGCACCCGCGAGCAGCACGTGGCGCAGGACGTGGTGCAGGGCTTCGCGAGCGAGATCCCGGCCGACGTGCTCTCCGCCTCCGCGGGGGATCCGCTCGACGGCGACGCGGCACCGCCGGCGAACGTGCCGACGCTCGTCGTCGACTACTCCCCGGAATGGGCGCCCGGGGCGATCAACGTGTGCGCGAAGCCGCTCACGGTCTTCGCGGGGCTGAGCTTCGCGTTCAACGCGACCTTCTCGGTGCCCGACGGTACGCCGCTCGTGCTCAAGACGAAGGCGTGGAGGGGCCCGGAGCTCTGGAAGATCAAGCCCGAGGACATGAGCCGCATGGATTACGAGCAGAAGGTCTACGACTCGATGCTCGACGGCGCGTTCGACCAGCTCGACAAGAAGCTCAGCGGCAGCCTGTTCTGAGCGGTCGACCCGCGGTCCGGCGTGACGCGCGAGGTGGAATTCACCGCTCTCACTGAAGTACCGCGGTCAGCGTGTTTGTGCGCTCGTGACCGACCTGGTCCGCGTGGTACACCGCGCCGCCATGAAGGCAGTATCCGTCTTCGCCGCCCTGTTCGCCGCGGGGGGCGTCGCGCTCGTCGTCGCGTGTTCGTCCGATCAACAGTGCAACAACGACCCGTACCAGTGCGGTAGCGGCGAGACCTGCTGGCCCACCGCGGCTGGCGTCTACTCGTGCATCGCCTCGGGCCAGGGCGGGGTGGGGGACCCGTGCACGCCGACGCAGGGGGTCGCCCAGTGCGGCGATCACCTCGCGTGCATCGACGGCATCTGCGTGCAGGAGTGCGACTCGTCGCACGGCTGCTCGAACGGAAGCTGCGGGATGGCGACGCCGACGGGCACCGAAGGGGCCGTGCAGGTCTGCGTCGGCGAGGCCATCGGCGGTGGCAGCGGGTCGAGCAGCGGCACCGACAACAGCTCGTCGAGCAGCGGTGGCTCCAGCAGCTCGTCGAGCGGCGCGGGGAGCTCCAGCAACAGCGGCAGCTCGGGCTCGAGCGGAAGCTCGGGCAGCGGTTCGAGCAGCGGCAGCAGCTCCGGATCGACCAGCAGCAGCAGCGGCTCCGGTTCGGGGTCGAGCTCGGGGGCGAGCTCGGGTTCGAGCAGCGGGAGTAGCTCGGGGTCGAGCAGTGGCTCCAGCAGCGGATCCAGCAGCGGCTCGAGCAGCGGCAGCAGCTCGGGATCGAGCTCCGGCTCCAGCTCCGGATCGAGCTCGGGCTCCAGCTCCGGCGGCATGGACGCCGGGTGCCCGACGCACGACAACTGCGTCGGCAGCGCGTGCTCGGGTGACGGGCTCGGTCAGACGTACTCGTCACCGTGCACGCCGCTGGGCACGCCCGGCACTGACTCGACGTACTCCCAGGCGATGGCCGTTGCGGCAGCAGCTGCCGCGCCGCAGCCTCCGGCCAACCCGTTCTGCTTGCTCAGCCCCACAGCGGGGCAGTGCACGGGCACGGCCATCTGCGGAAACGCGACGACGGCCAACGTGTACTTCCTCGACGACAGCGACAACCTCAGCGCTCCGTATTGCTACGTCTGGGAGTTCGCGACGGGGGGCACGAGCAGCGGCCACACGTACGCGTCGGGTCACGTCTACGCCAGCATGACTCAGTGCACCTGCCCGTACTCGACCGACCCCACCTGGAACTGACGTGCGCGCGCTGGGCGGCCTCCTCGTCGCAGGGCTCGCCTTGCAGGCGACGGCGGTCGCCTGCTCGTCGTCGTCGGCGCCTTCATCCGCAGCGAAGGCCCCTGCGTACGACGCCGGCGGCACGACGTCCGACGCCTCGCCTGATTCCGCGGGACCCGGGAACGTCGATTCCGGCTCGGGCCCCGCCGATGCGGCGAGCGACGGGCCGGGCATAGATGCGGGCGGGATCGTCGCGTCGCGCCCGTACACGCTTCACGTGCCGAGCGGATACGACGCGACGAAGCCGACGCCGCTGGTCGTCATGTTCCACGGCTACAGCGTCGATGGCCCGAGCGAGGAGGTCTACATGGGCCTCACCGCGGCGAGCGACGCGAGCACTTTCCTCTACGCGTACGGCAACGGCACCGTCGACAAGACGGGCTACCGCTTCTGGAACGCGACCAACGCCTGCTGCGACCTCGACTCCATCCCGGTCGACGACGTCACGTACTTCGACGCGATCGTCGATGACGTGTCGTCCAAGTACAACGTCGACCGCAAGCGCATCTACGAGGTGGGGCACTCCAACGGCGGCTTCATGGGCCATCGCCTCGCTTGCGACCGCGCCTCGACGCTCGCCGCGGTCGTGAGCCTCGCGGGCGCGCAGTGGGACGATCCGAACCGGTGCACTCCCTCGGAGCCGGTGTCGATCGTCGAGCTCCACGGGGATGCGGACGCGGTCGTCGACTACGACGGAGGCAGCACCACGGAGGGTACGTACCCCTCCGCTCCCGCCACGGTGAACATCTGGGGCGCGAAGAACGGCTGCACGGGCGGGCTCTCTCCCACGGGGCAGACGCTCGACGTGGACACCACCTTGGTCGGCAACGAGACCGTCGTTTCGGCCTTCGGTGGCTGCCCCTCGGGCATCGACGTCCAGCTCTGGAGGATCCAGGGCGGGTCGCACATCCCGGCGATCAGCCACCCCGGCTTCGCCGAGCTCGTGTGGGGCTTCCTGAGCACGCACCACAAGCCGTAACGCGCGGCGGCGGCGGCGCTCAGTTGCACACGCTCGCGCCGACGTTGCAGCTCCCGCTGCAGCAGTCGGCGTTGCTCGAGCAGTACCAGCTCTGGTTGTGGCAGCACTTGCCGTTGGACCCGCAGGACTCGCCGTTCTGCGTGTTGCACGAGCACGGGCCGCCGCATCCGTTGTCCGCCGCGCACACGTTGCCGACGTCTCCTCCGGCGACGCAACCGGCGTTGGGGGTGCACTGGCAGAC
Source organism: Polyangiaceae bacterium (assembly GCA_035499695.1). Classification (GTDB taxonomy): domain Bacteria; phylum Myxococcota_A; class Polyangia; order Polyangiales; family Polyangiaceae; genus Palsa-1150. The sequence goes on from DATJYG010000428.1 coordinate 11,201, forward strand.
GCCGTTGTTGCACGTCGCGTTGGCCCCGCTGCAGGAGCCGCACGTGCCTCCGCAGCTGTCCGGGCCGCAGTTCTTGCCCGAGCACTGAGGGGCGCACTTGCAGGTCCCGCCGTTGCACGCCTGACCGGTGCCGCAGGTCGTCCCGTCGGTGTTGCGCGCGCAGCCCGAAGTGTCCATCACGGTCGACGTCATCGGGGTGCACGCCCCCGACGAACAGATGGGCGTCGCGGCCGAACGCGTGCGGCTGCCGGAGTTGGCGCACGTCGAGACGTAGCTGCAGGTCGACCAGGTTCCGTACACCACGGGTCCGCAGACCGCGCCGGTGGAGCCGTCCGTCGTGCAGAACGCGTAGGTGACGTCCGACGGCGCGTCCGAGATGGCGCCTTCGTCGTTCGCCGCCCGATCCTCCGAGGCGTCCGAGTGGTGCGTCGCATCCGCCGCCGCGTCGGCCGGGGAGTAGTCCTTCTCCTCGATCCCGAGGATCGTCGTGCACCCGCCCGCGAGCAGCGCCAGGGCGAGCCATGCGCCTGAGGCAGTCGTCGCGCGCATCACCACCTCCCCGCCACGCTCAGCCCCGCGGTCTGTGGACCTGCCACCGGAGCGACCGTCGCCGAGTCGCCTGGGGCGTAGAACCAGAGGAAGGCGCCGGCACCGAGGAAGGCTGCGCCCGCGATGAACGAGACGGTCGACCACGTGCCGGCCGTGAAGGCGTCGTGACTCGCCGTCTGGCAGGTGGGGTCGGCACACTGGCCGTCGGGCGTCTCGTGCGCCTGGTAATCGGTCTTCTTCGACATCGCGTCGATGCCCAGCGCCGCTCCGACGCCGATGCCGACGAGCCCGAGGGCGGCGCTCGCGACCGCGAGCTTCCGGAAGGGCCGCTGCTTCGGCGGCTCCTGTGGCGGCGCCTCCGGCGTGCTCGACGTCTGCTCCGCCAGCACGGGAACCTCGATCGTGACGGTCACGCCGGGCTGGGTGAGCTCCCGCGTGACGGTCCACGGCTGCCGCCCGGGGGCGCGTGCGGCGACGACGTGCGAGCCGGGATCGACGGGGACCGGCGTCCCCCAGGCACCCTGCAGCAGCGCTTGCCCGTCACGC
>DATJYG010000429.1:0-14384 GCA_035499695.1 Polyangiaceae bacterium
GTCGGCCGCTGCGAGGATCGCCCCCAGCTCGGGAACGGACGGAGACGGGAGCGCGCGGGCGCGGCGCACGAACAGCGCGCGGTCGCTCGCCTCCAGGGCCTCGTCCAGCCAGCGTTCACGGCTCACGGCACACCTCCTCGATACGCGTCGAGCGTCGCGCGCAGCACCTCGCGCGCGCGGAAGATCTCCACCTTGACCTTCGCGAGCGACCACCCCATGGCGCGCGCGATCTCGTCGTAGGACAGACCATGATCGAGGCGCAGCAGCAGCGCCGCGCGTCGGTCCTCGGGCAGCTGCGCGAGGGCCCGCGTGACGACGACGACGGCCTCGCGATCGAGCAGCTGCGCCTCGGGCGAGCGTGCTCGCACGTCGGCCACGCGGCACGCCAGGCGCGCGTCCTCCTCGACGAGCACGCGGCGCGTCCGCCCGCGTGCCCTGCGCAACTCGAGCGACACGTTGCGCGCGATGCCGAACACCCAGCCAGCGAGACGCGTGCCGCGCGGCACGGTCTCGATGCGACGGAACGCGCGAACGAAGGCCTCTTGCAGGGCGTCGGCGGCGAGCGCGTCGTCGCCCAGCAGGTCGCGCAGGAAGCGGAGCACTGCCGGTGCCAGCTCCGAGTAGAGCGCGGCGAGGGCGGTTCGGTCGCACGGTGCGTCGGCCGCCCAGCTGCCGTCGTCGACCTCGGCGTCGACCGCCTCGGCGAGGTCTGGCTCGTTCGGGAGCGGCAGCACCCGCAGGGGCGGAACGGTCACCACGTCCGTACTGTGGCCCGGCCGGTCCAGAAGTTACACATCCGGATCAGCCCCGGCGCTCCTACCTGGCCGTTTCGATGTGGGTGCAACAGCGCGACCGGGTCCCCGGGAACCCGGGCCGCGCGCGGTGTCGTGGCACGCCACGCCCGAAATCCGCACGTGATCCGGCCGCACGGAGCGCAGCAGGGCCGTGTCCCTTTCGACTTTCCGCAGCGGGCGCTGCTTGACCCGCGAGAGCCGTGCACCGAGGCATCGTGGGAGCGTCGATTGCAGAAACCGCCAGCGTGGCACGGAGGTCGTGCCCGCCAGGAGTTGCACATGAATTCCAAGTTGATGCTGATGGGTGCTGCGTCCGCGCTGCTCGTGAGCTTCGCATGCGGATGCGCGGCTGAGACAGCAAGTGACGACGGAACCCCTCCCAACGAGAAGGTTGGGACCGACAAGAGCGCCGTCATCTATGGCAACCCGGCTGGGTACAACCCGCCGGGATACAACCCGGCCGCGCCGCTGGCGAACCCGCCGGGCTACAACCCGCCCGGCATGGGGATCGGCGTAGGCTACCCCGGCGTCGGCGTGGGCGTGAATCCGCCCGGATACAACCCGCCGGGATACAACCCGGCCGCCCCGCTGGCGAACCCGCCTGGGTACAACCCCCCCGGCACGGGCCTCGGCTACGGAGCGGGCGTGGTCAACCCGCCGGGGTACAACCCGCCGGGCTACAACCCGATGGCGCCGCTGGCGAACCCGCCGGGCTACAACCCGCCCGGGACGTTCTGAACCGGCGGATCGACACGTGAGCTCCGGCTCGCTCGACCCGAGCGCGAAAGCGCCCGGCGTCCGAGCGAGCCGTTGCTCATTTTCAGGCGCCGAGTCGCTGCTCTATCCGCCGAGCAACGCCGCGTACGTGCTCGCGGCTGCTTCGGCGGTCCCCGTTCAGCGCGCCCAACAGAGCAACACGAGCGCCGCGAGGAGCAGCGGCACGTTGATCGACATCGTCATCTGCACCCCCGGCGCCCGGCCGAGCGTGCCGCTCCGCAGGTAGCCCCGCCAGTACACGAACCGCGCGACGGCGAAGAGCACGCAGGCGAAGGGGACGAGCTTCGTCCAGGGCGGATCGATCTGCGCCGCCACGGCGAGCAGGCACACGCCGAACCAGACGAGCTGCTCGAGGGTGTTCTGCATCGCGCGGCAGTGGATCCGGAGCCTCTCGCTCTCCGAGCCGTCGAGCGGATCGTGGGCACCTCCGTAGAAGCGTGCCCCCATGACGTACAAGCAGTTCGCGACGTACGGGAGGATCGCGACCGGCAACCATCGCACTGCGAGCAGCGCGCGCGCGCCGCTCGTGTCCATGCCCTCCGGGACCGGAAGCATGACGTATCCGATCGCGGCCGCCGCCACCGTGCCGGGAATCGCCAGCCACCCGCTGCGCGCGATGTAGCGCTGGCGGGCTGCGAGATCGCCGATCGGGTGCTTCTCCGCCACCGTCACCTCCGCGACGACCATGGTGCCCGCCACGATCCGGGGCGGCAAGGGCCTCTCTCGTCAGGGCCGAAACGGGATGACGGGCGTGATGCGCGGGCGCTCGTCCGACCCACCGCACAAGCGAAGCGCGAGCATCGCGCCGAAGAGGAGAGCCACGACCACGACGAACGCAATCGCGACCATCCACCATGGTCGCGGCGGGCCGGCAGAGGTCGAGGGAGGAGCCTGAAGCTGCGGCCGGGCCATTGTCTTCTCCGCGGGCACCGAACGGAGAGGGTAGGGGCACGCGTCGTGCCCTCTCGGAGAGCCGTCGCGCGAGGGCTCGACACGCATGACGACCTCCCGAGTTCACCGGTGGACGGATCTGAGCCAGGGCTTTCGCTTCGGATGCGCCTTCGAAACCTTGGTGGCTGTCCTGCTCGTGATCGCCCTCGCGTGGCTCGCCGTCCGAGCGTGCTCGCAACCGGTCGGCGTGCCCGCGCCGGTGATTCCGCCCGAGCCATACCCGCTGCGAGCGCCTTACCCGTGACTGCACGGCTTCCGCCCCGTCTGCTCGAGCTTGCGTCAGGCGATCGGCTCGGTTGACGCTCGCGCCCGCGCGCCCATAGTCCGGATCACGACGTGCAGCAGAGCTTTTGAACCGGGCGGGCACGAGCTCGCCAGAAGGCGGGGCTTCGTTGAGGCTTTCAGCGGACGGCACGATGCGCGGGTTCGCCCTCGGCCCGCGCGAAGTCCGCTGGCGCCCGCGGTACGACCCGACGGTGCTCGCTCTCGCGGCGATCGTCGCTTCGTTCGTCGCGGCGAACACGTTTACCGAGCGCCACATGGGGCGCATCACCGCGGCGTCGCGAAGGCTCTCCGACGTGTGCTACCCCGCCGTCGTCGAAGCCTCGCGCATGCACGGCGAGCTCGCCCGCCTCGAAGCGCTGTTGGAAACGCGCGGGTCCGGCCCGGCGGAGGCTGACGTCCTGGCGCGCCTCGATGAAGGCAGACGAAGGGTCTCCGCTCTTCCGCTGCCAGCCGAAGCGCAACGGCAGTGGGCTGGGGTGCAGGACGACCTCGTCGCGCTTCGCCGACAGATCACTCCCGTCGCGCAGGACGAATCGGGCAGTGCCGGGGCGGGCGAGCGTCTCGGGCTGGCGGAGCGCATCGTTTCCATGGGCGCGTCTCTCGACGCGATCATCGCGTCGGACGGCGAGCGCGCGGCAGCGGCACGACGCGACGTCGAGACGGCCCGCGCGTGGACGGGTCGGATCTCCTATGGCCTCGACGTCGCTTGCATCCTCCTGGCCGGGGCGCTGGCGGTCCAGATCACCCGCGTCCAGCGCGCGCGACGTCGCTCCGTCGAGGAGCACGTCAACGACCTCGAGGCCTTCGCGGTGCGCGTGGCGCACGACATCCGGAGCCCGCTGATGCCTGCGCTCCTCGCCCTCCAGAACGTGGGAGCCCGTTTGCCGAAGGACGATCCGGCGCGCGCCACGGTGGAACGCGGCGTCCGGTCCGTGCACACGATCGAGCGAACCATCGACGGCCTCCTCGCGTTCGCAGCGTCGGGCGCACGACCCGAGCGCCCGGAATCGTGCTCGCTCGGGGAAACGCTCGACGCGGTCGTCGCCGAGTACGTGGACGCAGCGAGCGCCAAGTCCATCGACGTGTCGGTCGAGTGCGCCGAGCCGCAGACCCACGTCGCCTGCGCCGTCGGCGTTCTCGCCAGCATCGTCGGCAATCTCGTCGGGAACGCCATCAAGTACATGCGGGACTCCGAGACGCGGCGGATCGTGATCCGCGCCCGCTCTGCTGCCAATCGCGTCCATCTCGAGGTGGAGGACTCCGGACCCGGGCTGCCGGAAGGGGCCGAAGTGCACATCTTCGAGCCGTACGTGCGTGCCGAATGGTCGACGCAGGGCCTCGGGCTCGGGCTCGCGACGGTCAAGAGGCTCGTCACGGCGCACGGGGGCTCGGTCGGCGTCCAGCGCGGTCGGCCCAGAGGGTGCCTCTTTTGGATCGAGCTGCCGGCAGCTCAGGCAGCGAGATCGAATCGGTCAACGTGAACCAGAACAAGGAGAGGTGAGCCATGGCAATCAAGGGTCAGAACGGGAAGTGGGGGCACTGTCGACACTGCAAGCACTTCGGCAGCCCAGCTCTCGCGCCCCTCGACGGGGAGCAGGCGTCCTGCAAGGAGCCGACTCTCGTCAAGTTCGCGCTTCGGGTCGTCGGGACGTGCGGGTGCAACCACTTCACGCTCCGGCGTGGCCTTTCGAGAGCGGTCGAGGAACCGATGCAGGCCCGAGCTCGCTAGCCCACGCGGGAGATGCCGTGCTCGAGGCGCGGAGGCGCCTCGGGCACGACGTGCCGTCACGGCTGTGAGAACAGAGGGGGGGCAGGGCTGAAGCGGGGGCGCAGGACGAATTCCGAGACGGCACCTCCGCGCGTGAAGCCGATGGCGCCTGCGATCGTCTTGCCGTCGAGCAGCGCCGCGATGCCGAGCCGTCCAGGAGCGACACCGAAGCCGAGGGCGACGCCGGTCGCGTCGCTCGCCAGCGCCGCACGCGTCACGCTTCCGTTGCCGCCGGTCGCGTAGGCGACCAGGGGCTTGCGGCAGCCCTCGGGGCGGAAGAGGACGCCCGCCCTGGCCCCCGCGTCCATGGCGCCCGACTCGCTGCAGTTGAATCCCCCGATGGATACGGACACGTCCTTCGCGGGCGCACCGGCGCAGTCCTGCAGGTCCACGCGGACCAGTCCCTCCTTCGCGTCGAGCTTCAATCCCGTCATCTTGGTGAGCGTCGCGAGCGCCGACGACGTGTAGATCGGCAGGACGAGCGCGCACGACGGGCACGCGGCCTCGCGTTCGGGCAGGAACACGTAGTGGGTCGCGATGCTCGCGCCCGACACGCGCACGAAGCCGTCGAAGGGAGAGCGACCGACTGGAACGGTCAGCGTCGCGCTTCCCGTGTGGTCGGCCTTCTCCTGCGAGGCGGGTGTGGCGCAGTCCTCGTCCTCCAGAGCGCAGACGGCGAGCAGCAGATCCCCGACGGGAGCGTGCGTGGAGGCGTCCTGCAGAGCCACCGCGAAGCGGCCCCGCGGCTGAACCGGCTCGAGCCGAGCCGTCGTTCCCTTTCCCACGCATGTCCAGTCGCCCGGATGCGCGGGCGGCTCCGGAGGTCCGGGGTTCGCGACTCCGCTGCACGCGGCCGCGAAGAGGCCGACGATTGCGACATGGCCGCGCTTCATGGCCAGGGGTCACGCAACCGCCGGACCATTCGACGGCTCGAGCGTGTTGTCCTATCTACGGTGCCTCATGCCCAGCCTGCACGTGGTGGTCGTGAGCACCCGCCCGGGGCGCGGTGGGCTCGCGGTCGGCAAGTGGTTCGAGGAGCGTGCGAGACAGCACGGCGGCTTCGACGTCACGCTCGTCGATCTCGCCGAGGTGAACCTGCCGCTGCTGGACGAGCCGAAGCACCCGCGGTTCCAGGACTACACGCAGGAGCACACGAAGAAGTGGTCGGCCATCGTGTCGGCGGCGGACGCGTTCGTCTTCGTCACGCCCGAGTACAACTACGGGATGGCGCCGACGCTGCTCAACGCGCTCGATTTCCTCTTCAGGGAGTGGAACTACAAGCCGGCGGCTTTCGTCAGCTACGGCGGCGTCTCGGGAGGCATGCGGAGCCAGCAGATGGCCAAGCTCGTCATCACGTCGCTGCGCATGATGCCCATCCCGGAGGCGGTCGCGATTCAGTACTACGAGAGGTCCCTGAAGGACGGCGTGTTCACGGGGGACGAGGCCCAGGCGAAGGCCGCCAAGGGCATGCTCGACGAGCTTCTCCGCTGGACGAACGCGCTGCGCCCGATGCGCGGCTGACGCTCGCGCGCCGGTCAGGCGACGACGCGCATCGATCCCGCGCGGCCCGATTCCAGCGTGCCGATGACCGCCGCGCAGGGGGCGCCTCGGCCGCGAAGCTCGGCGCAGAGCGCATCGGCCTTCGCGGCGTCGAGCGCGATGAGCAGGCCCCCCGAAGTCTGCGCGTCGCAGAGCACCAGCTGCGCTTCCTTGTCGATCCCCGAGTCGTACTGGACCCACTCGTCGAGGAAGCGCCAGTTCGCGTGCGTGCCGCCGGGGGCGACGCCCTCGCGCACGTAGGTCCACGCCGCGTCGATGACCGGCACGGCCCCGAGGTGCACGGTCGCGGAGCAGCCGCTCGCCGTCGCGACGTTGCGCAGGTGCCCGAGCAGACCGAACCCCGTGATGTCGGTGCACGCGTGGGCGCCCACGGCGGCCATGGCCTCCGCGGCCGCGCGGTTGAGCGTCGACATGAGCCGGATGGCCTCGCGGATCGCCCCCGCCGTGTCGCGGTCCTGCTTGGCCGCGGTCGTCACGATGCCGACGCCGAGCGGCTTGGTGAGCACGAGCGCGTCACCGGCCTTGCCGCCCGCATTCGACGCGACGCGCGCCGGGTGCACCATCCCGGTCACCGCGAGGCCGTAGATCGGCTCGTCCGTCTTGATCGTGTGACCGCCGACGATGTCGATGCCCGCCTCGCGCGCCTTCTCGGCCCCGCCGCGCAGGATGTCCCCGAGCACGGAGACATCGAGGTCGGACTCGGGGAAGCCCACGATGTTGAGCGCCGTCAGCGGCTTGCCGCCCATGGCATAGACGTCGCTCAGGGCGTTGGTCGCCGCGATCGCGCCGAAGTCGTACGGCTCGTCGACGATCGGCGTGAAGAAGTCCGTCGTCAGCACGAGCGCCCGCTCGTCGTCGATGCGGTAGATCGCGGCGTCGTCGGCCGTCGAGCTGCCGACGAGCACGTTGGGGTCGGTCACCTTCGGCAGCGACCCGAGCAGGGGGAAGAGGTACCCGGGCGGGTGCTTCGCCGCGCACCCGGCGCGCTTCGCGATCTTCGTCAGTCTGACGGCCATGAGGCCTCAGACTGTAGCGAAAGACGCGTCCGTGATCTCCAGGGGACTCTTGTCCTCGTCGGCCATCAGGCGCGCCTTGAGCTCGACGCCCGGCAGCACGTTGCGCGCGTAGTAGAGAGCAGCCGCGACCTTGCCGTCGTAGAACGCCGCGTCCGGGTGTCCGGCGGCGACGCCCTTCTTCTTCTCGAGCGCCACGGCGGCGCCGTCGAGGAGCAGCCACGCGACGGTCGTCTCGGCCATCATCTCGAGGAAGCGGTTGGCGTGCAGGGGCACCATGCCGAGCTGCCCCGTCTGGAACCAGGTGAGGAGGCGCATGGCGCTGCCGCCGAGGGCCTCCTGCGCGAGCGCCAGGTGCTTCACGGCGCTCCCGAGCGTCGGGTCGGCCCCGTGCTCCTGCACGAACGTGGCGACGTCCGCGAGGAACGCCTGCAGGTTCGCGCCGCCCGCCTGACCTAGCTTGCGCCCCACGAGGTCCATCGCCTGGATGTGGTTGGTGCCCTCGTAGATGCTGAAGATCTTCGCGTCGCGGCAGTACTGCTCGACGGGGAAGTCCTTCGTGTAGCCGACCCCGCCGTAGGTCTGGATGGCGGTCTCGCAGATGCGGAAGGCCTGGTCGCTGCCGTAGCTCTTCACCAGCGGAACGAGCAGGTCCACCTGTCCCTGGTGGTACGCCGTCTTCTGCTCGTCCTTGCCCTGCATCACGCGCACTTCGTCCTGGTGGTGCGCGAGCTTCACGGCGAGCGCGCGGATGCCCTCCACGCGAGCCTTCATGTCGAGCAGCATGCGCCGCACGTCGGCGTGCTCGAGGATGGGCACGCGCGGCGCGGTCGCGTCCTTCCAGTGCGTGATCGACGAGCCCTGCTTGCGCTCGCGGCTGTACTCGAGCGCGTTGAGGAAGGCGCTCGAGGCGAGGCTGACGCCCTGCACGCCCACGGCGATGCGCGCGCTGTTCATCAGCTTGAACATCTGCGGCATGCCCTGGTTGAGCTTCGCGTCGCCGCCGACCGGCCAGCCGAGGCACTTGCCGGAGTCCCCGAAGTTGAGGATGCACGTGGCCGACCCGTTGATCCCCATCTTGTGCTCGATGTTGGCGAGCGTGACGTCGTTCGACTCGCCGAGCGTACCGTCGGCCCTGGACCGGACCTTCGGCACGATGAACAGCGTGAGACCCTTGGTGCCCGCCGGCGCGCCGTCCACGCGCGCGAGGACCAGGTGCACGATGTTCTCGGCGAGGTCGTGGTCGCCGCCGGAGATGAAGATCTTGGTGCCGCGGATGCCGTAGCTGCCGTCGGCGTTCTTGCTCGCGGTCGTCTTGGCGCTCCCGACGTCGCTGCCGGCCTGCGGCTCGGTGAGGCACATGGTGCCGCCCCACTGTCCGCCAAACATGCGCGCGCAGTAGAGGGCCTTCTGCTCCGGCGTGCCGAACGACTCGATGACCTCGGCCGCGCCGAAGGCGAGCCCCGGGTACATGGCGAAGGCCGTGTTGGCCCCGCTGATCATCTCCTCGATCATCACCTGCAGCGTGTGCGGTGCTCCGGCGCCCCCGTACTCCGGGTCGACGGCGATCGACTTCCAGCCGGCCTCGTAGAGCTTCTTCCACGCGTCCTTGAACCCCTGGGGGGTCACGACGTGCCCGTCGACGACCTTGCACCCCTCGTGGTCGCCCACCGCGTTGAGCGGGCCGGTGACCTCGCGCACGAAGCGGTAGCACTCGGAGAGCGAGCTCCGGCACTCCTCCTCGCCCCACCCCTCGAACGGGGCTTTGCCGAGCAAATCCTGCAGCTTGAACTGCTCGAAGAGCAGGAACTGCAGCTCCCGGAGGTCGGCCTTGTAGCGGTTGATGGCTTGGATGGGCTTGGACACGGTGTCTCTCCCTCTCTGGTCCCCGACTGAATCACCATTCAGTCTAGTGCCGCGCCGCGTCGGATGCCAGGGGTGGCGGGGTAGGCCCGTGGGATGGGCGCTCCCGCACGAAGGTGGGGCGGCTCCTCGCGCGCCGTCGTCGCTCCGGTCGTCACGCGGCATGCAGCCTGAGGCGCCTGCGTGGCCATCGAGCATGCCGCGTGCCGCTTCCTCGCTCCTAGGCGCGCTGCGGGCCTCCCCACCTTCGTGCTCTATCCCTCCCGGCGCTGCGCGCTCCCATTTGACGGCGCCCGTACAGAGCACGAAGGCGGGGACTTTCCGCAGCGCGGCGAGGAAGCGGCACGCCGCCTGCTCTGGAGTTCCTCTCGCGCCCGCGTTGCAGGCGGCGTGACGACCGGAGACGCGCGAGGAAAGGCCCCGCCTTCGTGCGGTGGCGCCTCGCCCGCCTAGAGCTCCGCGCGCACCAGCACGAACTTGTTGCACAGGGTCTTGTCGGTCACCTCGCGGTACGACTTCGCCTGCACCTCGCCCTTGAGCCCGCCGATGCGCCCGTGCTCGGTGACGAAGTACATCACCTTCGCGCCCTCTTCCTTCTTCTTCTTGAGCCAGGTCGTGAAGTTCGACCCCGTCGAGACGAACGCGGGGATGTGGTTGCCCGTGTAGAAGTTCTCGCCCTTCCAGTTCATCTGGTAGGCGACGAGGATCTCGTCGGGCGAGCTGCGATCGCCGTAGTACGCCGCGATGACCTCGTGCTGGCCCCAGTGCTGCGCCGTCCGCTCCATGTAGACGTCGAGCCCCCAGACGGCCCACACGAATCCGAGCGCGCACATCGCGACGACCGCGTGCTTGCGGAAGCCTCGCACGCAGAGCGCCAGAGAGACGAGCACCGCGAGGGCGCCGAAGCCCGCGAGCACCGCGCTGAAGTCGAGCGACTCGGGCCAGGCCCGCCGGTAGTTGTACGTGAAGAGCTGCAGCAGCCGGATCGCGCCCGGCTGATCCGAGTTGTCCGGCTTGATCACCAGATCGCGCGTGACGAGGACGAGGACGAGCGCCGCCCCCACCGCGCCCGCCGCCAGCATGCGCGACGCGTGCGCGTCCGTCGTCTGGTCCGCGTCGGGCTGCGCCTCCTGCTTGTGGTTGAAGAACCACATGAAGGCGGCGACGATCAGCGCCCCGCCGACGAAGAGCGCCCCCGCCTGCCACAGCGACGGGTCGGCCATCCGCCCGTCCGGCTTGAACCCGAACACCGAGCCGGCCTGCGTCCGCGCCACACCGACCACCATGACGGCGATGCCCGCGGTGACCCCGAGCACGTACGGCACCGTCGACTTCGACGCGACGGGCGAGTCGCGACCCAGCATGTCGTCGAGCACGATGCCGACGAGCACCGCGACGGGCGGCACCGCCGGGAAGATGTAGTGGTGGAACTTCGTGCCCATGAAGGAGAAGAGCGCGAAGCCGAAGAGGAACCACATGCAGAGGAGCACCGACGCGTCCGCGCGGTCGTTGTCCTCCTTCGACGTGCCGCGACGCAGCCACCAGAGCAGGCCCAGCGGCGCCAGGCCGGTCCACGGGAAGAGCGCGTAGCCGAGCTGCCAGATGTAGAAGCGGAAGCTCGTGTCGTCCCCCTCGTTCGTGTCGTGAACGTGGTGGAACGCGCGGTTGAACATGTCGTGGAAGATGAGCCGGTCGGTGAACGGGCTCCCGTGCCGCACGTACATGGCGACCCACCACGGGATCGCGACGACGAGGATCATCAGCAGGCCCGCGATGATCTCGAACTGGGTGATCTCGCGGATGATCCGCTGCAGACGCGCGAGCAGCTCCTCGCCCGGGCGCGACGCGCAGAGGTACGCGAAGGTCACGAGCACCGGCAGGCCGAAGCCCTCGGGCCCCTTGCCGAGCGTCGCCACCGCCGCGAAGAACCAGGCGGCGAGGTAGTAGAGGCGCCTGGTGCGCCGCTCGCCCCAGCTCATGTAGAGGAGCAGGCCGAGGAGCCCCGCCCAGAGCAGCCCCTGCAGGGCCGGCTCGAAGGACGCGATGGCGCGCCACACCGACGGGCCGAAGCCGTCGGGCACGTTGCCGACCGAGTGCGGCACGCTGGCCGGATACGTCTCGTGGCACTCCTCGTTGCCCGGCAGGCCGCAGTTGCCGCCGCCCGAGCCGCTGCGGAAGACGTCCCAGTGCGGCCGGAACCCGTGCGCGCCCGAGTGCCAGAGGAACTCGAAGTTGCGCGAGAGGAGATAGAGGATCTGCGGGATCGCGCAGACGAGCACCGCGCCGAACACCAGGTGCCAGCCCGTGAGCCGCCAGCGGCGCGAACCGAGCTTCACCTCGTAGGCGCGCGCCTCGCGGTCCTCCGGCGTGCGAAGGCCGATGAGGATGAGCCCCATCGACGCGGTCATCGCGCCGACGCAGGGCATGTCGGTCATCGTCTGGTGCGCGATGAAGTACCAGTCGGGCATCGTGCAGAGCACGAGCCCACCGAGGAACGCCGCGCGGCGGCCGAAGGTCTTCGAGACGCCCTTGTAGAGGAGGTAGACGGCGAGGATCGTCAGCAGCACGACCGGCGCGCGCACCGCCCACTCCGGGTGCATCAGCGGCTTCGTGCCGTCGCCGATGAGCATCTTGTCGGGCTGGTAGTGGACGCCCAGCGTCGTCATCGCGAGCGCCTGCATCCACATGTCGGCGACCGGCTTGCTCCAGAACCAGCCGTCCTGCGCCCACCAGAGGCTGATCCAGTCGTCGCGCGCGAGCATCTCGCGCGACACCTCGCCGTAGTGCGTCTCCCAGGGATCCCAGAGGGCGTAGGTGCCCATCGCGGGCAGCAGCAGGGCCGCCGCGATGATGACGAGCCAGAAGCCGTGGCGGTTCCAGAGCGCGCGGTCCTCGCCGTTCTCGTCGACCGCCCAGGGTCCGAGCTTCTTGCCGAGCGCGAAGACCGCGACGACGAGCCCGACGAAGGCCAGGGTGACGACGATGCCCCACGCCGCCTGGGGCAGGACGGCGCCGGCCTGCGCCCCGCCGAGGGTGAAGAGGAACACCACGAACGCGGCGATCACGCCGCCGAGCGAGGGCGCCAGGTCAGCCAGGGACGTGGAGCGCTCGAGCCGGTCGTCCGGATCGTCGAACGTACCGAGCAGATCCATGACGCCCCAGGCGGCGATCCCGACGAGCACGGCGCCCATCGGCACGCCCCAGCGCCACTGCCCCGGCTTGGCCATGAGCAGCAGGGCGAGGAAGCCCGAGATGGCGGCGGTGATGCCCCCGCGCGTCCAGCGCAGCGGGTTGCCCCGGCGGAGCAGGCGCGCGTCCTTCTCCTTGGGAGCCGCCTCGTCGGCCGGTTTCGGGGATTCGGTCGTGGCGGGAGCGGTCGGGGCTGCCGACGCGGCCGCCGTTTCGCGCTTGGCGATCGGTTCCATCATGTATGCGACGAAGGCGCCCAGGAAGCACACGGCCGCGGCGCCCCAGAGGAGGGCCGAGACCATCGAGCCGGAGTGGCCGGCGCTGCCGGTCACCATGACGAGCAGGTTGATGGCGACGAGCGCGATGCCGCCGCCCGTCAGCCCCTTGCGCATCGCTCCGAGTGGGAGGGCGCGGGCGGGCTGGCTGCTCTTGGTGTCGCTCATGGGCGGCGCCGGAGGGATTAGCAACTTTGGGCTCCCGGGACTAGCGCTTGGCGCGGAGATTGGCTCGAGCGCGGGGATCAACGGTCCCGGCGGGGGTCACATATCGGGGCGCTTCTGGGAGGCCCCGTTGAAGCGGAAACCGCGCATCCGCACGGCCGGGGTCACGATGGCGCCGTCCTCGCTCCACCAGGTGGGGATGGCCTTGCGCTCGCGGGTGGCCCCGTCGCAGCGGGAGAGGCCCTCGAGGAAGCTGTCGGTGAAGCGCAGGTTGCCCACGGCGCGGGTGATGCGGCCGCGCTCGACCAGGAAGCACCCGTCGCGCGTGAGGCCGGTCATGACGGCGCGGCGCGGCTCGAGCAGGCCGTTCACGTAGTGGAGGCGGCACACGTAGAGGCCGCGGTCGATGCCGGCGACGAGCTCGTCGACGCTCGCGGCGTCCCCGGGGCCCATCGTGAGGGCGGTGGGGCCGATTCCGCCGGGGCTGCCCAGGGTCGGGAGCAGAGCGCTGCCGGTCGAGACTGCGCCGGCGCGCGCCGCGTAGGTGCGGTCGTAGAGGACGGCGCGGGCCACCCCTCGCTCGAACAGGGGCACGGGCCTGCGCCAGGTGCCCTCGCGGTCGAAGGGGCAGCCGAAGCCGAGCGCCGCGTCGTCCGAGACGGGGTCCTCGTACAGGTCGACGCGCTCTCCCGTGATTCGCTCGCCGAGCCGACCGGCCACGGGGCTCGTGCCCTGCTCCACCTCGGTCGCGCCGAAGCTGATGGCCGAGAGCCACTCGAAGAGCTCCGAGACGGCCTCGGGCTCCATCACGACGTCGTACGTGCCGGCGTCGAGGTGTCCTTGCTCGCGCGAGTCGGTGCAGATGCGGATGGCGCGCGCGGTCTCCTCGTCGATGCGCAGGGCGCCGACGTCGCGGTGCAGGTGCCCGCCGTAACCGGCGGCGCCTCCCGCTCCGGGGGTCTCGAGCGCCCACACCTTGAACGACGCGACCGTCGCGTCGTGCGCCCGCCCGCACCCGCCCGTCGTCGCGAGGGCCTGGGCCTGCACGCGCGTCTCGAGCATCCCGGCGCTGACGAGCTTCGCCGCGCGCACCGCGGCGAGGGCCGGAGCGAGCCGCTCCACGCGCTCCTCGGGCGTCGCTTCCGCCGTCGCGCCGGCGAAGCGGGCGGGGGAGGGGCCGTCCGGCTCGCCCGCGCGCGTGAAGCCGGAGAAGCCCTCGATCTCCGGCACGAGCCGCGCAGCCCGCGCCGTCGCATGCACCGCCTCGACGAGCGCGTCGCGATCGAGCCGCGTCGTGATCGTCTCGGCGACGCGCTTTCCGTGCGCCACGCGCACGACCCCGAGCGGCTCGCTGAGCTGCATGTGCTGCCCGAGCTCCCCGCCCGCGAACCTCGCGCACCCCCGCTCCGTCGCGCGCAGATACAGCTCCGCCTCCGCCTCTCCGGCCGCGCCGAGGACGTCCTTGGCGAGAGAGAGGAGCGCGTCAGATCGCATGACACCCGAGAGGTTTGAACAAAAAGATCAGAAGATCAGAAGGATGGCATTCAACAAACAAACCTTCTGATCTTCTGATCTCTTTGTTTTTCTCTTCTCTCGTCACGACGCGCTCCCCACGGTGACGTTGCGGAAGCGCGCGGGGCTCGCGCCGTGGCCGACGTGCATGATCTGCATCGGGTCGCCCTTGCCGCACGAGGTGATGCCCCAGAGGCGGTGGTCGCCCGGGCCGCACACGGCGTCGCACGAG
>DATJYG010000430.1:0-16302 GCA_035499695.1 Polyangiaceae bacterium
CTTCGTGCCGGTGCCGCTTCCGCCGGGAGTGCTGCGGGGGCCCGACCAGCCGACCGAGACGGGGGTCACGGCGGCGCCGACGCTGCAGACGAACGCTCGCGCGCGACGTGGGACGCGCATGGGCCTCTTCGCAGCCGCCGGAGCGCTCGCGGCGTCGTGCATCGTGCTCGTCTTCGCCCTGGCCCTGCGGACAGGCCGGTCGGATTCCGCTGTTGCCGGGGCGACCGCGGCAGCCGCCGAGCCCGTGGCAGCGGCGCCGCCCTCGGCCACGCCCGACCCGCCGCCGGTCGACTCGTCGGGGTGGCAGCCGGTGCCCGTCCCGCAACCCATCGACCTGCCGCCCGTGGAGCTCTCGGCGCCCGTGTCGGCGCTGCCCGTGGCGATTGACGACTACGATGCCGGTCTCCCGGTGCGCCGCCCTTCCCGCGTAAAGCCCGGCAAGCGCACATCGTATCCCCCCGCGCCGCCCAGGCCGAAGCCGACCGAGCCCCAAATCGTGACCGAACCGCGGTATTGATCCGACGAGATGCGCACGCGCCTCCTGCTGGCGGCCGCCATCGCGGCCGCGCTCGCGCTGTCCGCTGCGTCGGCCGGCGCGCAGGACGACGTGCGTGAGCGGTCCCGCGCGGCGTTCCGTCGCGGAGTGGGCCAGGCCGAGAGCGGGGACTACGCCTCGGCGCGCGATTCGTTCCTCGAGGCGTACACGCTCTTCCCGCACCCGAGCATCCTGCTCAACCTCGGCATCGCCCGCGCCCACACCGGGCAGTGGCTCGAGGCGGAGCAGGACCTGGTTCACTTCCTGGCCGACGACGGCGGCGCGCGCGCCGAGGAGCTCGCGAGCGCGCGCGCCGAGCTGGCCCAGACGAGGCAGCACCTCGGCTCGTTCCGCATCCGCGTGACGCCCAACGGCGGACGCGCGACCCTGGACGCGCACCCGATCGCGCTCCTCCCCGGGAGCTTCGTCGACGTGCGCACCACGCGCGGATCGCACGCGCTGCGCGTGAACGCCGACGGGTACGAGGCGTACAAGAAGACGCTCGACGTCTCCGGCGACAAGGGCCCCGACGTGGACGTCACGCTGCGGGCCGTCGGCGAGGCGCCCGCCCCCAAGCCGGGAGAAGGCCAGCGCACCGCCGGGTGGTTCTTCGTCGCCGGGGCAGGCGTCGCGGCCGTCGTGGGCGCGGTCGCCGGCTTCGAGGCGATCTCGCTCGCCAACCAGTACAACTCGCCGGGACCGAACTTCCAGCAGCAGGGCACGAAGGCGAGCGGCATCACCTTCCGCACGTCGGCGGACATCGCGTTTCTGGGGGCGCTCGCGCTGGGCGGGGTGGGCGCGTACCTGCTGCTGACCGCGCCGGACACGCAGGGGGCTCAGGCGGGGCTCGTCGTGGGGCCCTGGAGTGGGCTCGCCGGCTCGTTTTGAGGGTAGATTCCCCGTATGGCCCACGACGCGGACAGGGCCAACCTGTCCATCCACGCGGCGCACCTGCTGCGCGACCGCTACGCGCGGGTCGCGGAGAAGGTGGGCCGCAAGGGCCGCCCGCGGTCGCGGTTCATCGCCGAGCGCCGCGCGCAGACGGCCGCGGCGCTCGTGCCGACGCTCGCCGCCGTCGCGGCCCTCACGATGGGTTGCGCCGCGGTGACGCTGCTCACCGAGCACGGGGCGTACGAGGGGGCCGCGATCACCCAGGCGTGCGTGGCCATCGTGCTGGGTGCGGCGGCGCTGGCCGTACCCCTCGTCCGGCGCAACACGCGCGGGCTGCTGGCGCTCGCCGTGGGAGCCATCGTCGCGATGGAGCTCGGGTGGGGCCTCGTGGCGCGCCTGTCGGGCGGGCGCGCGAGCCCGTGGCTGCTCGTCGAGCCGGCGGCGATCCTCGTCGGCGTCGGGCTCGTCCCGCTGCCGCCGCGCGAGGCGATGGCCCTCGCGGTGAGCGGTTACCTGGCGCTCCTCGTGGCCGACCCGCTGTCTCCCGCGTGGGCGCACCTGCTCGTCGCGGCGGTGGCGGTGGGCGCGTGGGTGTCTGCCCGCGCGCGCCACAGGCGCGCCATCGCGTCGTTCCTCAAGGTCGAGCGCCTCGCGGCGGCCGTGGCGCGCCTGCGCCGCATGCAGGAGCAGCTCGTGCTCGTCGAGAAGCTGGAAGCGCTGCGCGTGCTCGTCGGAGGCATCGCGCACGAGCTGAACAACGCGCTCGCCGTCGCCGTCGCGTCGACGCAGCAGGCGGCGCGCCCGGGCCAGACGCCGGAGCAGACGACCGGGGCCCTCAAGCGCGCCGAGGGAGGCCTCGGCCGCATCCGCGCCACCATCGAGCGGCTCAGGCGTTTCGCGATGGCCTCCGAGGGCGTCCTCGAGTCGGCCGACGTCGCCGCGATGCTCGACTTCGCGCTCGAGAGCGCCATCGGGCGCGCGCGCTCGGGCGTCGCCGTCGAGCGCGACTACGACCCCCAGGTCGGCGCGGTGCAGTGCCACGTCGCGGCGCTGGCCGAGGCGCTCTACCAGGTCGCGCGCAACGCGGTCGACGCGATGCCCGGAGGCGGGCGCCTGCGCGCCAGCGTGCGCGGGGAAGCGGACAAGGTCGTCCTCACGGTGGCCGACGAAGGCAAGGGCATCGCGCCCGACGCCCTCAAGCGCATCTTCGATCCGTACTGGCGACACACGATGGCCGGCAACAAGAGCGGCATGGGTCTGAGCGCCGTCTACGGCGTCGTCACGGCGCTCGGCGGGAGCCTGCGCGTCCAGAGCGGCGAGGGCAAGGGGACGACGGTGAGCATCCTCATGCCCAAGCGCGGGTGAGCCGCCGTCTCACCAGACGACCCCGAAGCTCAGCTGCGCGGTCATCGGCCCCTTGTCCTCCGGCGGGAAGAGGAGGAAGAGGCTGACCCGCTTGGCGTTCTCCTCCGCCGAGCCGTACGGCATCGTCGCGAAGTCGACCGTGAGCTCGATCCCGAGGAAGCTCCCGTCCAGGGTCGCATCGGTCACCCACGGCTGCAGGTACGTGAGGGTCGGCACGATGGCAGCCCCGAGCACGACGCCGTGCCACGCGTCAGGCCGGCTCGCGTCGCCGAGGCCGAGATGCGCGCCGAAGCCCGCCGAGAGCTGCCCGAGCAGCACCGTCGACCCGCGGTACTGCACGCCCACGCCGTCGCTCTCGAGGCGCGCGCAGAGCTGACCGGTGACGTCCGGCAGCCCCGTGTCCACGCGCGCGTACACGAGAGCGAGGTCGAGCCCGCCCACGACGCGCACTCCCCACCAGCTCGACTGGCCCGGCGTCGGCGGGCTGACCGCCATGAGGAGCCCGGCGCGCGCGCCCAGACCGGCCCCGAGCCCCGCCCCGCGTCCGCTCTGCCCCTGCGCGTAGATGTTCCCCGGCGCGAGCCCCGACCCGGTCGCGCACTGGCCGGTCACGCCGTAGTCGTGCGAAGGCAAGAGCGCGCCATCGATGTGCTCGCGCACCTCGAAGATCGGAGCTGCCGGGGGCGGGGGCGCACTCGCATCGGTCATGGTGGGCCCGCGCCGGGCGGCACGCTCGCGTCCGGCGTACGCTCCACGACGGGGTGGTACGAAGCGTCGGCCGGCCCGGTGCCCTCCGGCGGACGAGAGAGGCCGCCGTCGGTCGGGGCCGAGCCGCCCTTGGGGACGAACGCCAGGTGCAGCACGTCGCCCGAGCGCACCTGGATGCCGTTGAAGTCGTATGGATCGACGCCGTCGCCGTAGGTGGTCGTGCCGATGTCGGGACCCTCGTCGTGCACGAGCGAGACCGACCAGTGCGGACCGCCGCTCGAGGTCATGGCGGTGTCGCGCACTGCGACGAGACCCGTCTGCGGCGCGGCGAAGTACGGGACGTAGAGGATGTTCTGGAAGATTTGCGCCACCGTGGCGCCCGGCTGCGACGGGTCGAAGTTCGTCGCCACCTGGTAGAGCTCCGGCTGCCTCGAGCTGCCCTTGCCGTAGTCGATCGCGACGAGGGCGCTCTTGGAGCCGATGTCGGTCAGGTTAAACGCGTACGGGACGCCCTTGGAGTCGTCGAGCTCGTAGGTGGCGAGGCTCAGGATCAGCGCGCGTCCGCTCCCCAGGATGTCGAACGCGGCCGACAGCTCCAGGGAGGGGGTGGAGAAGTTGGTGGGCCCGAGCGACTCGCCGGGCGCGAGGGCGAACGGCACGAAGGTGGTGACGATGCTCTGGTCGAGCTCGAGGTTTCCGAGGGCGATCATCGTCCCGTTGGTCTCGACGAGCACCGCCCCGAGGAACAGGTTGGTGCAGCGGAACGCGACGTGGCCCGTGTTCTCGATCATCGCGGGGACCCTGATGGTGGCGCCGCTGGTGGCGACCGCATGCGACTGCGCGACCGCCTGATCCTGCGTCAGGGTCCGCTGGTTCTGCTGCATCTGCTCTTGCGTGAAGTCGACTGCCGTGTCGACCGTCGTCGACGGGTTCACGGTGGTCGATACCGCGTTGCCGAACGTGAGCGTCGTGCTGTCGCCCGTCGTCTGCGTCAGGGTGGCGGGGTCCTGCGTCGTGGTCTCGCTGTTGAGGACCGGTTCCCTCCCGCCGCCCGTGCCTGACGTGGAGTCGGGAGCCCCCGCGTCCCCGCCAGCCTCGCCGCCGCCCGCATCCCCGGCATCCTCCGGGACGCTCGCGTCGGCGTCGGCGCCGGCGCCGGCGTCGGTGAAGAAGAAGGTCTCCGAAACGGAGGGGCCGAGGGGTGTCGTCACCGACGTCTGGTTCATCGTCGTCGGCGAGACCGACATGTCCTGCTCGTTCGTCTGCGAGACCGACTGGGTGTTCGACTGCTCCTGGTGCTGGGTGACGCTGTTGCTGACCCCCGTCGTGACGCTCTCGGCGATCGAGTTGTCGATCGTGACGGTCGTCCCGTCGGTCATGATGGCCTCGAACCTGACGATGGGGGGCCCCGTGACGACGATCGACATCGTCGGCACGTCCGCGACGCGCGGGTTGAAGCGGTCCGGATCGTTCTGGGGATCGAACCCGTAGCTGACGACCTCCTGGTAATCGGTGTAGCCGTCCCCGTCCGTGTCGGGCATGAGCGGCGAGGTGCCGTAGACCAGGAGCTCCTCGCGGTCGCTGAGCCCGTCGTGATCCGTGTCAGCCTCGGGCCCCGACGAGTTCGATGGCAGACAGGCCACCGCGTGCGGGATTGCCAGCCCGCACGCGATCACGGCCTTCCGCCACGGGAATCTCCCACTCATCCGCTCGGATCGGGTGCATGGCACGCACCATCGATCCGGCTACGGCTCAGCTCTTGGACTCGTGTGCGGCGCGGGCGCGCAGGTGCTCGGCGAACTGGGCGCGCTGCTCCTGCGTCATCTGCGGCACCTTCTCCTCGGCGATGCGCACCACGTGCTCGCCCGGGACGTGCACCCGCACGAGCGCGCTCGCGTCGAACGAGTCGCCGCGGAACGACTCGAGGGCCTGCTTTCGCTGCGCCGACTTGCCCGACGCCGACTCCAGCTGATCGACGAGCTGGTTGCGCTGCTCCGGCTTGAGCAGGCCGTGGAGCGCCGTGAGGGTCGCCGCGTCGGCGTTCTTCTCGGCCTGCGCCGCTTGCTCCTCCGCCGTCAGCTCCGGCTCGAGCGCGCTCGGGTCCACCTTCGCCGCGTCCACCTGCGTCGCGAGATCCGTCAGCAGCTTCGCGTTCGCCTGGCGGACCGGCTCGGCCGCCGCGTGGCGCTGCGCCTTGAGAGCCTCGATGTGCTGGCTCTGCTCGGCGCTCAGGCCCTGGAGCTTCAGCGCCTGATCGAGCATCCCGGCGTGCTTCACGTGGCCCTTGTGCGCGTGCGTCTGGGGTTGTCCTTCGTCCGCCAAGGCCGCGCCGCCGGAGAGCACCGCGAGACCGCCCACGACGGACGCGACCGCAATCAACCTACGAATCGAGAGCTTCATGGTTTTCCATCGCCTCCGCACCGATCGACGTGCGAGGGGCGGCGAATGGTCCCAAGGCGCGAGTAAAGAAGGGTTAACGCGCACTTTGCCCCACGTAGCGGGGTGCGCGTGGGGCCGATTGCCCGGGTGCCGAGACCGACCAGCCAACTCGCCGTGCGGGCGGTTCTGCGGAAACTTCGGGTCGGCCAGGTGGCCGTGCGGCCTGGATCTGCGGGCGGGCCAGGTGGCCGTGCGGGTGGTTCACCTGGATCTTCGGGCGGGCCAACTCGCCATGCCGGCCGGCCAGTTGGCCGGGCCGCACCACCCGAGTCGGCATCGGGCCATCTCTAGAGGGGCGCTACACTTCTTCTCTTGGCGATGTCCTCGATCGCGATGCGCGCGCGGGCTCCGGCCCTCCTCTTCGCTAGCGGCCTGCTGGCGTTCGGTTGCGGGCGTTCAGCCCTCTACGATTTCGAAACGACGGGTCATACCGGCAGCGGCTCCAGCAGCGGATCGAGCAGCGGCGTCGGCACGATGAGCTGCGGTAGCGGCAACGGCACACCCGTGGTGCTCGCGACCGGACCGCACCCGATGACGAGCCTCGCGGTGGACGCGACGAACGTCTACTGGGTGGACTTACTAGGAAGCGTCATGAAGGTCTCGAAGTGCGGCGGAGTGCCGACGACGCTCGCCACAGCGGGCACCGCCGGGAGCGGCGGCGGGAGCGCTGGGCTCGCGGTCGACTCGACGAGGGCCTACTGGGCCGACGATCCGGGCGACGTGCTCGCCGTGCCGCTGTCCGGCGGTACGCCCACGACCCTCGCCACCGACACGCCGCAGGTGATGGGCCTGGCCGTTGGCGGCAGCGACCTGTACTGGGTGAGGCCGTTCGTCGTCGAGTCCATACCGGTCCAAGGAGGTGCTCTGGCCACACTCGGGATGCCGGGCGCCATCACGCAGGGTCCTCCGGCCGTGGATGACACGAGCATCTACTGGGTTGGAGATGGCATCTTCAGCATGCTCCGCACAGGCGGAGCCGTGACCACGCTCGCCGCGATGCCGTTCGTCCGGGGGCTCGCCATCGACGACGCGAACGTCTACTGGTGCGCCAGCTCGTTGAGTAACGCGCCGATCATGAGCACGCCCAAGGCGGGTGGCATCTCCGTGACGCTCGCGACGGATCAGTCCGGAGCGTTCGCATTCGCGGTCGATGGTCTGAACGTGTACTGGACGGACCCCGCCCGGAATCTGGTGATGAAGGTGCCCATCGCGGGCGGGGTCCCCGTCACGGTCGCATCCGCTCCCATGCTCACCGGAATCGTGCTCGACGACACGAGCGTCTACTGGGCGCAGTACACGAATACATCCACCCCATCCGGAAGCGCGGCCTCCGTGATGAAGCTGAGCCCCAAGTAGCGAGATCAGCCCAGGACGTGGACGCGGATGCTGTTCGTGCTCCCGCTGACGCCGATGGGCGCGCCGAAGACGATGACGACGCGCTCTCCGGGGCTTCCGAAGCCTGCCGCCAGCAGGTCCCCCGTGCACCAGTCCGCGAGCTGATCCGGGTCGTGCATCGCCGGCATCACGCGCGGCACGACGCCCCAGTTCAGGGCCATGCGCCGGCGCGTCTTCTCGTTCGGCGAGTACGCGATGATCGGCACGTGCGGCCGCGCCAGGCTCACCGTCATCGCGCTCGCGCCGCTCTCGGTGAACGCCACGATGTACCTCGCGCCGATCTCGCGCGCCGTGTTCACGCTCCCGCGCGCGATCGCCTCGGCCACGCTCGTCGCGCGCGACACGTACGGCGCCTGCTCGAAGAACGCGCTCGACTCCGCCTCGAGCGCGATGCGCGACATCATCGAGCACGCCAGCGTCGGGTAGTCCCCGTTCGCCGTCTCGCCGCTGAGCATCAGGCAATCCGTGCCCGAGTAGACCGCGTTCGCGACGTCGCTCGCCTCGGCGCGCGTCGGCCGCGTCGACTTCGTCATCGACTGCAGCATCTCGGTCGCCACGATGACCGGCCGCCGCACGCGCCGCGCCATCGCCAGGATCTGCCGCTGGATGACCGGCACGCGCTCCGGCGGGAACTCCACCCCGAGGTCGCCGCGCGCCACCATCACGCCGTCGCTCGCGGCGACGACGCTCTCCAGGTTCTCGACCGCGTCCGGCGTCTCGATCTTCGCGATGACGGGCGTCGGCGCGCCCCAGGCGTGGCAGATCTCGCGGATCTGGTGCAGGTCCTCCGCGCGCCGCACGAAGCTCATCGCGATGTAGTCGAAGCCGCTCGACAGGCCGAAGACGAGGTCCTCCTTGTCCTTGTCCGTGAGCGCCGAGATGCGCAGCGTCTTGCTCGGCAGGTGCACGCCCACGTGGTCGCGCATGCCGCCGCCCTGGTCGACGCGCACCCGCACGCGGTCGCCCTCGATGCCGAGCACCGTCAGCACGAGGCGCCCGTCGTCGAAGAGGATCTTGTCCTGCACGCGCACGTCGCGCGCGAGCCCTTCGTAGTTGATGGGGATGACCCGCTCGTCCTTCGACTCCTCGCCCTCGACGAGCGCGATCTCCACGCCCGAGGGCAGGTCGAACTTGGCCGGGAAGCGCCCGGTCCGGATCTTCGGGCCGCAGAGGTCCTGCAGCGCCGCGATGGCCTTGCGCTTGCGCTCGCTCGCCTCGCGCAGTCGGACGAGCCGCTGCCCGTGCTCCTCGTGCGTCCCGTGCGAGAAGTTGAAGCGCGCGACGTCCATGCCCGCCTCGATGAGCGACTCCAGGCCCTGCGCGGAGTCGCACGCGGGTCCGAGGGTACAGACGAGCTTCGCGCGACGAAGAGCGGACATGGGTGGGGGCGAGCGAGTGTACTCTAGCCCGACATGTCTCTCACGCGCGACGGCTCAGGTGGCCTCCTTCTCGGCGGGGTGCCGCTCGCCAGCCTCGCGAGCGAGCTCGGCACGCCAGCGTACGTCTACGATCTGGACGCAATTGCCGGGGAGGCGAGGGCGCTCGAGGCGGGGTTCGAGAAGCAGCCGCACCTCGTCTGCTACGCGGTGAAAGCGAACACGGCGGGCCCGGTGGTGAGGGCCCTCGCGGCCGAGGGATGCGGCGCGGACGTCGTCAGCGGGCCGGAGCTCGCCGTGGCGCTCGCCTGCGGCGTGCCGCCCGAGCGAATCGTCTACAGCGGCGTGGCCAAGCGCGACGACGAGCTGGATCGGGCCGTCGGGTGCGGCGAGCGGGGCATCGGGGCGGTGCAGATCGAGAGCCTCGAGGAGATCGCGCGCGTCGAGGCGCGGGCGCGCAACGCGGGGCGGCGGGTGCGCGTGAGCGTGCGCGTGAACCCGAGCGTGGACCTCGAGCAGGCGACGCACAGGCACATCGCGACGGGGCACGACGAGGCGAAGTTCGGCGTGCCGCTCGACGACGCGGACGACGCGGTGCAGGTGGTGGGCGCGTCGCCGCACCTCGAGCTCGTCGGGATGGGGGTGCACGCGGGCTCGCAGTTCGTGGCGAACGAGCCTTACGTGAACTCGGCGCGCGTCCTCTTCGGCCTGGTGAAGCGCCTGCGCGGCGCGGGGAAGCTGCCGTCGCTCGCGTTCGTCGACACGGGCGGCGGATTCGGCGTCGATTACGGCGGGGGCCTCTCGCTCCGGCCGGCGGACTTCGTGCGAGCGGCGCGCGCCGAGCAGAAGGCGCACGGACTCGGGGACCTGGCGATCTACGTCGAGCCGGGGCGCTCGCTCGTCGCGGCGCACGGGGTGCTGCTCGCGCGCGTCATCCAGTCGAAGGTCTCTAGCGCCGCGCGCTGGCTCATGATCGACGCGGGGATGAACGACCTGCTGCGCCCCGCGCTCTACCAGGCGCGCCATCGCATCGTGCCGATGTCGCCCGAGGGCGAGGAAGGGGAG
Source organism: Polyangiaceae bacterium (assembly GCA_035499695.1). Taxonomy (GTDB): domain Bacteria; phylum Myxococcota_A; class Polyangia; order Polyangiales; family Polyangiaceae; genus Palsa-1150. Next base: position 9,775 of record DATJYG010000430.1, read on the forward strand.
CGGGTGGCCTGGCGCGTGGTCGGCCCCGTCTGCGAGAGCAGCGACGACTTCGGCGAGCACCTGCTCCCGCGGCTGCCGCCCGAGTCGGTCGCGATCCTCGACGCCGGTGCCTACGGGTACACGATGGCGAGCCAGTACAACGGGCGACAGCTCCCGGTGGAAGCATTCCTGCGCGGCGGGAAGGTGGTCGGTCGCACGGAGCGCGCCTCCGCGGACGCGTGGGCGCAGGCCCGTGCGAGCGTGCAGGGGTAGGGTCCCTTCGAGCGAGGGTCCGGTCCCTTCGTGGGGACCCTCGGTACCAGCGTGACCGGGCTCGGTACCGTCGGTACCGAGGGTCCTTTTCGAAAGACCGGTCGGTCCCGACGCTGGGATCGACCCCTCGCACGCCCGGGAAGTCCGCTGTCACGGGAAAACCGGGCTGATTTACGTCGGTACTGGACGCCCGCACGACGACACGGGACTCCCGAACGTCGACAAAGGACTCCCGAACGTCGAAATCGACCGGTCCCACGTCGATCGGGCGCTCCGACACCCTCTGGGGACCCTCGGTACCGATGGTACCGGGCTCGGTCACGCTGGTACCGAGGGTCCCCACGCGAATACCGGACTTCGCCCTCGGCGGCGCGATGATTCCCTGCCCCTGACGGCGGCCCGGGGCTCAGCGCGCGAGCTCGTCGAGCCGGCGGCGGGCGGCGACGATCTCCGGCGCGTCCGGGAAGGCGGGCTCCCAGTCGGAGAGCATCTCGCGGACGGCGGCGAGATCGTTGCACTGGAACGCGGCCTCCAGGGCCGCGCTGCGGGAGAGCGGGTACCCGGGGCGCGCCAGGGCGTAGGGGCGAAGGCGCGCCGACGCCGGGCACCACTTGCCGTGCGAGAGCTCCCAGAGGCCGATGCACAGGCTCGGGCGATCGCTCGACGGGCGCGCCGCGGCGTACGCGGCGCAGTGCGGGTAGGCGGCCTCCACGTCGCCACGGGCGAGGAGCCCGAGGCCCTGGGCGATCTGCGTCTCGGGGTCGTCGGGTCGCTCCTCCACCATGGCCGCCTGCAGCGTCGCTTCGCTGCGGAAGTCCGTGGCGCGCGCCCACGTGAGCGGCAGGATCGCGAGGGCCAGCGCCGCGAGGCCCGCGGAGACGGCGCGCACGACGATCGGCCGCGGCGCCGGGAGCGACTCGGCGCACGCCGCGCCGAGCATCGCCGCGGCGAGGACGAACCCGTACGCGTAGCGGTCCGACAGCGCCGTGAACTTCAGGACCACGATCGCGTAGACGGCGGCCTGCGTGGCCGCGATCGCCCACGCCGCCCACGCCAGCGGACGCATCGCCGGCGCGCGCGCCGCGAGCAGCCGATCGCTCGCCACCGCGCAGGCGCAGAAGGCGCTCGCGACGAGCAGGGCGCCCGCGAGCCCGAGCGCCGCGGGCGTCATCTGCAGCGCCAGGTCCGTCGGCAGCACCACGTCCTTCGCGAGACGCACCATCGCCGAGACGGCGGCCGCGATCCCGCCGCCGAGCGACCAGTTCGGCGAATCCGAGGGCGTCTTCACCACCAGCGCGCGAAGCGCCATCGTGACCGCGAACGCGGCGACGCCCCCTCCGGCCACGCCCGCCGCGCGCTTCGGGTCCCGCGGCCGCACTCCCCACGCCAGCAGCGCGGGCCCCACGAAGGAGCCCACGAACGCCTCGCGGCAGTGCGCCGCGAGCAGCGTCCCGACGAACGACGCCCCGCCCAGCGCGAGCGCCGACCGCCACCGCGCCGTTTCGGCCCTCGCCGGGCAGGCCGCCAGCGCCACCCCGAGCGCGAAGCACCAGCCGAGCAGGTCCTGCCGCCCCTCGGTGTACGAGACGTCCATCGTCGTCGCCGGGTGCACCGCGAAGAGCACCGCCGCCGCGAGCGCGATGCCGCGCCGCACCCCGCACGCCGACAGCACCGCGAGCAGAAGGACGCACACGCCCGCGTGCAGCGCGATGTTCAGCGCGTGCTGCGCGGGCGCCGATCCGCCGAGCAGCTGCCAGCTCACCCAGTTGAACGCCCCCGAGACGGGCCGGTACTGCGCCGCGTACTCGGGCTTCGCCGTCGCCACGAAGAACTCGCTCGTCACCAGCACCCGCAGCCCCGAGAGGGTGCGCACGTAGGGGTTCGCGGCCAGCAGCGTCTCGTCGTCGAGCACGTACCCGGCGCGCAGGGCCGGCCAGTGCGCGAGGAGCGCAGCCGTCACCACCGCCGCGGCCGAGCTGGCGCGCGGAAACCGGGCCAGGGGTGACATGCGACGGAGCTTACTCGCCCGTCGACCCGCTTCGCTCGGTCTTGTCCTTGCCCTTGGCGCCGCGCCCCGCCGTCACCTTGACCGTGGCGCCGCTCTTGGTCGGCGGCGGCGTCGTCGACGAGCCCGGCGGCATGGTGCGCGCGCGCACGACGATGCCGTCCACGACGACCTCGACGCCCACCGTGCGGCAGCGGCGCGCGAGCTTCTCCAGGTCCACGCCCGACGCGACGAGCAGCCCGCCCGGGGGCGACGGATCGACGAAGAGGTCCTGCGTCGTGCGGCGCGTGCGCAGGAGCTCGCGCACGTCGGCGTCGTCGACCCAGAGGAACCCGGCCGCCGCCTGCCACGACGCGCGCCCCACGACGACGCTCGCCTGCGCGAGCAGCCGCGAGAGCGACTCGGGCAGCGGCGCGAGGGCCTCGATGCGCGAGCGCACCACGTCCGCCTCGACGCCCGCCGACAGCGCGCGCGCCAGCGTCTGCGGCGCGACGATGAGGTCGAGCGTCTCGGCTGCGCGCCCCACCTCGACGAACGGCGCCAGCGCGAGCACCGCGCCCACCTGCGCCATCGGACCGAGCCGGAGCACGTGCGTGTCGATGAACTTCGACGGGGTCGCGTCCCCCGTGGGCACCTTGTCGGCGATGACCGCGCGCCCGCGCGCCGTCAGGCGCAGCGCGACCGGCGGGGCCCCGCCGTCGAAGTCCTCGTCGCGGGGCAGGTCCTCGTCCTCGCCGAGGTCGAGGATGCCGAGGGCCGGGAGGCTCTCGTGCACGATGCGCCGCGCGACCTCCATGGGCTCGACCGGCTCGAGGCCGCCGCGCTCCGCCCAGCGGCGCAGCAGGCGCGCGAGCCCCGGGATGCGCGAGTCGTTCTTCAGCCAGCCCCCGAGCGACGACCAGGGGACCCAGCGCCCCTCGCCGAGCTCGCGCAGCGCCTCGAGCACCATCTCGCGCACGACGCCCGCGGGCGACGAATCGCGCGCGTCGGGCGCCAGGCGCAGCACCTCGGGCTCGGCGCGTGCCTCGTCCCACACGCCGCCGCGGCGCCACGTGAGGAAGAGGGCGCGCGTCAGCTCCTGCATCGTGAAGCTGCCGGGGGGCGACGAGGTCGCCGGCGCCGACGCGTCCCAGAGCCCCACGGCGCGCGACACGGCGAAGATCACGGCGAGCTGCGCCGGATCGCGCCCGAAGCGCGTGCCGAGCTTCTGCACGAGCGACTTGGGCGTGCCGACTCCGGCGCGCACGTCGGCGAAGGTGCCCGACTGGGTGCGCGACTCGGTGACGCGGCTGGTCGTCTCGCGCGCGGCGACAGCGATGCCGAGCGCCAGCGGCGCCGGGTCGAGCGAGAAGCGCGCGCGCCGCGGCGCGTGGTCGCCCGAGGCGACGAAGGTGCGCACTTGATCGCGCTGCGCCTCGCGCTCGCTGTGGTGCTCGGCGCCGATGATCGCGCTCACCTCGGTGGGCACGACGTGGCGGTTGGGGTGCACCGGGATGAGCAGCGCGCGCCGCTCGAGGGAGAAGCCGACGCCGCGGCGCGAGGGCGTCGCCCCGGTCGCCGTGCGCAGGCGGAGCGGCTCGCGCTCGAGCTCCAGCAGCTCCGAGGTGTCGACCTCGCCGCCCTCGGCCTCGACGCCCTCGAGGACGCGGCGCTCGGTGGGCGAGAGCTTCGCGATCTCCTCGCCCAGCTTGCGCGCGTCGCCGAGCGTCTCCCACGCCGTCTCGAGCGACAGGGCGATCGGCGGCGTCGCGGGGCGGCCGAGGTAGTGCGCTGCGATGGCGCTCATCGTCTCGAAGGGCGCCTGCGAGACCAGCGCGCGGATCGAGCGCGGGTCCTCGCCCTCCCACGTGCGCATCTGCACGAGGTAGGCGGCCGGCAGGATCAGCTCGACGCCCGCCGCGACCTGGCGCGCGAACATGAGGCCGCGCGCGTGCAGCGGCTCGAGCGCGCCCGGGAGCGAGGGCACGACGAGCGATCCTCGGGCCTCGGCCACGCGGTGCATGAGCTCCACCGACGCCGGATGCAGTCGAGACGGGTCGCGAAGCTCCGGGAGCGACACGAGCGCGCGCGCGATCTGCGAAGCTTCGTCGATGCGCTTGGCCGGATCGATGCGGATGCCGAGACGCGAGACGAGACCGTCCAGCTCACTCTGCGGGAGGGCCCGCAGAATGTCGGTCAGTCGATGCGTCGGTGCTGCGGATCGCGTGTTCGGCAAGGGGGGACGATCCCTGAGACTACCGCGCTCGTCCTTCTATTTCCAAAGGGGGCTTGCGCCCGCAGCGACGTCCGTGGAAGCTCGTGTGTGGTGACGGCCAAGGCTCTGGAAGCGCGCGTGAAAGCGCAGGAAACCGTGCGTCTCGCGTGGCCGGGACGCGTGTGGGTGCCCGGTCAGCGGGTAAATGAGGATCCATCTGAAATCGACACGTTAGAGCTACCGTGCGACGCACGAGAGACAGCTGGTCGATTGGTCGCAGGAGATGCGCTCGAGGTCGCTGACGCGCTCTCACGTGAGGGGCTGTCGCATACGGTGGACCTCGCGTACGTGGACCCGCCCTTCGCGTCGCAGACGAGCTACGTGCACGAGGCGCGGCTGGACGGTCCCGCGGACGGACGCGTCGTGCGCGCGCAGGCCTACGACGACCGGTGGGGGGAGAGCCTCGCGGAGTACCTCGACATGCTCGCGCCGCGCCTCGAGGCCCTCGCGGGGCTTCTGTCGCCGCGCGGGACGCTCTGGGTGCACGTGGACTGGCGCGCGTCGTACCTCGTCCGGGCGCTCTGCGACGAGATCCTCGGGCGCGACGCCTTCGTGAACGAGATCGTGTGGCGGCGGGCGCCGAACCTCGGGCGTCAGGCCGCGAGCCGGCAGTTCGGTCGCACGCTCGACACGCTCGTCGTCTACGGCGGCCCGGAGGCGAAGCTCTCGCCGCCGACGCGCCTCGAGCCCATCGAGCCGTCGGCGGTGCGCTGGGACGACGAGGGGCGGCCCTTCACGAGCGCGCCGCGCGGGGACTACACCGATGCGTCGATGGCGCGCCTCGAGAAGGAGGGGCGGGTGCACCGCACGGCGAGCGGGAAGCTCTACGTGAAGTACTTCCTCGTGAAGAACGCCGACGGCGCCTGGTGCCGCGAGCGACGCGTCGATGCGCTGTGGACGGACGTGCCGCCGCTCCGGCACGCGCGCACCTCGGAGCGCACCGGGTTCCCCACGCAGAAGCCGCGGGCGCTGCTCGATCGCATCGTGGCGTGCGCGACGCCTCCGGGCGGGCTCGTCGTCGACCTCTTCTCGGGGAGCGGCACGACGGGCGAGAGCGCGCACGCGCTGGGCCGGCGCTTCGTGCTCGGGGATCGCTCGCCGATCGCCCTGGCGACTGCGCGGGCGCGCCTGATGCGAGCCGGTGTGCCCCTCGCTCTGGAGTCGTGCGGGGGCCATCGCATGCCGCCGGGCAAGGCCCCGCGCGTCGAGGTGGAGCGCGAGGGCAAGTCGGCGCGCCTCACGCTGCGCGAGCCGCGCGAGCCGCTCGCGTGGGCCGTGGGCGCGCTGGCGGAAGGGAAGGGGCCCCTTCGCGTCCTCTGGCATTCGGAGCGGACGCCGGGAGCGAAGGCGCGGCCGGCCGAACGCATCGCGACACTCGAGAGGTCGCGGACCACTCACGCGGGTCCGCTCTTCGCGCGCGTCTGGTACGACGATGGACGTGTGGGCCAAGCGCGGGTGGACGACTAGATGATCCTGCGCGACCCCGTGCACGGCCTCGTGGCCTTCGAGTCCGACGAGGAGCAGATCGTCGAGCGGCTCATGGACACGCCCGAGGTGCAGCGCCTGCGGCGCATCCGGCAGCTGGGCGTCGCGTCGCTGGCGTTCCCCGGCGCGGAGCACTCGCGCTTCTCGCACGCAGTGGGGGCCGCCTTCGTGATGAAGCTGCTCCTGGCGCGGTTGCGGGCGATCCACGGGGAGCTGCCCGAGGCGCAGCGGGTGACCACCGAGCGAGCGCGCGAGGCGCTCGCTGCAGCGTTTCTCCACGACGTGGGCCACGGTCCACTGTCGCACCTCTACGAGGGGGCGACGCCGATGACGCGCGCGCACGAGGACTGGACCGCGTACGTCATCCTCGATCCGTCGACGGGCGTGCACCAGGTGCTCGCGTCGATCGACCCGGAGCTGCCGACGCGCGTGGCGCGTCTCGTCCTCGGGCGTCACGAGCTCGCGTACCTCTCGCGGGCCGTCAGCGGCGAGTTCGACGTGGACCGGTGCGACTACCTGCTGCGCGACGCGC
>DATJYG010000431.1:0-52455 GCA_035499695.1 Polyangiaceae bacterium
CGAGGCCGGCGGGCTTTCGGTCCAGCTACCTCACTTCGAGGGGCCGCTCGATCTGCTGCTCCACCTCTGCCAGAAGCACGAGCTCGACATCCTCGACATCCCCATCTCCTTCGTCACCGAGAAGTACCTCGAGTACCTCGCCGTGATGCAGCTCATGCAGCTCGACGTGGCCGCCGAGTACCTGCTCATGGCGGCGACGCTGGCGCACATCAAGAGCAAGATGCTCCTCCCGGCGCCGCCACCCGGACAGGAAGACGACGCGAACCCCGAGGACGAGATCGACCCGCGTCAGGCGCTCATCAAGCGCCTGCTCGAGTACCAGAAGTACAAGCAGGCCGGCGAGGCGCTGTCGGACCGGGGCGTCGAGGGCCGCGACATCTTCCTGCGCGGCGCGCCCATCGAGGAGGCGACGCGCACGGAGCTCCCGCCGCTCGCCGAGGTGCCGCTCTTCGCGCTGGTCGAAGCGTTCCAGCGCGTCCTCGATCGGAGCAAGGTGCGCCTCTCGCACGACGTGGTCGCCGACCGCATCTCGCTGTCGGACCGCATCGGAGAGCTCTCGGATCTCATCCGCGAGCGCAAGCGGCTCGGCTTCGAGCAGCTCTTCGAGGGACTGACGACGAAGTTCGACCTGGTGATCACCTTCCTGGCGCTGCTCGAGATGACCCGCCTGCGCATGACGCGGCTCTTCCAGGGCGAGCCCCTCGGCCCCCTCTGGGTCGAGCTGGCCGCGAGCGAGGGCGAGGGCGGCGAGAGCCAGAGCGCCGACGAGGAGACCCCCCGTGAGCCATGACCCGAAGAACGACGAGCGCGGACCCGACACGGTGCCGCCGGCAGCCGAGCCCACCGGGACGTGGGACGACCAGCCCACCGTGGACATGACGGGCGACGATCTCGCCGACCTCGCGGCGCCGCCCACGCCGCGCGACGACGAAGCCCCCGACGAAGCCGAGATCGAGCAGGCGCGTGCGCTCTCGCGCGCTCACCTGACGGGGCTCGTGGAGGCGCTCATCTTCGCCAGCGACAAGCCGATCAAGGACCGCGAGGTCGCGCGCCTCGCGTCGGCGCCCGTGAAGCAGGTGCGCGAGGTGCTCGGCGAGCTGCGCGCGGTGTACGCCGAGCGCGGCATCGTGCTGAGCGAGATCGCGGGCGGATGGCTCTTCCGGACGGCCGCGCAGTTCGCTCCGTTCGTGCGCGAGCTGTCGGCCGAGCGCCCGGTGCGCCTCACGCGGGCGCAGGTGGAGACGCTCGCGATCGTCGCCTACCGGCAGCCGGTGACGCGTCCCGAGATCGACGACATCCGCGGCGTCGACAGCGGAGCGACGCTCAAGCTGCTGCTCGAGCGCGACCTCGTGCGCATCCTCGGCAAGAAGGACGAGCCCGGGCGCCCGCTGCTCTACGGGACGACGACGCAGTTCCTCGAGTTCTTCGGCCTGAAGTCGCTCAAGGACCTGCCGACGCTCAAGGAGTTCACCGAGCTCTCCGACGAGTCGCGCCGGATCGCCGAGACGGAGCTCGGCGAGGTGCTGCCGGAGTCGGTAGCCGACACCGTCGAGACCAAGTCGACGACCGACACCATCTCGGCACCTCCGCTCGACGAGGAGAATCCCGAGCGCGACACGGTCACGCCGCCGCCTGGCGACGTGAAAGACGAGCCGAACTGACGGCGCGCCCGGTCACTCGCTGGCCGGGTCGGGGTACTTCTCGGCGAGCTTCACGCACTCGTCGCGCAGCTTCTTGTGCGCGGCCACCTTGCGGAGCAGCTCCCACACCTGCGGGTCGGCCAGGGACTTCACGGGGTCCGCCGCGGCCTTGGCCTTCTTCGGGACGGCGCCCGGGCCCTTCGCGCGCAGCTCGGACATCTTGTCGACGTAGGCCTTCGTCGGGAACTTCTCGGCCGACTCCCAGGCCAGCACCGTCGCCTGGTCCACGCCGAGCGCGCCGGCGAGCTCCTTCGCGGTGCACGACAGCTCCTTGCGCAGCGCCTTGATCTCCTCGGGGCTCATGACGGGCGGTCCTCAGCGCGCTTGCATAGCACCGGCGGCGCCCCCGTCGTAAGCTGGGAGCGCCTCGCTTGCCATGCGACTTCGCTTCGCTCACGCTGCCGCGCTCGCGGCGCTGACCGCCGCCTTGGCGGTGGCGCCGGCATGCACGCCGTCGAACGGAAACGGCTTCGACGCTTCCCTCGAGCACCCCGGCATCATCCCGGGCGGCGAGGCCGGGGGCGACGACGGCGGCGGCGACGCGCAGGGCGGGACGCAGACCACGTTGCGACTGGCCAACATGTCGCCGGACCTCGGGGCGGTCGACTTCTGCTGGCGCGTCAGCGGGTCGGCGACGTTCACCGGGCCGGTGCTCGGAGGGTCACTCGACGGCGGGGCGCCCGGCGGCGAGAACGAGGAGGCTGGCCCGGCCGATGGCGGAAACGACGGCAGTGCCGGCGAGGACGCTGCCGACGCGAGCGAGCCCGAGGATGCCACGCTCGAAGCCGGCGAAGGAGGCCCCGTGGACGCAACCACGGACGCCACGACCGCCGGCGATGGGGGCGATGCCGCAGGAGCGAGCGACGCGGCTGCATCCGATGCGGCGCTCACGCAGCCGCCGGTGGGCTTCGCCTCCATGAGCGCCGGCGTCACGCTGCCCACGTCGGGGACGCTCGACATCGCGCTGGTCGCGGTGGGTCAGCTCTCGTGCAGCTCGCCGGTGGCCGTCGATACGGTGACGCTGGACGCCGGCAAGATCACCACGTTGACGGTGATGGGTCTCGCGGGGGCGGACGCCGGCAGCGACTCGGCGCTCTCGATCGTCGCCTTCACCGAAGAGCTGGCCGACCCCTCGGTCGCCAAGGTTCGCTTCGTCCACGCCGCGCTCGGGTGGCCGGATGGAAGCGACTCGCCGGCGCCCCCGCTTTCGGCGAGCGCCGGCTCGGTGGTCCTCGCTCCGGAAGTGGACCCGCGCCACGCCACCACGCAGGGGAGCATGCCGCCCGTAGACCCCCTGGGATTCGCCAGCGTGCCGCCCGTCTCGGGCGAGACGGTGCTCACCCTCTCGACGCTGGACGACGGCGCGGCGCGTGCGTGGTCGACCGGCTTCGTGGGGATCAACGCGCTCCCGGGCACGGTGCACACCGGCTTCGTCGTGAGCCTGCGAGCGGGCGCCCTCGGCGTCGCCTGGTGCGGCGTCGGTCCCACGGTGGGTGTGCCGACGTGCAGTCTCTGGCCGGCGCAGTGAGCGTCGCCCTCAGCTCGCGCCGCCCGCCACCGTCATGCGCGCGACGCGGATGGTGGGCGAGGCGGTGGCCGTACGAAGATCCAGGTCGCTCCCCACGGCGTCGAGCGTCTGCCAGAGCTGGTCGACGTTGAGCGATATGGTGACCTCGCTCACGGGGTACGTGAGCTCGCCGTTCTCGATCCAGAAGCCGGCCGCGCCACGCGAGAAGTCGCCGGTCACCGCGTTGAACCCGAAGCCCATCATCTCGGTGACGTAGAGGCCGCGCTTGGTGCCCTTCACGATCGCCTCGTTCGAGTCGCTCCCGGGCTGCAGCACGAAGTTCGAGGTGCTCGGCCCCACGCCGGCGCCGCCGCCCCGCACGGCGCTCGCGGTGCTCTCGCGCCCCAGCTTGCGCGCCGAGTAGCTGTCGCACAGGTACGTGCGCAGCATCCCGCGGTCGACGACGACGTTGCGCCGGCTGGCGAGCCCCTCGCCGTCGAACGCACGCGACCCCGGCGCACGCTTCAGGAGCGGATCGTCCACGACGGTCACGAAGTCGCTCGCGACCCGCGTGCCCTCGCGTCCGAGGAGGTAGCTCGACTTGCGCCAGATCGCGCTGCCCATGACGCATCCCGCGAGCATCCCGAGGATCGACCGAGCCGCGTCGGGATCGAACACGACCGGCACTTCGCACGTGGGTACCGTGCGCGCCCCGAGCTTGCGCAGCGTACGCCTCGCCGCCTCGCGGCCGACCTCTGCCGGCGGATCGAGCTCGGCGAGGTGGCGGCGCGCGGTCCAGTGGTATCCGCGGCGATTCTTGCCGCCCTCGTCGGCCGCGACGGGTACGACGGTGAGCGACGCGTAGGAGCCCTTCATCGAGGCACGGAAGCCGCTGCTCAGGACGATCGCGCTCCCGCCGGCGGTACGCCCGAAGGTGGCGCCCTCGCTGTTGCTGATGCGCGGGTCGAACGCGAACGCGGCGGCCTCTCCCTCCCTGGACATCGCGATGGCGCGCGCCGCGTCGATGGCGCCACCTGCGGGGTCGTACAGGTCGAGGTCGGGCGCCGCGGAGGGATCACAGAGGAGCTTCGGGTCCGCGGGGCCGGCGAACGGATCCTCCTGGGAGAGGCCGACGAGCTCGATGGCATCGGACACGAAGCGCTCGATGCCGTGATCGGTGAGATCGCTCGTGGACGTGGACGCGACCCGCTTGCCCTTGATGACGCGGAGCCCCGCCGAGCGCGTGCCTGCTTCCTCGACGAGCTCCGGCTCGCCCTTGCGCACCTTGGCCGACAGCTCGGCTCCCGAGCGCAGCAAGCACTCGGCGACGATGTTCGCGCCGCCGCGGTCCTGCGCCATGCGGACGATCCGGTCGCCCAGCTCGAGCAGCTCGTTCAGCTCGCGATCGATGGAGAGCTTCGATTCAGCCATGGGGCGGCGAGACTAGCGCGGGAAGAGGACTTCGGCCCTAGCGGTTTTTCCCAATGTCGTGCACGCCATCCTCCCTCCGCTGCAGAGCAACCCGGCCATCGTGGCGCTTCCGGTGGAGGGCTACGCGGATGCGGTCGTATCGGTCCCGCTCGGCGCCTCAGGGCCGAGGCCGGTGGTGGTGGCGACGCACGGAGCGTGGGATGCGCCGGAAGGTCTGTGCGACGACCAACGGTGGATCTTCCACGACCGCGCGTGGGTCGTGTGCCCGCGCGGCAAGCCCGTGGGGGACGGCACCTTCCGGTACGGCAGCGCCGACGCGCTCGCGCGCGAGATCGACGCCGACGTCGCCGCGCTCGAGGCGCGCTATCCGGGGTACGTCGACGCGAGCGCGATGCTCTACACGGGCTTCTCGCTCGGAGCGATCCTCGGACCCTCGATCATCGCGCGCGACCCGGGGCGCTTTCCGGCGGCGGTGCTCATCGAGGGCGGCGAGGATCGCTGGAGCCCGGCGCTCGCCGCGAAGTACGCGAAGGGCGGAGGACGACACGTGCTGCTCGCTTGCGGCCTGAAGTCGCGCGTACCGGGCGCGCAGCACGCGGCGACGACGCTCCAGCACGCGGGCGTCGACGCGCACGTCGTGCTCGGGAAGCTGCCGGAGACGGGGCAGTTCATTCATTGGTACAACGGGCCCATCGCCGAGGAGACGCGCGCGCAGCTCCCGTGGCTGCTCGACGGCGACCCGCGTTGGGGCAGCGGCCCGTTCTGACGCGTCCGCTCAGCCGCCACCGGCGACCCACTCCATCGGCTCGCGCATCCGCGCCTGCATGTCGGACGGATAGCCGTGCCCGAAGTGCCCGAGGCTCACGAAGCGCGTGGGCAGCCCCTGCGCGGCGAGACGGCGCGCATCTTCCTGGAGCGGCGCGCTCGTCATGTCGAGATCACCCGCAGCGAGGACGACGCGCTTGACCCCTGCCTTCTCGAGCAGCCCGGCGTCGGGGTGCACCTGCGAGGCGACGACGACGAGCCCCTCGTAGAGGCCCGACGATCCCTGCGCGATCTGCACGGCGGCAATGCCGCCGAGCGAGAAGCCGACGAGCACACGGGAAGCCGAGGCGTCCACCTGCCCTGCGTGCTCTCGCGCCGTGGCACGGACGCTCGCCTCGACGAGCTGCGCATCGTCCGGTCCCCGCAAGCGCCATCGCGTACCGCCGCCGCAGGGATCCTCGCCGCGCGGGCACACGAGCCAGCCGCGCGTGGTCGACACGTCCACGAATGGAGCGCACGCGCTCTGGGGATGACCGCACATGCCGTGGAGCATCACCGTGACGGGGCGCGCGGCCTCGTTCGGATCACGAGGCGGGTAGACGAAGGCCTTCCCGCTCGCCGGCGCCTCGGCCTCGATCCACGCGGGCGACTCGAGCGGCGCGCTCGCACGCTGCGTCGGCTGCTCGCCCTCGGTCGCGGCGACTGCGCTCGCCGAGAACGCGGGCGATGTCGCGCGCGGCGGCGCTTGCGGCGTCTGCGATCGCGCGAGCGGCGCCACGATCATCGCCGCGAGTCCCAACGTCGTACACACTGCTGCCATCGCGCATGCGCGCGTCACCCGGAAACCTCGCTGAAAAGCGAGGTGCGCGCCGAAGGCGTGCCACATCGTTCCCTCCTCGGCTCGCCGGCGCGTGCTTGCTGCCGGCTTCTGCTCCCTCTTCGCGCGAGAGCCGAGGAGTGTGACGCGTCACTTCGAGGGCGCTGGAGGCGTGGACTGCTGCGGGATGGCGTTCCAGCCGAAGTTTCCCGTCGGATCCGATGCGGCCGACGGTGCCTTCGTCGCCTTCTTGGGTGACGGCTTCTGCGGCGCCGGCATCGACGTGGGCACCGGCTTGAGCGGCGCGGGCTTGGGCGACGGCAACGCGCTGTCCACCGGTGGCGGAGGAGCCGATGCGCTCGGAGCGGGCGCCGCATCCGGCTGCGTGCTCGCCGCAGGCAACGACTGCGGTACCTCGGGCGGACCGATCGGGGCCGGCGGAAGCGCCGACGGCACGAACGAAGGCTCAGGCCGCGGGGCGACCTGGTCCTGGTCCTTGCGTCGCAGCGCGAAGACGATGGCGAGCGCCACGAGCAGCAGCGCCGCGACCGCCGCCGCCTGGGCAGCCCACTTCTTCTTGTAGTACCGGCGCAGGCGAGAGACCCGCTGCCGCACACGCGGCGCCGGCACGTTCGCATCCGCCGCGATCGTCTCGAGCTTCTCCCCTTCCCCCTCGCGCAGCATCCACTCGAGCGTCTGCTCGTTCTCCTTGCCGGGCGGCAGCTCCTTGCGCGCCCAGCGCATCAGATCCATGGCGCTCGTGGGCACGCTCTCGGCGGGCACCGCGTCCTCGTTGGCCTGAAGGTCGTGCGGCACCTCGCGCCGCATGCGCCGGAACCAGTCGACGAGCTTGTGCCGGCAGATGCCGAACACCCATCGCACGATGTCCTCGTCGCCGTCGGGGTGCTCCTCGGCAGCGAGCGCGTCGGCGATGGTGGCTTGCACGATGTCCTTCACGTCGTCCTCGGGCACTCGCGTGCGCACGAAGTGCGACAACCTCGCCGTCAGGCCGGGGTCGGCAAGACGCTCGACGAGGCGGGGGGAGGACATGGTCATGGCATTATCCCTCTCTTCTGCCTCATCGCGCGGGCCGTCGAGAGTGTGACAGCGCTACCCCAAATTCGGCTTGGGCCGCCTCGCTAGGGCCCTTGCTGCGGCCACGGCGCCAGCATCGCCGCGAGCCTCGCGGGTTCGGCAACGTGCTCCGCGGCGAACACCTCGGTCGCGCGCTGGCTCATCGCCGCCCCCTCGTCGCCGCCCTCCAGGGAGGCGAGGCGCGCCTGCGCGACCGCGCCGAGCAGGCGGCTGTCGTGCTCGCGGAACGTCTCCACCGCGGCCTGCAACGAGCGTCGCGCAGCGTCGAGATCGCCCCTGGTGCTCGCCACGCAGCCGCGCGCCAGCAAGGCCATGCCGTACGACCACGGCATGCCCTCTCGCTCGATACGCGCGAGATCGCGCTCCGCGGCGCGCGTGAGCTCGAGCCGCCGCCCGCTTCCGGCCGGATGGGCGAGCGCCGCCGCGATCGCGCTCCGCGCCCGCAGGTCGAGGATGACGTGGCCGAGGATCTGCACGCCCATCAGCCGCGAGCTGCGCAGCTCCCCCTCCGTCGCCGCGAGGCGCGCGAGGCTCTCCTCGCCGCGTCCCCGGTACAGGTCCACGGCGCAGCGGGCCATCACGTCGTACACGTGCTGGACGTGGAAGCCTCGCTGCGACCACAGGCGCATGGCTTCGTCGGCCTCCGCGACGGCGCGCTCCGGCTCGCCGGACACGAGCCACACTGCGTTCGACGTCCCGGTGCGCAGGTTCGTCGCGGCGTACAGGTCGCCCCGGAGGAGCGCGTCGCGGAGCAACTCCGGGTGGATGCGCAGCATCTCCCTCGCGCGCCCGAGCGCGTAGAGCGCGCCGAGCCGGAAGTTGCCCATGCTGTCGACCTCCCACGCGACGCCCGTGCAGCGATCGCGCAGCAGCGGGGCCGCCTCGTCGAAGCAGTCGATGGCCCTCTGCCACTCACCGATCATGAACGCGTTGCTCCCCGCCACCATGCGCACGAGGGCGAGCGCCTTCGGGTCGCCGATGCGCTCGGCGAGCTCCCGCGCCGACGACAGCAGGTACTTCGCCCGCGACGCGCCGCGCCCGCCGACGGACGCGATGACGGCCGACTCCATCGCCAGCGCGCGCGCCACGCGCAGAGGCTCACCCGCCTGCAGCGACAGAAGGAGCGTCCGGGTCTGGAAGTCGGCGCCACGGATGTGATCGACGACGTCGAGCCCCACGCCGGCCGACCAGCACACGTCGATGCGCGTCAGCACGTCGGGCGCGATCTGCGACACCTGTTGCTCCCGCCAGCGCAGCCCTCTCAGCCGGAGCCAGGCGCGCCGCATCAAGAGCGATCGGACCGCGGCGCCCGGCGTCCTCGGCATCGTCACACCGACCCGCGCCAGGACGCCCTCGAGCACACGCAGGCCGTCGTCCACGTGACCGCTCCGCAGCAGCTGATCGGCGGCGCGGCGCCGAAGGTCGAGCGCCTCGGCGGCGCTCGCCCCCTCCGATGCCTCGAGATAGGCGTCCGCCGCGGCTCGCCCGAGCCCCGCGTCGGCGAGGGCGTCGCCACGACGCGCACGCAGAGTCCGCGCTTCGTCTTCCTCGAAGCGCCCGAGCTGCAACGCTCTCTCGTAGAGCTTCGCCGCGTGGGCGAAGGCCAGTGCTCTGGCGGCGTGCTGCGCGGCTTCGACGTAGTAGCGAGCGGCGCGCCCGTGATCGCCGGCTTCCAGCCAGTGGACCGCGAGCGCCTCGACGTCGGGCGACTCACCCGTCCCGATGGCGAGCGCCAAGCGCTCGTTGGCGGTGCGCCACGTGTCGGGCGACAGGCGCGCGACGACGGCCTCCCGGACGCGATCGTGGTAGGGCTCGATGGCATCGGCCGCCCGCGTCCCGGTCGTGCGCACGAGGTTTGCCACGCGAAGCGCTCCCACCATCCGCGCGAGCGCCCCGAGCTCGACGCCGGCGGCTCGCGCGATGGTCTCGTGCGAGAGGCGCGTGCCCGCCACGCACACCAGATCGAGCACGCCGAGCGCGGCTGTCTCGAGCTGCGCGAGCCGGCCGACGAGCGCGTCGTCGAACCTCGCCGGCGCGGCACCGCCGCCGGAGGCATGGCGAACGAGCTCGTCGAGAAACAGTGGATGCCCCGCCGCCTCGCGGGCGATCGCCGCGGCTCGTTCTGCGTCTCGCTCGCCCGCCTGCTCGAGCAGCGCGCGCGCGAGCCTCTCGGCGTCGGCTTGCGCGAGCGGCGCGACGTGCACGTTGCGCACGTCGTTCTCGAAGGCCGAGGCGATCCCGCGCACCCGCGCGTCTGCCGCGGCGGCGGCGCGCAACGTCGCGAGCAGCAGGACCGGCGGCGCCTGCGGCGGTCGCACCAATTCGGCCAGGAGGGACAGGCTGTCGGCGTCCGCCCAGTGCAGGTCGTCCACCACCAGGACCAGCTTGCGCTGCGCGGCCAGTCGCGCGATCAGCTCGCGCAGGGCCGCGAAGGCACGCGACCGCAACTGCTGCGCGTCGAACGCGCCTCGCCTCGCCCATTCGATGCTGGCCAGCGCCTCGACGCGGCCTAGAACCGGGAACGCGATGGCCAGAAGATTGGCGTCGACGGGCAGCAGCGCGTCGACGGCCTCGCGGCGCATGCGACGAAGTCGATGACTGAGCTCGTCGATGATGCCGTCGACCGCCTTGTACGGGACGGAGGCCCGCTCGTAGCAACGGCCGCTCAGCACCAGCGCGCGTTGTGCGAGCGACTCGGTGAAGCGGCGCACGAGCGACGTCTTGCCGATGCCCGACTCCCCCGTCAGCAGCATCGTCACGGCGCGGGGGGCCGCCAGCGCCGACTCGAGCGCCTCGAGCTCCCGCACGCGCCCCACGAACGGCGGCGACGAGCCGCCCGACGCGGGAGCGGTGCGGCGCGATCCGGGGCCGCCGTGCACGCCGAGCCGGCGCAGGATCTCGGGTCCCTTCGGCCGCGCCGCAGGATCGAACCGCAAGAGCTCGACGCAAAGCTCGTTCAGATCGAGAGGCACTCGGTCGGCCAGCCCGGCGGGTGCGGCCGGCTCCCTGCCCTGCTTGTCCATCAGCACCTGCAACGGACGGCCCTCGAACGGTACGCGACCGGTGAGCGCCTCGTAGAGGACGACGCCGACCGCGTACCAGTCCGCCTCCGGTCCGATCGCCTTGCCCATCGCCTGCTCGGGCGCCATGTACGCCACCGTCCCGACGGCCCCGGCCTCGCTGCGCCGGTCGACGTGCGCGTCGGTCGCCAGGCCGAAGTCGAGGAGCACCACGCGACCCGTGCGATCGACGAGCACGTTGGAGGGCTTCACGTCCCGGTGCACCTTGCCCACGGCGTGCAGCGCGGACAGACCCGAGGCGAGCTGGCGGAGCGCGTCGCGGAGACGCCCCTCGTCGACGCGGGGCGCCGACGGCCGCGGGAGCTGCGACGGACGTGCCTCCGGGAGGTCCGACGCCTCGAGCGTCGGGGAGAAAGCCTCCCGTCCCGCGTCGCTTCCCCCTGCTCCGTCTACGGCGTTCGTCCCGCGAGCCCAGACGTGCGCCAGGAAGTCGACCCCTTCGATCAGCTCCATCGTGAAGAACCAGTGCCCGTCGCGCGCGAAGAGCTCGCCGAGGCGGACGAGGTTCGGATGGCTCAGGTCGAGCAGGACCTGGAACTCGTTCTTCAGGCGGAGCAGGGCGTGCGGATCGAGGTCGTGCAGCGTCTTGAGCGCGACCCGCGCGTCGAGCTCGCGGTCGTGGGCTTCGTAGACGATGCCCATACCGCCCTCGCCGAGCCGGCGGATGATCTCGAAGCGATCCTGCGCGGCGACTGCGAACGGTGCCCCCACTACGGGCTGTCATATATGGATTCCGTCGCGGCGAGAACGGTGACGCTCAGGGCTTCATGCCGGCTGCGATCCACGTCTGCACGGCGGCGCCCACGGACGAAGGAGCCGTCGTGCGCGGCGCCGGCGGCATGTTCGTGGTGAGCGACGCGAGCAGTTGCTGCGCCGCGTCTTGCGCGGCTCCTGCCATGAAGGGGTATGTCGTTAGATCGATCGGCCGCCCGTGGTGATGGCACTCGGTACACCCGGCCTGATCGAGGAGCGGCGCAACGGTCTGCTGGAAACCGCCGGGTTGCGGGGGAGGCGGTCCACCGCTCCCCGAGCTCGAGCCCGAACCGGCGCCAGAGTCAGAGCCGGAGGAGCTCGATCCCGGGTTGCTGCCGGGCGATCCACCCGACGACGAAGTGCCCTGCGATCCGGCCCCGAGGCCCGCGGTCGGCGATCCCCAGCCGGCGGAATCGTCCTGGCTACACGCTGCCAGGGAGAACGCGAGCGCAATACCGATCAGCGCGGGCAAGACCGTCCGGTGCATGTTCCTCTCGTGCGGCGCGTTCATTGGCGGTTGTAGTAGGGCGGTCCCGTGTCGGTGGAGGAGTCGAACTGCTTGATCATCCCCATCGACACGAGCGCAGGGTTCATGTGGCGGTTGTCCTGCGTGCCGTTGCCCGTGTCGAGATCGAGGTCCGGGTAGTAGCTCTCGTCGAAGACGTGGAAGGTGAAGATCTGGTCGGTGCCCCACACGTCGCCGTAGAGCGTGAGCCCCGGGTACCAGTTGCCGAGCTCCTGTCCGGTGGCCTGGTGGCAGCGACCGCACGACGTCTCGTTCACCGCAACGATGCCCGCCTGGTAGCTGCTAGGCACGATCGACAGGCTCGTGTCGCTCGTCGAGGCGGCGTACGCCTGCTGCGATCCGTCGCTGCTCTGCCGCCACACGGCATCGTAGGCCGCGACGAAGGTCGTCTTCGTCAGGAGCGTGCGCACCAGGTCTTCGTCGCCGAAGGGCGGCAGCGGATCGAGGAAGCCGGCCTGGTCGAAGGTTCCCGGCAGGCCCGTCGCGGTGAGGTGCAGCGGTGACAGGCCCGTACCGCCATCGAGCTGCGCGACGAGCGCCGCGAGAGACGGCGTCGACGACCACGCAGGTCGCGCTGCCTTGATTGCCGCCGACAGCGACGAAGCCTCCGGGAACGGCCGGAACACGTTGGTCGCCCAGCCTCCCGGGTAGCGCACGCGCACCCGCACTTCGCACGGCAAGAGGTTCGTGCCGTCGGTGATGAAGAGGACCTCGCCCACGAACGTTCCGTTGGGGAACTGCCACTGCCACCAGAGGTGCAACGAGTCGCTCGCCGTGGAGATGGGGATGGGGACGACGGTCCCGTCGGGGCGCACCGGGAGCTTCACGAAGTCCACCGTCGTGAAGTTCGTCGAAGCGTCCACGCCCGCGGTGCCTGCGAACGGGAAGCGCCAGTGCTTGTTGGTCTCGTCGTAGACCTTGGCCGCGCCGACCTCGGGATTGGTGTTGGGATCGTTGCTCCCCGTGTCGGCGATGAGATCGTGCCAGTCGGCGTTGTCGCGCGCCCCACCGCCCGGCGAGCCCGTCTCCTGATACGAGGGCTGCAAGCTGGCGTGGTCGTAGAAGTACGTGTTCGGATCGTGGAGAACCGACTGCAGGCGCGGCCAGGCCACCTTGGGAAGGGCGGCCAGGATGGGCTGGAGCCGCGACTGGGGGATGGGCGACGTGATGGGCGTCGCCGTCTCGGGCCTGGGGTCGGAATGGAGTCGCGTCGTCGCGGACGCCGTGCGCGTCTCGTCGAGGACGCCCGCCACGGCACAGGTCACCAGGGAGAGCAGGAGAGCGATCGAGCGACGATGGTGGTGGACTCGCATGGTTTGCGTTCGGCGGCGGCCTCGCCCGTGCAAGAGCGGCGCCCGCCCTCCGCGTCACACGCCTGTACGAACGGCGTGTGCGCGCGCTGTAATCACGACGACGCGCGCGGACGAACCGTGGTCGTCGTGCAGCCACGCGGTCCCCGTACATGAGAGGTACGAGCCTCAGGTGGATCGGATTCGTCCAGGCAGCCCCTCTCCCCTACCTTGCTCTGGTTCACCTCGACGAGATCCGGGTTCGTCTCGACAGACTCTGGTTCAGATGAAACTGGTTCTGGTTGGAACGAGACCGATCCTGCTCGAGGCAAAACGAGTGTCTCCGCCCCCGACGGATCGCGCTGGGCCAGTCAGCCTCTCGATGCTTCCTACCCACCGGTAATCCACGCCGTCTTGGACGGGTCCTCGTGCTCTAATATGTCGAGATGCCGGCGACTGCCCTGCATGCGCGCGCGACGCTCACGTTCGAGTACCTCGCGGGAGTGCTCGAGAAGGCGGGGCTCCTCACCGCCGAGCAGCGGCGCGATGCGACGGGCAAGGCGGAAGTCGTCCACGCGCGCCTGCTCCGACAGCGGACCGGGGGCGTCCGCAAGCGCGGACCGGCCCCGGGGGAGAGCGTACACCCCGCGGACGTCGTGCTCGCACTGGGCCTGGGGCAGGCTGGTAACGACGCGTTTCCGCTGACCGAGCGTGTCGTGATGCAAGCGCTCGCGCAGCACGTCGGGCTGCCCTTCGTGGACCTCGATCCGCTCAAGATCGACGCGAAGCTCGCGCCGCAGCTCCTGTCGCGGCCGTTCGCCCGAAAGCACCAGGCGCTCATCATCGGCGCCGACGAGCGGACGGTGACGGTCGCCGTCGCCGACCCGCTCGACCACGCGCTCGTCGAGGCCCTCGAGGCGCACGTGCGCCGGCAGCCGCGCCTGGTCGTGTCGACGCCGAGCGACATCCAGCGGCTCATCACCGACTTCTACGGGTTCCGGGGCGCGGTGGACGCCGCCGAGCAGCAGGTTTCCACCGGCGTCGACATCGGGAACCTCGAACGGTACGTGAAGCTCAAGCGCGTCGAGGAGATCGAGGCGAGCGACAGCCACGTCGTCTCCGCCGTCGAGTACCTCCTTCACTACGCGCTCGACCAGCGCGCCAGCGACGTGCACATCGAGCCGCGACGCGACATCTCGGTCGTCCGGATGCGCATCGACGGCGTGCTGCACACCGTGCACCAGCTCCCCAAGGTCGTGCACGCGGCGGTCGTCTCGCGCGTGAAGACGCTCGCGCGCCTCGACATCGCCGAGAAACGACGCCCGCAGGACGGGCGCATCAAGACCGCGCGCGGCGACCGCGAGGTGGAGATGCGCGTGTCGACCGTCGCCGTCGCCTTCGGAGAGAAGCTCGTCATCCGCATCTTCGACCCGGGCGCTCTCCTGCAGGACCTGCCCGACCTCGGGATGTTCGACTCCCAGCTCGCGCTCGCCGAGAAGTTCCTGGCGCGCCCCCACGGGATGATCCTCGTGACGGGGCCGACCGGGAGCGGCAAGACGACGACGCTCTACGCGGCGCTGCGCTCCATCGCCACGCCCGAGGTGAACGTCGTGACGATCGAGGATCCGATCGAGATCGTCGTCGAGAACTTCAACCAGGTGGCGGTGCAGACCAAAATCGGCGTCGGCTTCGCCGAGGCGCTGCGGCACGTGCTGCGGCAGGATCCGGACGTCATCATGGTCGGCGAGGTGCGCGACACCGAGACCGCCGAGATCGCGCTACAGGCGGCGCTCACCGGGCACATGGTGCTCGCGACGCTCCACACGAACGACGCGGCGACCGCCATCACGCGTCTGCTGGAGCTGGGCGTCGACCCGTTCATCCTCGCCTCGACCCTCGTGGGCGTCGTGGCGCAGCGGCTCGTGCGCTCGGTGTGCGCATCGTGCCGCGTCGAGACGTTCCTGACGCCCGACCAGCTCACGCTGCTGGGGCTGGACGTGCACGAGCTGCGCGCGCAGGGACAGAACCCCGAGCTCATGGTGGCGTTCGGCGAGGGCTGCGTGAAGTGTCGCTCCACCGGCCTGCTCGGGCGCACGGGCGTATTCGAGGTGCTCGAGATTGACGACAAGCTCCGCAAGCTCGTCGTCGCCAAGTCGAGCTCGAAGGAGATCACGCGGCAGGCGCGACACGATGGCCTGCTCACGCTGCGCGAGGCGGCGATCAAGAAGCTGGCGAAGGGGCTCACGAGCTTCGAAGAGGTGCTTCGCGTGACGACGGAGGGATGAGGGCGCCGGTGAGCACGAGCAATGATCCCTTCGTGCAGGAGCTGCGCGCGGCCGCGCAGGCCGGTGTGCCCATCGTTTGCATCGTGACCCACGAAGAGCGCCGGGCGCTCGCTCTCGTCGGGCAGGCATTCCGTGGCTCGCGTGTGTACGAGTGGACGGTCACGCGCGGCTGGAGCGACGACGCGACGGTACCGAGCGCCCTCGCGGCCATCGAACGCGCTGCCCGCGCGGGCGAGACCGGCGTCGCGCGCGTGATGCTCGACGTCCACCCGTGGCTTTCGGACGCTCGCGTCGTGCGTGCCCTGCGCGACCTGGCGGCGGCGAAGCGCGACTTGCCGCTCGTGCTCGTGATGCCGACGCCCTCGCTCCCCCCGGAGCTCGATCGCGACGCGCGCGTGCTGCAGATGCCCCTTCCGGACGCCCAGGCCATCGGCGCCGCGTTCGACGCCGAGCGGAAGAACGCGAACGGCGAAGAGTGGCCGCGAGACGCGTTCGTTCGCGCCGCCCTCGGGCTCACGCTGGACGAGGCGACTCGCGCCTACCGGCTCGCGCGCGCCGCCGGCGGTGCGACGGAGGCCCTCCAGCGCGTCATCGCCGAGAAGCGAGGCGCGCTCCGGCGCAGCGCATGTCTCGAGCTGCTCGACGCCGAGGTGACGCTCGACGACGTGGGCGGCCTCGAGGTGCTCAAGTCGTGGCTGCGCGCGCGCGTGCTCGCGTTCGACGCCGGCGCACGCTCCTTCGGTCTCTCCGAGCCGCGCGGCATGCTCGTGTGCGGCGTGCAGGGCTGCGGCAAGTCGCTCGTGAGCAAGGCCGCGGCGCGCGTCCTCGGGCTGCCGCTCGTCCGCCTCGACTTCGCCGAGGTCTTCGCGGCGTCTTCGCCGGAGCACGCCGTGCACGAGGCGACGCGCGCGGTCGAAGCGGTCGCCCCGGTCGTGCTCTGGGTCGACGAGATCGAGAAGGGTCTCGGCGCCGGCGACGGCGACGCGCACCACGCTCGCGTCTTCGGTGCCTTCCTCACATGGTTGCAGGAGAGGCGTGCGCCCGTGTTCGTAGCGGCCACAGCCAACGAGGTCGACAAGCTACCGCCCGAGCTCGCCCGTCGCGGCCGCTTCGACGAGGTGTTCTTCGTCGACCTGCCTTCCCCCAAGGAGCGCAGTCAGATCCTCGGCGTACACCTCATGCGCCGAGGACGCGCGGAAGCCACGTACCCCGTGGACGAGATCGCCAGAGAGCTCGAGCACTGGTCGGGCGCCGAGATCGAACAGATGGTCGCGGCGGCGCTCTTCCGCGCGTACGCCGAGAAGCGGGAGCTGACGGAAGAGCATCTGCGCGCGGCGGCTCGCGAGCTCGTTCCGCTCGCGACGCTCTACGAGGAGAAGATCCAGGCGCTCCGAGTCTGGGGACAATCGCGCGCTCGACGTGCGTCTGCCGATCGGCGTACGCTCGACTTGTTCGGCGATTGATCGAGCACGGAGGGTGCAATGGGGACGAACCGAGCCGCTGCTGCAACGGCTGTTGACCAAGCCCAGTCCATGGACGCGACCCAGTACGTCGAACCGTTGAGCTCCGCGGCGAGCGCCGTCTTCAAGAGGCGCGGCCGCTGGTACGCCTCGGTTCCGTGCCCCATCTGCGAGTCGTCGCTGCGCGTGCGGCTCTCCCTGGGCCCCATGGTCGCGCGCTGCGAAGCGTGCTGCGAGAACGTGGAAGCGGACGTCGCGTACGTCGTGAGCTCCGGCAGCGCCTAGCACTCGACGATGTTGACGGCGAGGCCGCCGCGCGCGGTCTCCTTGTACTTCGTGAGCATGTCGGCGCCGGTGGCGCGCATCGTCGCGATGACCTTGTCGAGCGACACCTTGTGCTTGCCGTCGCCCGAGAGCGCGATGCGCGAAGCGTTGATCGCCTTCACGGCGCCCATGGCGTTGCGCTCGATGCACGGGACCTGCACGAGGCCTCCGATTGGATCGCAGGTGAGCCCGAGGTTGTGCTCCATGCCTATCTCGGCGGCGTTCTCTACCTGCTCTGGCGTGCCGCCGAGCGCCTCGGTGAGGCCCGCGGCGGCCATCGAGCACGCGACGCCCACCTCGCCCTGGCAGCCCACCTCGGCGCCCGAGATCGACGCGTTCATCTTGTAGAGCATCCCCACCGCGCCTGCGACGAGGAGGAAGCGTGCGACGCCGTCGTCGCCCGCGTTGGGCGTGTAGCGCACGTAGTAGTGGAGCACCGCGGGGATGATGCCGGCGGCGCCGTTCGTCGGCGCAGTGACCACCCGCCCACCGGCGGCGTTCTCCTCGTTCACCGCGAGCGCCCAGAGATCCACCCAGTCGAGTGCGACCAGCGGATCATCGCGACGCGCGTCGCTCACGAGCTTGCGATGGAGCGCCGGTGCGCGCCGCTTCACCTTGAGACCACCCGGCAGGATGCCCTCGCGCTCGCAGCCACGCGCGACGCACGCGCGCATCGCCGCCCAGATGGCCTGAAGCTTCGCGCGCACGCGCGTCTCGTCGCCGGCGGCGAGGGCGCGCTCGTTCTCGAGCATGAGCGTGCCGATGCAGAGCCCGTGCGACGCGCAGAGCGAGAGCAGCTCCGCTCCCGTGGTGAAGGCGTGCGGCACGCGCGCCTCGTGGGTCGGCATCGGCAGCGCGTCGGCCGCGGCGCCCTCGCCCACGACGAACCCACCGCCCACCGAGTAGTACGTGCGCTGCGCGAGCTCGGCGCCGGCCGCGTCGAACGCCGAGAAGCGCATGCCGTTCGGATGCTTCGGGAGCTGCTGCAGCCGGTGGAAGACGATGTGCTCCGCCGGCCGGAACGTCACGGGCTTCTTGCCGAGAAGCGAGAGCGACGCCCCTGCCCCGATGGCCTCGACGCGCGGGCGCACGCTGTCGGGCTCGACCGTTTCAGGCTCGGCTCCCTCGAGGCCGAGCATCACCGCCACGTCGCTCCCGTGGCCCTTCCCCGTCGCGCCGAGTGAGCCGTAGAGCTCCACCTTGACCTGCTCCGCCTCGGCGAGCTTCCCCTCGCGTTCGAGCGAGAGCCCGAAACGACGCGCCGCGCGCATCGGACCCACCGTGTGGGAGCTCGACGGACCGATGCCTATCGTGAAGAGGTCGAAGACCGAGAGCGACATGGGCCTGCAGGCCCAGGGTGTAGCATTGGAGGCGTGGGGGAGGCCTCCGAACCCAAGCTCAAGAAGTACCACATGGTGGCCGCACGCGAGGCCGCGCTCTGGGCCTGGGGCCCGGAAGGCGTCGACGAGATCGGCAGGCACATGCCGGAGCGAGAGCGCGGCGAGATCTTCGCCGAGGTCCTGCCGCCGTGGATTGCCGAACGTGCCGTGATCGCGCTCGGCTTCGGCGTCTGGAACGGCCCCGCGAGGCACTCGAAGACGGAGTACTTCCGGTTCCTGCACAAGACGACCGACCTGAGCTTCGGACGCGTGCGCAAGGCGCTCATCGGGGCGCTGGCATCCGCGGAGAAGGTCCTCTCGATGGCCGACGAGATCTGGAAGAGCGACCACACGCACGGCTCGTGGGAGACGCACGTCGCGGCGAACCGGGCGCGCATGCGGCTGACCGGACATCCCTATGCCGACACCCCCCACGGCCGCACTTCGCTGGGCGAGCAGATTCGCTACATCGTGTCGCTCACGCGGGCGCGTGAGGTCACCGCCTCGCACGGACCCGTCGCCCCGGGCGCGATGGAGATCACGCTCCGCTGGAAGTAGAGCGTATCCTGGTGAGATGCAGCCATTGGCGCGTGCGGGCTTCGCGGTCTGGCTCTGTGCGTCGGCGGGAACGCCGCTACTGGCATGCGGCGACAGCGGCAAGCAGTCACTCCCGGAGGGGCCTCCCGACGCGACGTCGCCCGATGGCTCGTACGCGACGGATGGGCCCATCGACGCCCCCGCGGACGCACCACACGACGTGACGAAGGGAGACGCGGCGCCGATCGTCGATGCCGGCGGAGCGGGGATTCTCCTGGTCGGGACGATCGTGACGCCCGACACCACGTACGACGGCGAGGTGCTCGTGCAAGGCGATCAGATCGCGTGCGCTCAGCCGGGAACGGCGTGCGAGGCGCGCCCGGGCGCCGCCAGCGCCGTCCGGGTCGACACGCAAGGAGTGATCGCGCCCGGCCTCGTCGACACGCACAACCACATCTTGTTCGACGTCCACGACGAGACCGACTGGTATCCGGCGATGCTCTACACGAACCACAACCAGTGGACGGTCGAGGATCGCTACACGAAGGTGCTCGACACGATTCAGTGCCTCGCGAGCGAGACGGGCAAGCCGACCTGGTGCCCGTCGGAGTATTCCGGCTCCGGGAACAACCTCCGGCCAGAGCTGGACAAGTGGGGTGAGCTCAAGGCGGTCATCGCGGGAACGACGTCCGTCGTCGCGCTCGCCGGCGGCGACGACGCGGGATACGGATCCCTCGCGCGCACGATCGACACGTCCGACAACGGCCTTGCGCTCGATCAGGTCTACACGAGCGCGCTCTTCCCGCCGGGATCGAGCGCCGACGGCGCGTGCTCGCACGTCATGGATGGCAGCGGCAAGGCGTACCTGATCCACTGCGGGGAAGGGCTCCCCACCGACTCGACAGCCGCGGGGGAGTTCGACGCGCTCGCGGCGCTGACGACGACGTCCCCCGGCTGCTTCGTGAACAAGGCGACCACGGTCACGCACGGTGTGGCCTTCACCGCCGCGCAGTTCGCGACGATGGCGCAGGACGGGATGAAGCTCACGTGGTCGCCGCAGTCGAACGTGAGCCTCTACGGCACGACGGCCGACATCCCGACGGCGCGCGCCGCCGGCGTCCTCATTGCGCTCGGCCCCGACTGGTCGATGGGCGGGAGCGTCAACATGCTCGACGAGATGCGCTTCGCGGACTCCTGGGACAACGCGAACTGGGGTGATTCGCTGACGTCGAAGGACCTGGTCGTCATGGCCACCGAGAATGGCGCCATCGTGACCTCGTACGGTGACCGCCTCGGGCAGATCGCCGAGGGGTACCTCGCCGATCTCTTCGTCGTCCCCAAGACCGGCGCGACGCCGTACGACGCGATCCTCGCCGCAAAGCCGAAGGACGTGCGTCTCACGATGGTGGGCGGCGTCGCGCTCTACGGCGACCCGGCGCTCCAGACGGCGCGCATCGGAGGGCCGCCCTGCGAGACGCTGGACGTCTGCGGCGCGAGCAAGTTCCTCTGCGTCGCGCTGGCGTCGAGCACGAACAAGCTGAACCAGACGTACGCGCAGATCCAGAGCGTGCTCGAAACGGCGATCGAGGAGCTCGATTCGATCGGCCATTCGGAGGCCGGCGTACCGTACACGTTCGCCCCAATCGCGCCTCTGACCAAGTGCAACTGAGGCCTATTCGCTGACGTCGGCCTCGCTGACGACGTAGGGCACGTACCGGAAGTCGCGGATCGTGCTCACGCGGCCGCCCTCCCAGCCGAGCAGGATGAAGTACGAGGGTGACGTCGCGCCCGCGACGTGCGCAGCGAGCGCGAGCCGGCCCTCGAGCCTGACGACGCGCAGCGACACGTCCGCCTTCTCGTAGTTCGTGAAGTACATGCGTACCTCCTTGCCACGGCGCTGGGACTTGGACACGAGGTCGAGCCGGCAGTCGTCGGCCACGAGCGCGCGAAGACCGTCCCAGTCGCGAGCGTTGAAGAGCGACGCGTAGCGATCGAGCTGCGCGCGCGCCGCGACGTCCGGCGCCACCTCCACCTCCGTCGCTTCGAGCAGCTTGGCGCGTCCCCGAACGAGCGCCGCCTTCACGGCCAGCACGGTGGTCCCCATGGTCTCGGCGGTCTCCTCGAGCGAATGTCCGAGCACGTCCTTCAGGATGACGGCGCTCCGCTGCGTGACGGGAAGCGCGATGAAGCGCGCCAGCGCGGCACGCACGACGGCGGGATCCGGCCGCTCCTCGAACCCCGCGGCGTCCTCCATGTCGGCGCGCGGCTCGGTGTACTTGTGACCGTGGCTCTTGAGGAAATCGAGCGCAGCGTTGTGCGCGATGCGGAAGAGCCACGGCCGGAGCGGCGGCACCTCCGGCGTCATGCTCAGGGCATAGAAGGCGCGGGCGAGCGTCTCCTGCACGACGTCCTCCCCCTCGATCACCGAGCCCGTGAGCCGCGCGCAGTACCGATGCAGCTCCGGGCGCACGGGCCCGACGAGAGCGAGGAACTGCTCGCGGGCCTCGGCGAGTCCGGCGGGAGTGGCGGGCACGGTCGCGAGCCTATCTCACTTCGCTGCAACGACTCGCATCCGGTTGTTCTTGGGGTTGTGCTCCACCTCGGCGAGACCAAGCGTCTCCAGCACCGGCGGGACGTACATGCCGAAGCGACCCCGGAGACCCTTCTTGAGCCCGTACCAGCCCTTCACCGGGTTGCTCTTGGCGCGGCCCCAGGCCTCGACGGTGCCGTCGGCGGCCGGCTTCTGCTCGTCGGCGCTGCCGAGGGCCATCCAGTCGCCGTGCTTCTTGAGCATCGCGTGCAGGTCGTCGATGCAGCGCAGGTGGTAGCGGAGCTGCGTCTTGCCGACCTGCACGACGAGCGCCGGCGGATCGGCTTCCTCGTCGCGATACGCCTCGTACTCCGACGTACCGGGCGGCGTCTGCAGAACCCACGGCTTGTCCTTCGTCCCCGAGCCTTTGGCCTTTGCCATGTGCCTCCTCTTCTCCCTTCGATCGGAAGACGACCGGGAGCGGCGAAAGGATGCGTATCCTTTCCGCGTCCTCGGTCGTCGTACGGGAGGAGGCGCAGATGAAGAGGTTCCTGATCGCGTACACCTACCGACTCGACGCCGACTCGCGCGCTGCGTGGCACCGGCAAGTCGCCGAGTTCATCGAGCAGCTGGACAAGGATCCCGCGCTCGGCGGCCGGATCCGGTATCGATGCATGAAGGCGGGAGAGGGCGACGCCTACTTCCACCTGGCCGAAGTCGCCGACGAGCAGGCTCTCGCGGTGCTGCGCGAGCGCCCGTACTTCAAGCGCTACACCGAGGAGACCAAGCGCGTCGGCGGCGGCGCAGTCGACGTGACGCCCCTCGAGACGATCTCCGAAACCTCGGCCCGCTGACGCCGTCGCCCGTCGCGGCTTCCTGTACAGTCTTTCCATGACGCGTACGGAGCGCAGGGCCTTCTTCGACAGGGTCTTCGCCGACGTCTGCGAGGGTCCCGGGCGACTTCCGGCGAACCTGCGGAAGGCTGCTGCCACGGGCGCCGCGCTGCTCGGTGCGGCCGCACAGGCCCTCACGCTGCGCATCCGCGAGGCGGCGCACCTGGTGACCGACGCCGACGTGGAGGCAGCGCGCGCCGAGGGGCTCGACGACGACCAGCTCTACGAGCTCGCCGTGGCCACGTCGCTCGGCGAGAGCCGCCGCCGGCTCGACGCCGTCGCGCGCGCTCTGAAGGAGGGCCGCTGATGCGCCTGCCGCGGGTCGATCACGGACATTCCTGGTACGTGCGGGCCTTCTTCGGCGCGGCTCGGCTCCTCATGCGCATGGACCCGCCGGACATCATGAAGACGCTGTACTACCGCCCGGGCTTCTTCGGCCTGCGCTTCTCGGCGCTGACGCAGGAGATCATGCGCGGGGAGTCGCCCTGGACCGTCGGCGAGCGCGAGCTCTTCGCCGCACACGTCTCGGCCCTCAACCAGTGCGTCTTTTGAACGAAGGCGCACGGCGCGGTCGCGTCGAAAGCTCTGGGCACCGAGACCGTCGAGACGGCGCTCGCCGATCCGCATGACGGCAAGCTCGATCCCAAGGTGCGCGCCACGCTGGCGTTCCTCGAGACGCTGGTGCGCACGCCCGACCGTGTGGGCAAGGCCGACATCGACCGCCTGCGCGCGGCAAGCGTCTCGGACGACGCGATCGAGGACGCCGCCTTCGTGTGCGCCCTCTTCACGACCTACACCCGGCTGGCGGACACGTTCCACTTCGCGATCCCGCCGGACGCCGGATTCCAGGCAGCGGCGAAAATGCTGCTCGGCCCGGGCTACGGCTTCCCGCCGCCGGTTGCGTGGCTCGCGGCGAGCGACCGTTGAGCTATGCTGCGCGCGTTTTGCCATCAGCCCGTTGCGCGTCGATCCTCGCATTGTGTCTCACAGCGTGCGCCACGGGCGACGACAACGCGGGTGTGTCGAACGACTTCGACGCTTCGACGGAGTCGGACGGCGGAGACGCCGGAGACGACGCAGGGGACGTGACGTCGCCCGGAAGCGACGGATCGGGGGGAGGAGACGCGGGGAGCGACAGCGGCGCGGCGCAGGATACGGGCTCGACCCAGATGGATTCCGGTAGCTCCGGGGGTGACACGGGCACCGTGATGGACTCCTCGTCCGACGTCGGCGTGCACGATGCGCCGTCCGAGACGACGACCGGCGGATGCCCCGGCCATGGAACGACCGGCGCGCTCGTGACCTTCGACCTGTCGGCCCAGAGCGGGAGCGAGGCAAGCGCCCCGGCGACGACCATGGTGGCGGGCATCAGCGTGGGTTCCCTGACGCGATCGTCGGCGCTCACCGCGGTGTCGGGCGCGGGATCGATCAACTCGAGCGGATGGGGCACCGGCTCGACGGCCGATCCGACGCGCTACGACACGTTCACGGTGACGCCGACCGCCGGCTGCTCGATCTCGCTCACGTCGCTCGCGCTCGACGTCAAGGCGTCGTCCACGGGACCGACGACCGGCGACGTCGCCACCAGCGCCGACGCGTTCGCGACCCACACCGCCTCGTTCGCAGGGACCTCGACCCCCACGGTCACGCTTTCGGTCGCCTCGGCGACCGGTGCCGTCGAGATCCGCGTCTACGGCTACGGCGCCACCGGCAGCGGGGGCACCTTCCGCATCGAGAACACGGTGACCCTCTCCGGCTCCATCCAGTAGCCGCTCGCTCAGTCGAGCCCCGTGATGCGGGCGACGAAGCCGAAGTGCGGCGCTTCCGCGTCGGCCTTGTCGTCCTTCTCCCCCTGCTGGGTGAAGGTCGCCCACGTCACGCCCTTCGTGACGAACATCCCCTCGGGCCACGAGTACTCGACGCCGAACAGCTCGTTGACGTCGGCGGCGCCGACGAGCTTCCCGCCCGACGCGCTCCACGCGCGCAGGTTGCGGCAGTTGGAGTCGTACACGCAGTACCCGACCGAGCACGGCTGCACGTCGGCCACGTAGCAGATGTCGCCGTTGCCCTTCTCGTCGCCGACGATCTCGACCTTCTTGCCGTCGGGCTTGTGCACGCCCACCTTGTCGACGTTCTCGCCGTGCTCCTTGATGCTGCCCTTGACGAACACGAGCCCGTTGTCGGCATTCACGACCTCGACGTGCGAGTCCTTGGGCCAGCCCTCCCAGGTCTCCTTCGCATCCGCGGGCTCGCACTTGCCGCCAGACACCTTGACCTTCTTGTCGCGCAGGTACGCGTCGCCGGTGGTGCGGTCGACGATGAGGCGACCCCACTCGTCGCACGCCGCCGAGGCCTGCCCGGCCGGCGTGACGAGCTTCGCCTTCGCCCCGCTACCTGAGACGTAGACGTTGCCCTTCGGATCGACCGACACCGTGTCGTACTCCTTCGAGTCGTCCGGCTTGGGCTCGAGCGTCAGCACGCCGCCCGTCCCGAACTTCGTGTCGAGCGCGAGCTGGCAGGGCGACGCGCTCTGCACGGTGTACTTGCGCAGCTTCCCTTCGTGATCGACGACGTAGAGGCTCCCGTCGGCCGCCGCGGCGATGCCGCCGATGGCGTGGTCGAAGTCCGGGCTCTGCATGACGGAGGCGCCGGTGTCGAGCTTGCACAGCTCGGCGACGACGTGCTTGCCACCCAGGTCCTTGGCCGCGGGCGTCGCGAGCTTCACCGAAGCGGGCAGGGCGAACGTTCGCCCTCCCGCAGTCGCGGCGGCGCCCGCATCACCGACGCTGCCGTCCTTCTTTGCACAGGCGGCAACGGCGACCATCATCAACAGCGCGAGGTGTCTCTTCATCGGATCTCCCCTTTTCGCGCTGCCACCAGCACGCACCGTGCCCGGCTCCTGGGACGCCGAACTCGCGAGAATCCGTAGGACACCGGTAACACTTGCGACGTCACATCACGTCACATCGTGAATGCGACGGCGAATGCGACGCTCGGCGCGCTCCCGACCTACTGCTTCGTGAACGTCCCCGACGAGGTCAGCGTGCGCATCGTGCCGGTGGCCGTCTTGTCCAGCGTCGCGCTGGACGTGGACATCAGGGACATGCCGTCCGCGGCGGCGTGAGCGTGTGCGAGATGACGGTGATCGTCTCGGCGACGCCTGCCTCGGTGGTGGTGTTGCACACCTGCCCCGCCGCGGCCGTCGCGACGTTGCCGCTCACCGAGTAGTTGGTGACGCAACCGTCGGGCGCGGTCACCGCGACTACGACGAGATTCGCCAGGCGCTCGAGCATGCAATGCCCTCGATCGTCTGGAGGTGCATCGGCACGACGTGGAAGCGTGGCTCGCCGCTGACGCGCCCTAGGCGCCCGAAGCCCTTTCGGGACGCGGATGTCGCGGTGGATCCGCGGCAACCGCGACGCGCGTGTCTCACGAACGACCCTTCGCCCCGCGTTTCCAGTCGGCACGCTCTCTGCCTCGTGCTTCGCGCAGGAGAGAGAAAGCCATGCGCCAGCTGGGGACTGCAGTCCTGTTCTTGTTCGCAGCCGGTTGCGCGGCATCGGGCCCGGGGCCGGGAGACGAGCAATCCAGCGGTGCCCCTTCGGCTCCCGCGAGCGAAGCCGGCTCGCCCGGCAACGGCAACAGCAGCGGCAATGGCAACGGCACGACGCAGGGCGGGGATGGCGGTGCCACGCCGACTCCAACTCCGGAGGCGGGGAGCACCGCAGACTCGGGATCAGGCCCCGCACCGGACGCAGGGTCGGACGCTCCGTCGGGGGCGAGTCCATTCTCGTGCACGGGCGCCGGCATCGCCGCGTACGCAGACGCCCTCGTCGCCGCCACGCGACAGAGCTGCACGGCAGACGGCATCGGCGTTGTGGACGACACGGACTACTCCTGCATGCAGGCGCCCATCCAGCAGCTGAATCCTCCTTACGCAGGCGCCTCGTACAACGTCGTGTCGACGCTGCTCGACGGAAACACCCAGTATCCGTTCCTCGAGTGCACCTACTTCGTGCAGGCGGTCACGGCGGGTGCCTGCGGATCGCCGATCTCGCCGCCGTCCACGCCGTGGACGAGCTACCCGCTGGCGTACACGTTCGCGGGCCAGAACATCCCCGGATACACGTGGATCCCCAGCGGCCAGGGCGGCGACGTGCAGGTCGGCGACATCCACGTGTACGAGTCGACCTACCAGGGCGATCCCGGGCACATCATGATCGTCGCCGCCGTGGTGGACAGCACGCACTTCAGGCTGGCCGAAGCCAACGAGCTGAACTCCGACGGGACGGAGGCGACCATGGAGACGGGCGTGGTCTCGAACACGCGCGTCGACTCGCTCGACAATTCACTCCTCGCCGGGTGGTTCCGCCGACTCTGACGTTGTCGTCGTCGATTCACGTGCCTCACACCGCGCGAAGCTCGCTGCGGCAGCCGGCATCCGAAAAGACCGCATCCGAGTCGGCGCTCGCACACGACTCGACGGGCCCCGCGGCGTCGGTGAAGACGACGTCCAGCGCGCCCCACTGGGAAAGGCTGAACCCAGAGGATCCCATCGAGAGCCTGCACTCCGTGACCCCCGGGAGCCCCCAGGCGGAGCCGGCGACGTCGATGTGCAAGGCGCCGCTCGTTCCGTGCGGCTACTGCGAGGACTTCATCTTCTGCACGACCTGGGGCATCTGCGAGAAGATCTGCGGCGACAAGGGGTGAGCTGACGCGGTCGCTGTCGCTCTTGCTGCCGCGGGCGCCGACGCTGCCGTTGGCGCCGGCGCCCGCGCTGGACCGGCTACATCGACGTGGCGCATTCGAAGATGTCGAGCGTGCCGTTCGTCACGCCCAGGATCCCGAAGGACACGGATCCCGTCGACGACCCCGACACCGTCCCGGGGAGCCCGCCGAACCCGCCCGCGTCGCACGAGAGGTCGCCGAGGGCCTGCTGAATGCTGGCCGAGACGCTGGAACCGTTCGGGCACGTGAGCGTCTCGCCCGCGGCGGTGGCGCTCACGGACGTCGTGCCGGCGCTCGTCGTCATCGAGAACGCCTGGCTGCTGGACTGTTGCCAGGCGAAGCAGGGGCTGCCGCCGGATGTGATCGAGAAGGTGAGGTAGGACTGGCTCGGCTGGGGGAGGGTCAGCGGCGCAGAGAACGTCACGACCTGCCCCGTCGTGTACGTGCACGTCTTCATGTCGCTGCTCAGCGTGCCCGTCGCGCCCGACGGCGGCAGGCACGAAGTCGCCGCGTCGGCTGTGGAGCGCCAGCAGTCGCTGCTGCTCGACAGCCACGCACAATCGAGCCCCCCGCCGCCGTCACCCCCGCCAGAAGACCCGCAGGCGAGAGCCAGGAGGCACGCGACGAGGGGAAGAACGACGCTTCGAATGCTCACCCCGACAACGATACAGCCCCTTGCGCCCGTTGACGCGCGGCCCGGGTGCGCGGTCTCCTGGTCGGGCCGATGAGCATCGAGCTTGCCGTTTGCTTGGCGGCCGTAGCCGGCTCTTTCCTCGTCGCGGTCATCGTCGGCTACCTCCGAGGGGCCGTCACCGCAAGCGACGAGAGGGCGCGAGCGTTCAGCAGAAGGCGAACCCGCTTGGAGTGGACGCGTGGGTTCATGTTCGCTTCAACAAGCAACGAACGGCGGTCGCGCTCGACCGCATCGCGAGCGAGAGCGCCTCGGAGATGGTCGCGCGCGAGGCGCGTGACGCTCGCGAGAAGGAAGAGCGTCTCCTGCGCGGGCCTTCGGGCTCGTGATTGGACGTCGCGCTCACCTGCCCTTGCGCAAGCCGGGTAGCGCAACGAGGTCGAACGCGCGCCCGTCCGCCAGACGAACGGGCGAGAAATGCCGGGAATCCAGGTACGACAGGAGGGCGCCCGCGTCGCAGAGGATAGCCGGCGCCGTCAGGGCGCAGATTCGTCACTGTTCGCACTGCTCGAAGACGAAGTCGGCCTCGAGGTCGCAAAACCCAGTCGGACCCGTAGGGATGGTGCTGCTGGCGTTGATACAGGAGGCGTGCCCCCAGATGCGCCCTGCGGCTATCGGAGGCGAAGCGGGCACGGGGTTGCCGTTGTAGACGTAGGTCAGTGTGCAGGGAGTTTGCGAGTACCCCACCGCCCCCGCGCCGCCGGCGACGGAGACGCCGACACCCTGGCCACCCGACATGGGCACGGTGTCCGGGCCGATGTTCAGCGAGCCACCGAGAGGGCCACTCACCTCGGCGCTCAACGTCACGTCGAAGCCAGCGCCGTTCGGGTGGACCGTGCACTTGACCGAGGCGACGCCACCGCCAGCGCTGGCTCCGTTCTGCACCGTGTCGGGATGACCGCCCGTGGCAGTGCCGAGTGCGAACACGGTGCTCGTCGTCGTCGCCGCCGGGGGGCACGTGCCGTGCGACGCTGGCCCCAGCGTCGCCAGGACGAACGCATCTGGCGGGGGGTTGCTCGCGCCACCACTGCTCGAGCCACTTCCGCCATCGGTGCCGCGGCCGGGGCCAGTTCCACCCGGGCTCGAGCTGCCGCAGGCCAAGAGCAAGAAAGTGGCGAGGATCCATCCCCGCATACTGCGAAGTCTAACACTCGGCGGATCGTGAGCCCAGGTAGCGTCCGCTTCCGTCGATTCTCAACGCCTGCGCCGGCGCACGCGTCGCGTATTTGTCGTAGAAGCGAGATCGGCCTGCCGAGGGGAGAAGCGGGCGGCCTCGGCACCAAAGCGCGACAAGTCGTACCGCGGGCTCGCGACGGCGAAGAACTCCTGGCTGCAGCAGGCCGTCGCGAATGGGTACGCGAACAGCGAGTACTTTCGGGCCCAACCCAGCAGAGCGTCGAGCCTGGTCGTCGCGAACCCTTGCTCGTTGCCGTAGGTCCGACACCTTTCTAGTCCAGCCTTCGACCTCAGGCACTTCTCCGTCGGCCCCGGACTTGCGTCTTCCGACGAGAGATGACCACTTCACGCGAAGTGATGAGCACAGGCCCGACCACCATCTCGGCCGACGCGCCGATCGCGGAGGCCGCGCGGCTGAGAGTCACGCTCGACCTGCGGCATCTGCCCGTGGTCGATGCTCAGGGCAACCTGGTCGGCATGCTGAGCGATCGCGATCTCAAGCGCCTGTTCGCACCGTTCGTCGTCCCCGAGATGCGCATCGGCGAGCCGTTCGCCGAGCACGTGAGGGACATCATGAGCTCGGACGCGCTGTCCGTCGGACCCGACAGCGACCTGGCTGACGTCGTGGACCTCATTCTCGAGAACCGCATCGGAGCGGTGCCCGTGGTCGACCAGCTGGGCCACGTCATGGGGATCGTGAGCTACGTCGACGTCCTGCGGGCGCTCGCGAAGGGAGCGCACGAGGGGGCGACGGCCGAGGACGTCATGACCAAGGACCCGACGACCATTGACGTGAACGCCTCCGCCGGGGAGGCCATCGAGGCGCTCCAGTCGATCGACGCCCGACACCTGCCCGTCGTCGACCGCCAGGGAGAGCTCGTGGGCATGGTGAGCGATCGGGATCTCGGGTCGTGGGCGCGGCAGTTCAGCGAGGGGGAGGATGCTCGCCGGAGCATCGAGACGCTCAGCACCGTCGGGGTCGCCGACATCATGAGCAGCGACCCCGTGAGCGTCGACGCGGATGCCGATGTGGACGAGATCGTCGAGACGATGCTCTACCGCAAGGTCGGCGCCTTGCCCGTGGTGGACGACCAGAATCGGGTCGTCGGCATCGTGAGCTACGTCGACTTGCTCCGGGTCTTCACCCGCACGACGTGAGGCACGGGAGCGTGAATCGGAACGTATTCGTTCCTGCGGGCGCGCTCTCGACCGTGATGCGTCCGCCGTGCGCCTCGACGAGCGAGCGCGCGATGTAGAGGCCGAGGCCGCTGCCCGGGATCCGCGCCCTCTTCGCCGAGTCGGTGCGCCGGAAGCGCTCGAAGATGCCTGCCCTCTCGTCCGCGGAAAGAGGACGGCCCTCGTTGGCGACGGCGACGACGACCTCGGACCGGTCGTGGACCACGGTGACGATCACGGGAGTGCCGCCGGCGCCGTACTTGACGGCATTGGTCAGCAGGTTCTCCAGGACCTGCTCGATCCGGTCGGGATCCGCGAATGCATCGGGCACGCCTCCCTGGACGCGTACGTCGAAGCTCCGGTCCGGCGCTTGAAGCGACATGCGCTCGACGGAAAGGCGCACGAGCCCGGGCACGTTCACCGGCTGCCGCAGCAGCTCCAACCGGTGGGCATCGAGGCGCGAGAGGTCCGTGAGATCACCGACCATGCGGGTAAGGCGTGTCGCTGCGGCGAAGATCCGCTCGGCGACCATCGGCACCCGCGCAT
Organism: Polyangiaceae bacterium; assembly: GCA_035499695.1. Classification (GTDB taxonomy): domain Bacteria; phylum Myxococcota_A; class Polyangia; order Polyangiales; family Polyangiaceae; genus Palsa-1150. The sequence continues at coordinate 30,689 of DATJYG010000431.1, forward strand.
CGTCCGTTGCGTGCGAGAGGGCCTGTGCGTTGAGCGAGATCGACGCGAGCGGTTGCCGGAGGTCGTGCGCGACGACCGAGCCCCACTCGGCACGCAAGCGCTCGAGTTCCACACGCGCCGTGATGTCCTGGAACACTCCGATGGCACCGAGCACCTTGCCGTCGCGGCCCACGAGCGGCGCGGCGGAGCCGAGCATCGGAAGGGTGCTGCCGTCTGGTCGGCGAATGATCAGCTCGACCGCTTCGAACCTCTCACCGCGAAGCGCGCGGCGCGCGGGGAGCTCCTCGATCCCGAGGGGCCGGCCATCGGGCGCGCAGATGCTGCCCACGAACCCCGTCGCTGCGTCGCCTTGCCGACCGAACATCGCCTGAGCCTGAGGATTGCTATCCACGCGCTCGCCGTCGGGACCGTGCAGGAAGATCATGGCCGCCGGGCACTGCTCGAGGATGCAATGCAGCCACGCGAGGGACTCCTCGCGCTCGCGCTCGGCCCGCTTGCGGTAGGAGATGTCCCGCACGAAGGCGAGCCATCGTGATTCGTCCAGCATCTTGCCCCTCCCCTCCGCAGAGAGGAGTGTCCCGTCCTTGCGTCGCAGCTGACCCTCTCGCATCGCGGTTCCGCCGGCACGCATGACCTCCACGTCAGCCAGCAGATGCACGGTCCAGTCATCGGGTGGGGCCAGGTCGTCGAACCTCATCCCGACGAGTTCCCGGCGCGAGTAGCCGAGCATCCCGCAGAAGGCCGCGTTCGCGTCGGCACAGCGAGCGCCGTCCGGGAAGAGCTGCCCCACGAGGATGCCGTCAGGCGCGTCGTCGAGGAACGCGCGGACGCAGTCGTCCATGTGGGGATAGGTACCGCGCGCGCCGCGGATCGCGAGCAGAGCCGCGCGCTACCGCTCCAGGTACGCCGCGGTCGCCATGCCGCCGGCGGTGCAGACGCCCACGACGGCGCGCCGGGCATTCCGGCGGCCCAGCTCGAGCAGCGTCGACCCGAGATACCGGATCCCCGACATGCCGTAGGGGTGCCCGAGAGGCACGGCGCCGCCGTTGACGTTCGTCTTCTCCCACGGCGTCTCGAGCTGCGCCTGGTTGTAGAGCGTGGTCACCGCGTACGCCTCGTGCAGCTCCCAGAGGTCCATATCGGCCATCGCCAGGCCGTGCCGCTTCATAACCTTCCGGACGGCCGGGGCGATCGCGACGCTCATTTCCTCCGGCGCGACCCCCGCGAGCTCCATGCCGCGAAAGAGACCGAGGATCGGAAGTCCGCGCTTGGACGCCGCATCGGCGTCCATCAACACCGCCGCAGCCGCGCCGTCGGAGAGCTGCGAGGCGTTGCCCGCCGTCGTGGTGCCGCCCACATAGACCGGCTTCAGCGCCGCAAGGCCTTCGAGCGTGGTGTCCGGCCGCGGTCCCTCGTCGTGGTCCAGCGTCACCTGCTCGTCGTGCGTCGCCTTGGTCACCTTGTCGGTCACCTTCATCGTCGTGGTGAAGGGGACGATCTCTTCGGCGAACTTGCCCGCCGCCTTCGCCGCCGCGACTCGCTTCTGACTCTGGACGACGTACGCGTCCTGCGCTTCGCGCGTGATCCCGTACTTCTTGGAGACGAAATCCGCGGTCTGGTTCATGGTCCACCACACGGCGGGCATCCGCATCTGCAACGGCTCGTAGAAGAAGCCGTTCAGGTCGAGGCTGAACTGTACGAGGCTGATGCTCTCGACTCCCGCGGCGATCGCGACCGTCGCCTCCCCGGCAGCGATGCGGTTCGCCACGATGGAGGCCGCGCTCAAGCCGGAGCCGCAGTAGCGGTTCACGGTCATGCCAGGCACCGCGTCGCCGAAGCCCGCCTCGAGCGCCGCGTTTCGCGCCACGTTGTGACCCGTCGCGCCTTCCGGCAGACCGCAGCCGACGACCACGTCTTCGACCTCCGCGGGATCGATCCCCGCGCGCTTCACCGCGTGGCGCAGCACGTGCGCGGTCATGGGGATGCCGTGGGTCTTGTTGAGTGCCCCACGCTGCGCCTTGGCGATGCCGGTTCGACAGTACGCGATGACGGCGACGTCCTTCATTCAGCCTCCCTGTTCGCGCGGCTCTTCGCTCCACCGAGCTTAGCGATCTCCCCATGTCGAAAGCAGTCCACCACGTGATCGTTGACCATCCCGATGGCCTGCATGTGCGCGTAGACGATCGTCGACCCCACGAAGGTGAAGCCGCGACTCTTCAGATCCTTGCTCAGGGCGTCGGATTCGGCGCTGCGAGCGGGGATCTCCCCCATGGCTCGCCGGCGATTCTGGATCGGGCGACCTTCGACGAAGCGCCACTGGTACGCGTCGAAGGTGCCGAACTCCGCCTGCACGTCGAGGAACGCCCTGGCGTTCTTGATCGCCGATTCGATCTTCGCTCGGTTGCGCACGATCCCCGCATCGGCCAGCAGCGCCCCGACCTTCCGTTTGTCGTAGCGGGCGACCGTTCGCGGGTCGAAGCGGTCGAAGGCGCGCTGGTATGCGTCCCTCTTGCGCAGGACCGTGAGCCAGCTCAGCCCGGCCTGGGCCCCTTCGAGGATGAGGAACTCGAAGAGAACCCGATCGTCGTGTACGGGAACGCCCCATTCTTCGTCGTGGTAGGCGACGTAGAGCGGGTCGGTGCCTGACCAGGCGCAGCGTTTCCTAGCGTCCACCCGAATCGGGTCGCGAGAGGGTCTCGAAGAGGAACCAGGCGCGACGCTCCGTTTCATCGATCCACACTTCGATGAGGCTCGCGGTGGCGACGTCGCGGTGCTTCTCGCAGATTTCGTGCGCCTCGCGCAAGCTCGCCGTGAGCGACGCGTTGTCCTCGCGCAGCTCGGCCAGCATGTCGGACGGCTCGACGTAGTCCGCGTCGTTGTCGAGGATCCGCTGCATCTTGCCGATCTGACCGATCGACTTGAGCGTCGCACCACCGATCTTGCGCACACGCTCGGCGATCGGGTCGGTCATCGCGAAGATCTGGTCGGCCTGCTCGTCGAGCAGCAGGTGGTAATCGCGGAAATGGGGCCCGGTCATGTGCCAGTGGAAGTTCTTGGTCTTCAGGTAGAGGGCGAAGACGTCCGCCAGGACGCGGTTCATCACCCCGCCGACTTCCTTCGCGGCGCGTACATCCAGGTCGCTCGGAGTCGTCAGCGCGGCCGACCGCCGCTCGCGCAGCCTCACCATCTTCGCCGAACTCGTCTGCTTCATGGTCGTCGTCCTCCGCTCGCCTAGCTAGCGCCGCTTCCTTCCCGCAGCCAGCGCAGCGAGCTCAGCGACCCAGCCTGCGCGTTCGCTGTAGAGTGATCCCATGCGAGCCGCCCTTCTCCTCCTCGGTGGCCTCCTCGTTCTCGGCTGCGGCGGTTCGACGAGCCACTCGCCGGACGCGTCGGCGCCCGAGGACGCGAGCAAGAGCGACGCGCCGGCGGACGCCGGGGGGGATGGGTGCAGCCCGGGCATGGCGGTCCCCACCTACGACTGCGACGCCGAGGCGCCCGATGCGACCGGCTGCCCCGCGTGGGGCTCGAACGGCGGACCGCCCTTCTATCCGCCGGGCTGTCAGGTCACCGTACCGCCCATGCAGACGACCTTCGGCTGCGCGCCGCTCATGTGCCCATGCACGTCCATCCCCACCAGCGACGGGGGCAGTAACTTCGCCTTCACCTGCCCCCTATAGCGAAGCGCGATCACTCCGACATTGGAGCCTTCGCGCGCGGTAACGTCGCAGTGACCGCCGGTTGCGCGCGACGTGGATCGCCGGACCCGCGGCGATTCCGGTCGCACGCTCGTTGTTCGACGAGGATTGACGCAACGGCGCTCGTCACGAGAAAGATCGTCTGCTCACGGAAGCACGCGAGTTGCTCCGAGAGAACAGCGTGCTATTTGTCGGCGCACTGGTCTGGCTGTCGATTTCCGGTCTCGCCGTCGGATGCACCCTCATCAGCACACCCGAGGCGGCGGGTATGCGCTGGAGTGGTCCGAGCGGCTCGGCGGCGAGCGGGGAGGTCGACACGGGCGCGGTCCTCGAGGCCTTGAACGGGTGGGCCTTCAGTACGTCGTCGACGTTCACGCACGCCACGAAGGCTGCCTATGCCTCGAAGGCCGCGCCGGGCGCGTGGGTGCAGGAGTGGGTCTCGTCCGACGCGTACGCCGCGTACTCGAGCATCAGTCCCGACGCGAGCGGCTCGGGGGTGGTCCTTCCGGCCGGCACGACCATCGTTCGCGCCGTGTACGACGCACAGGCGCAGCCGACCGAGGTGACCGTCATGGTGAAGGGTCCGTCCGGGTACAACCCCGACCTCGGCGACTGGTGGTTCGGGCTGGCCGACGCCAACGGCGTGTTCGACACGAACGACGGGGGGGCGATGATGGGCCGACTCACCCAGTGTTACTCGTGCCACCAGCCGCGCAGCGCCGACGACTTCCTGTTCGGGGTCCCGACGGACGATCGCCCCTAGGAGGCCGTGGTAGCCTATTTCTCGGGGTTCCTTGAGCGCGGGCGGACTTCGTCGGTACTCGATTGTGACCTCGTGCCTCGCGGTTTCCACCGCGGCGTGCACGCTCTTCGAGCCGCTCGGTGGCCTCACCAGGGAGACGAGCTCGAAGGAACACGCGGAGGGCGGAAGCGAGGCCGGCCCGTCTTCCGACGCGGGGAGCGACGCGTCCACTGCCGACGTGACGAACCCGATGGACGCCCACGGCGAGTCGTCCGCGAGCGACGCGCCTGCGGTCGACATGGGCGGCGCCTCGGACACCTCGGCGCTGGGGTTCTGCCAGAGCGGCACGCACTTCTTCTGCGCGGACTTCGACGAGGGCAACGTGGACGCCGGCTGGTCCGTGGTGACGCCCGGCAACGCGGGGGATCTCGCGCTCGACACGCAGACGTACACGTCGGCGCCGGCCTCCGCGCAGCTCGGGGGCGACCAGAACGCGAGCGCCGCGCTGACCAAGTACCTCTCCCCCACCGTGCCGGCGCACGTCCACGTCGAGCTCGACGTCATCGGATGCGCCGTGCCGAGCGCCGGCGTCGTGTCGCTCGTCAACGTCGGTCAGGACCTGCCCGGCAACACCTCCGAGAACGTCCTGCGCGTCCAGTCCGACGGCTCCACGGTGTTCATCGCCGACCAGTACCCAGGCGACGGCGGCGAGGCCTACAACCGCTACATCCTGCCGAGCGGCCTCTCGACGACGTCGTGGACGCACGTGGTGCTCGACGTCTTGCTGAGCGAGACGAACGGCTCGGTGACCGTGACCTTCGGCGGCACGCAAGTCCTGTCCGTCACCGGCATCCCGACGTCGAGCGCGAACGTGACCGATACCTTCGTGGCGATCGAAGCGCGCACCTTCCAGGTGACGGCCGCCGAGACGGCCTCCTTCGACAGCGTCACGGTGGACCTGCAGTGAACGCCGCGACGAAGTCGCGGTGAAGCGAGAGCGCCGCGTCGGTGGCGAGCTGACTCGGGCGATAGCCACTCGCCGTCGCGCGGACGGTGATCACCCGCCCGTCGACGTCGAAGTCGACGCGCCACTCCTTGAGCGCGAGCCGGTAGCCCGCGCCGTGGCGGCGGATCCGACGGTACGCATGCGGCTGCGGGCCGAGCGCGAGGGCCTGCTCGATGCCTTGGCGGAGCACGACACCGCGGGCTTCGAGCCACGCGAGCTGCGCGAGTGCTTTCTCTCCGAACTGCACGTGCCATGCGGGCGCCGGATCGCGCGGCTCGAGCCAGCCGCTGTTCGCGTCGGGGCGGGCATCCGCGTACGGGACGTACGGCTTGATGTCGAGCACCGGCGTGCCATCGAGCAGATCCAGCTCGTGCACGTGGACGACGAGCCCCTCGATCCGCTCTATGCGCACGCAGCTCAGTCCGATCGGGTTCGGCCGGTGAGGCGAGCGCGTCGCGAAGACGCCGTACTTCTCGTCACTCCGCGGCGGCTGCACCTTGGGAGACCACCCGCGTCCCTGCGCCACGTTCTCGTGGAACACGAAGAGGATCCACGCGTAGTTCCACAGATCGAGGCCCTCCAGGGCATCCTCGAAGCCGCGCCCGGGCAAGAGCTCGATCCGCCCCGGGGCGCTCCCGGGAGCCTGCCGCGGCGCCTCCATGCGCTCGGTGTACGGTGAGCGCGCGAAGCCGATGGGCTCGAACGGGTACTGCATCCGCGCGGAGCATAGGCTAATCCTTCGGCTCCCGATGGCCGCGACCCTACCCTTGCTGCTCGAGATCGGCGCCGAGGAGCTCCCGTCGTCGTTCGTGGACGCCGCCCTGGCGGCCCTGCCGAAGATCGCCGCCGAGGAGCTGGCCAAGGCGCGCCTGTCTCACGGCGCCGTGCGCGCCCTCGGCACGCCGCGCCGCCTCGCGCTGACCGTGAACGACGTGGCGACCAAGCAGCTCGACCTCGACGAGGAGGTCATCGGCCCGCCCGAGGCCGCGGCGTTCAAGGACGGCAAGCCGACCAAGGCCGCCGAGGCCTTCGCCGCGAAGCTGGGGATCGGCGTCGAGGCGCTCTCCATCGTCGAGAAGCAGGCGGGGCCGAAGCAGAAGGCCGGCCGCTACGTCGTCGGCCGGCGCGCCGAGAAGGGGCGCGCCGCGATGGAGCTGCTCGGGGACACGCTGGCGCGTGTCTGCGCGACCATCCCGTTCCGCAAGTCGATGCGCTGGGCGGACCTCGATGCGACGTTCGGGCGTCCGGTGCAATGGATCGTCGCGCTGCTCGGCGAGGAAGTCGTGCCGGTGGACTTCGCCGGCGTTCGCAGCGGGCGCGCATCACGCGGACACCGCTTCCTGGCGCCTGCGAGCTTCGACGTGCGCGCGCCAGGCTCGTACGTCGAGCAGCTCCGGGAGCGCCACGTCCTCGTCGACCGCGAGGAGCGCACGCGCGTCATGATGGAGCGCGTGGACGCCGCGGCGCGCGCTGCGGGAGGCGCGCACGACCGGGCGCAGATCCTCGTCGACGAGAACGCCTCGCTCGTCGAGGAGCCCGGCGTCGTCACCGGGTCGTTCGACAAGGCGTTTCTCGCCCTGCCGGCAGCGGTCATCCGCGCCGTCGCGCGCGGGCATCAGCGCTACTTCTGCGTCGAGAAGCCGGGCAACGAGGACGCGCTGCTGCCGAGTTACCTCGCCGTCGTGAACACGGCGAACCGCCCGGACCTCATCACCAAGGGCACCGACCGCGTGATGCGCGCGCGCCTCGCCGACGCGCGCTTCTTCTGGGAAGAGGACCAGAAGCAGCCGCTCGACGCGCGCTACGACAAGCTCGGGGGCATCGTCTTCCACCATCGCCTCGGAACGGTGAAGGAGAAGGTCGAGCGCATCGAGCGACTCGCCGCGCTGCTCGCGGATCTCCTGTCGCTCGACGGCGTCCGCAAGGCGGAGGTGACGCGCGCCGCGCGCCTCTGCAAGTGCGACCTGGTGACGCTCATGGTCGGCGAGTTCCCGGAGCTGCAGGGCCACATGGGCCGAGCCTACGCACTGGCGCAGGGCGAGACCGGCGAGGTCGGCGACGCCGTGCGCGATCACTACAAGCCCGTGGGCGCTCAGGACGACGTCGCGCCGAGCAACGTGTCGGCGGTCGTGGCGCTCGCGGACCGGTTCGACACCCTCGCCGGCTGCTTCGCCGTGGGCCTCGCGCCGACGGGAGCCGCCGATCCCTTCGCCCTACGGCGCGCGTGCATCGGTGCGCTCCGCACGCTGCTCGACCGCGGGTACGCCGAGCTCTCGTTCCCGGACCTCGTCGGCCTCGCGTACGACGGGCTCGCCGGAAAGAAGCTGGACCTCTCGCGCGTCGAGACGGTGGCGAAGCTGGAGGAGTTCGCGACCGAGCGCCTGCGCGGTCTGCTCGCGAGCGCCACGAGCAACCAGGTCGCTGACGCGGTGCTCGCCGGCTCCGGCGAAGCGGCGCTTCGCAACGTGGTCGCCGTGCTCGCGCGCGCCAAGGCGCTGCAGACCGTGGTCGACGCGAAGGAGCCCTGGCTCGACAAGGCGAAGATCGTCTCCAAGCGCCTCGCGGGCATCAGCCGCGAGGCGCAGCCGGTCCTGCACGATCCGGCCGATTTCGGCGGCAGCGCGAAGAAGGACGACGCGGTCATCCAGCGTCTCGTGCACGACCTCGACGCGACGACGGGCGCGCTCACCAGCGAGCAAGCCGTGCGCGCAGCCCTCGTGAAGATGGGGAGCGTCGCGACGGAGCTCGACCGCATCTTCGTCGAGACCCTGGTGAACGACCCGAACGACGCGCACACGAAGGTGCGCCTCGAGACGCTCGCGCACGGGGCGCAGTCGATGCTCCGCATCGCCGACTTCTCGAAGCTCGGTTGAGGCCCTACGCACGCAACGCATGCCGACGCTCGTCACGATTCCGTACAGCCACTTCTGCGAGAAGGCACGCTGGGCGCTCGACTGGGCACGCGTGTCCTTCGAGGAGCAGGGGCACGTCCCGGGGATGCACCTGCGCGCCGTCGCCCGTGCCAAGGGAAAGGCCGGCAGCGTCCCGGTGCTCATGCTCGACGGCGACCGGGTGCTCGACGACTCGCCGCAGATCGTGCGCTGGGCCGACTCGCGCGCCACGAGCGACCGCAAGCTGTTCCCGAGCGGCGGCCAGGAGCTCGAAGAAGCGCTCGCGCTCGAGCGACACCTCGATCTGGACTTCGCACCGCACACCCGGCGCTGGGTCTACTTCCACCTCCTGCCGGATCGCGCGCAGACGCTCCGGCTCTTCGGCATCGCGACGCCCCGCGGGGAGCACACGCTGGCGCGCCTGGGCTTCCCGTTCCTGAGGCGAGTCATGCGCTCGCGGATGAACATCGACGAGGAGAACTCCCAGAAGTCGTACGACCGCATCCGCGCCGTCTTCGACGAGATCGACGCGCGACTCGCCGACGGGCGCCCCTACCTCATGGGCGACCGCTTCGGCGCGGTGGACATCGCCTTCGCTGCCTTCGCCGCACCCCTCCTTCACCCGCCCGAGCACCCCTACCAGCAGGTTCCCCTCGATGTGCTGCCTCCGGCCCTCGTGCAGGAGATGCGCGAGCTCCGCGAGCGTCCTGCCGGCGCCTTCGCCCTCTGGACCTACCGCGAGCGGCGCCGCGTGCACTGAAACCGCGCTACATCATGGGTCCCTCCGTGGCTCGCCGTCGTCGAGCGCGGACTCGACGTGCTCGACGAGCTGCCACGCGTCGATCGGCTTGAGCAGGACGCAGCCCGGGAGCCTCGTCTCGCGAAAGGCCAGGGTCACCACCGGGACGTCCACGACTTCGCGCAACCCTCGCAACAGCTCCTGCCCCCCGTAGGGCGGCAGGTCCACGTCGATGACGATCAGGTCGATGCGCTGCAGCGCGATCGCCTCCCACACCTCCTGCGCGTTCGTGGCGTCGATGAAGGCCATGCCGTCGCGCTCGAGCACCGCGCGCGCCAGCTGGCGCACGGACCAGGCGGCGTCGGCCAGCAGGATCGTCGCCATCACTGGCCCTCGGGACGCGACAACCGCGGGGGGCGCATGGTCGGCCGGGTGGTCGCGACGCGCGCGGCATGCAGCGCGACGGCGACTTGCGCTCCGAGCGCGGCGAGCAGCTCCTCGTCGAAGGCATCGAGGCTCGCCTTGTGGGCGACGAGTCGGTTGATGACGATGACGCCAAGCATCCAGTCGCCCGCGCCGAGCGGCACGCGTGCGATCGGCGTCCGGGAGGGAGCGCCTCGCGCGATGCGAGCCATCTCCTCGCGCGAGAGGCCCAGCGCGTGGAGCAGCTCCGGAGTCTCCCCGCTCGAATCGATGACGGCGAAGGCCGCGATCCCCGCGTGCTCGACGAGGATCTCGTCGACTGCCGCGAGGATCTCGCTGCGGGTCCTCGCTCGCCGGAGGAGCCGCAGCGCGATTGCCAAGGTCACGGCCCGGCCGTGCTTGCGCACGATCGCGCTGCGCTGCCCGATCCACGCACGCCGCTGCGCCACGATGGGGGACTCGTCTCGGTTCCATCGGTCCATGAGAGCGCGCCCTCCGCAAGCGCCGTGCCCATCGGACATGACGGAAATGCGCTCGACGAGGGGCATCGGCTCGTTCGGTTGTCGAACGATCGGCGCCCAGGGCGTCCGCTTTCCGCACACGCGACGGCCTGCGGTCGGCGGCAAAGCGCCGGCTTACGCGTCGCGCCTGCCCTGGACCGGGCATTGCTACAGCGCTCCGCCGGAATGATGGAAGCCGCCGCCCGCGACGCACTCGAGATGACCGTGCGCCTGTTTCCCGAGAATCCCTCGGCGCGCCACCTGCTGGCCCTCACGCTGTTCCGGGAGGGGCAGCTCGAACGTGCCCTCGTGCTCTACGAGGGGCTGGCGGCGGAGCACCCGGACAGCCTGGCGGTCCGGGTGAACCTCGCCGTCGTGCTCCTCAAGCTCGGGCGAGCCTCGTCGGCCAGGCCGCTGCTCGAGGAGGTGGTACGCCTCGCGCCAGGCCACCGCCGGGCATGGGGTTATCTCGGAGTGACGCTGGAGCAGCTCGGACTCATCGCCGAGGCCGAAGGCGCGCTGCTCGCGGGGCACTTCGGCGGGGCTGCCAAGCGTCTGCGCGAGCGGCACGCGGAGACTCTTGCCCGGCAATCCCTGGCTCCGGATGTCACGCCCGAGAACGCGCGTCGGGCGATGCCGGCGTTCCGCCGTCGCACGCTGCCGCCCCACCAGTGGGCGAGCCTTCCACCCGCGGTCACCGGAAGCATCGCGTATCCCTCGTTGCCGAAGTTCGCCGCGACGCTCCAGCCTCCGGACCTGCCCCCCGCCGACCAGGCGCGCCAGACGCGCACCGCTCCGGCACCGGCCCCTGACTCGACCGAACCGCTCCCCGAGATCGCGTTCGAGCAGACCATGACCGCGCCGAAGGAGCTGGCGCCGCCGCCCATCTCGCGCGCGCCGAAGCAGAGCAACCCGGTCATCCCGCTGCTCGACGCGGCGCTCTCGTCGCTGCTGATCGTCCCGCACGAGGCCGTCGTGGTCAGCCACCCCAGCGGGCTGGTGCTGGTGGGCCTGGAGCAAGCGGATTGCGCGGCCGAGGGTGGCTTCGCCGCGCGGTCGGACGCCGTGCACGCGTTCGCCGGATCGCTTCGGCGAGGGCCGCTGCCACGTCGCCCCTCCCCTGCGCCCGATCCTTTCCAGAGCGCGTCTTCCGCGTTCGTGCGTGTCGCAGGCGCGGGGCAGCTCGTGCTCGCTCCCTCCCGCGGGAAACGTCTCCTTCCCCTCGACATGGATGCGGACGTGGCGTTCCTGCGCGAGGAGCTCATCGTGGGGTTCGATCACGCGCTGCTCTACGACCTGGGCCGACTTCGCGGTCCCTCCAGTGGCGCCATCTCGCTGGTTCGCTTCCGTGGCGATGGCGTCATCGTCCTCGGTCTCGAGGGGCCGTTTCTCGCCTTCGACGTGCACGGCGACGAGGTGCTGACGCTGCGCGCCGCCGCGCTCGTCGGCTGGATAGGGCTGCTCGCCCCGGAGCCGGCGGCCGACGACCCGGACATGTTCACCTTCAGCGGCGAGGGCACGGTCCTCTTCCGGGCGCCGCAAGATCCCCGAAAGGAGCATCCATGACGACAGACACCGACGCGCGCGCGCTCGCTGACCTTGCCGGTCCGGTCGAGGACCCGATCCTGGAGCCGCGAGCCGCCACGCTGCAGATGCTCTCGCGCGTGCTCGAGGTTGCTCCGGTCGTCCTGTGGGCCATCGACGCCGAAGGCAACTACACGCTGTCCGAGGGGGGCGGCCTCGAGCTGCTCGGCTTCCGCCCCGGCGAGACCGTCGGCCTGAACGCCCTGGAGATGTACAAGGAGCAGCCCGAGATCGCCGGCGCGCTCGTGCGGGCGCTGTCGGGCGAGCAGTCGCGCGCAGTCGTCACCGCAGCCCCGGGCGTGCACCTCGACAGCTTGTATCTCCCACTACGCGGGCGTGAAGGCGAGGTGAAGGGCGCGCTCGGCCTGGCCATCGACGCGTCCGACAGGGTCCAGAGCGAGCGCGATATGCGCGACAAGGTCGAGCTCATCGCGCGGCAGAGCGCGACGATCCGCGCGCTGGCCACGCCCATCATCCAGGTCTGGGACGAGGTCCTCTGCTTGCCGGTCATCGGCACGGTGGACAGCGCACGGACCGCCGACATGATGCAGGCGCTCCTGGAAGCGATCGTACGAGAGCAGGCGCGCTACGCGATCGTGGACCTCACCGGGGTCGAGGTCGTCGACACCTCCACCGCCGACCATCTCATCCAGCTCTTTCGCGCCGCGAACGTGCTCGGCGTAGAGGGCATCCTGTGCGGTATCCGGCCTGCCGTCGCGCAGACGGTCGTGGCGCTCGGACTGGAGCTCGGCTCGGTCAGGACGATGCGCACGCTCCGCGACGCGCTCAAGTGGTGCATCCGCGCCGGGCGAGGAGAGCAGCCATGAACGCGGCTCGCATCCCCATCATCAACCTGTACGGCAACCTCATCGTGCCGGTGCAGGGCACCATCGGTGACGAAGCGATGTCTCAGCTCACGGACGACGTGACTCGCTGCATCGAGCGCGACGAGGCCCGTGGTCTCGTCATCGACGTTTCCGGCGTGGCGCTCATGGACAGCTTCATCACGCGCAACATCCGGGACCTGGCGCTGACGGCGCGGCTGATGGGTGTGAGCACGATCGTCTCGGGCCTGCAGCCCGCGGTGGCCATCACCCTGGTGGAGATGGGGCTCGAGATCCACGGTCTCGACACGGCGCTCAATCTCGAACGGGCGCTGGAGCGCCTGACCGAGATGCGCTCCGACGAGGACCGCTCACCCGGTGAAGCCGATGCTCTCGACTGAGGGCAACTCGGCGCTGCTCGACGTGCTGGGGCAGTACTTCTCCGGCTCGCTCGCGCGCGCGCTGCTGACGTCCACGCTTCGTCGCGCGAAGCTCGATGGAGGCGCGCTCGGCGCTCATTCCCTGGCCGAGGCGGTCAGTGCCCTCGAACGCGCGCTGCCCATGTACCTCGGAGACACGGGGCGACGCGGCGAATGCATCGCGCAGCTGCGCAGGATCGCTCCGGTTCCGGCCAGCCCGAGCGCGACGACGTCGACGGTCATCCAGGTGCGCACCGCCGACGACGTGTCCAACGTGTGCGAGGTCGGCCGCGACATCGCGTGCCAGGTCGGGTTCCCGCACGTGGCGCAGACGAAGATCGCCACGGCCATCGCCGAGCTCGCCCGCAACATCCTCCTCTACGCCATCGCCGGCGAGGTGCGCATCGCGATCCTCGAAGCTTCTCGGCGCGGAGTGGAAGTCACCGCGGTGGACCAGGGGCCCGGGATCGCCGATCTGGAGCTCGTCATGACCGGCCAGTATCGCTCGCGCACCGGGATGGGCATGGGACTGCGGGGCGCGAAGCGCTTGATGGACGAATTCGAGATCACCTCGTCGCCCAAGGGCACGCGCGTTCTCGCCCGGAAGTACCTCGCTTGACGACGCCGGCTCGCCAGCGGACGCCCGTGGCGATCGGCATCGCTCTCCGGGCGCTGCCGGGTGAGCACGTCTGCGGCGACGCGTGCGAATCGATCGCGTGGTCGCGCGGCGCCCTGATCGCCATCGCCGACGGCCTGGGTCACGGCCCCCAGGCCGCGGCGGCCTCGAAGGCGTTCGTGGCCTGCGTTCTCGCGCGCATGGAGCTCCCTCTGGAGGAGGTGTTCGCGGATGCGCACCGCGCGCTGCTGAGGACTCGCGGGGCGGTCGGGGCGGTGGCTCGCTTCGACGAGATCGCCGGGCAGGTGGAGGTCGCCGTCGTCGGCAACGTCGGCGCTCTGGTGGTCCGCGCCGGCGCTCGGCGCACCGAGCATCCTCTGGTCGCGTCGGGGGTGCTCGGCAGCGCGTACCGCACGGTTCGTGCGCAACGGCTCGCGTTCGGTCCGGGAGACCTGCTCGTCCTGCACACCGATGGGCTGCGAAGCCATCTGGATGTGAAGGGGCTTCACGAGCTTCCGGCGCACGCCGCCGCCCAGGCGCTGCTGGCGTCGCACTGCAAGTCCACCGACGACGCAGGGTGCGCGGTGGCGTTCGGCCTGCTCGAGGCATCGGGCGCGAGCCCATCGCCCCCCTCCGAGGGATCGGGGGTCATCCCCGTCCGCGAGCGCAGTGACGCCGAGTGCGCCGCGCTGGCGGCCCGCACCTTCTCGCGGGAGGCGGGCCTCGGCGTGCGGGCGCAGTGGGAGGTCGGCATCGCAGCCTCCGAGCTGGCCACGAACATGATCAAGTTCGCCGGCGGCGGCGAGATCCGACTGCGCCATGAGCACGCGCCGCGTGCTGCCGTCGTGGTGGAGGCGGTCGATCGGGGCGCGGGCATCGCCGACCTCGACGCGGCCCTCGCGGACGGCTTCTCGGAAGGTGCCTCCCTCTCGCCCGATCGACCGCGCCGCGAGGGTCAGGGTCTCGGCCTGGGTCTGGGCTCGGTGCACCGGATGATGGACCGCGTCGAGATCGCGACCGACCACCGCGGAACGCGCATCCTCGCGCGAAAGCTCCTCCCCTGAGCGCGCCAACGCCTCAGCGCACTCAGAGCACGTGGTGACTGCGTGCCAATCTCCGGCTGCGCATCCCAGCGAACAACCAGCCAAGGAGACCCCCGGTGTACCCCGTCGCGATCGATGCCGAGAACGTCAGGACCACCGCGAGGGGGCCATGGAACCTCACGAGCGTCGCCCCTATGGCGGCCATCACCGCAACGCCGAGCATGAACACTACGAACGTGCGCCTGAAGTTGGCGTCGCGTAGGGGTGCACGCCGATGACTCACCCCAAAGAAGGCGCCAATCGCAAGGGCGCCGGTCCCGATGGCCCAGAGCCCGCCGAAAGCCGTCGCGAGCGCGGCGGCCCCGACAAAAGGCACCGGCATCAGAAGCCAAATCGCGAGGTCACGATAGGGGCCACGTCCAAGCAACCGAGAGACCACCGTCGATGATCGTAGCAAGCCCTTGTCAGCAACCGGCTAGGGCACCACGTCCTATGTGACGTCACGTGACATGGCCGCGCGAACAAGAACACCCTCCCCACGACGCTCCTGCGTGCGGGGGACCTATCTCGAGGATCTCGAGGGCGCGGACTGGGGGGAGCGCTCGCCTCCCGAGCGAGCCGGATCCGCCTTCCGGGGCGCGGGGGCCTGCATGCATTGAGCGAGGGCATCGTGGAGCGTGCGCGTCATGCGCAGCTCGCCGACGTCGGCGCCGAGGACCACCATGGCTTGCGCGACGGCCGGCTGGACGCCCGAGAGAAGCCCCTGAACGCCGAGAGCGCGCGCGGAGGCCAAGATGCGGACGACGTGCTGGACCGTCGAGGTGTCCATCGCCTCGACGCCGGTCAGGTCCAGGATCACCCAGCGCGCTTGCTCGCGGACGATGGCCTCGAGGAGCTTCTCCATCATCTGCGTCGCCCTTTCGGCATCGACGCCGCCGACGATCGGCATGCACAGCACCTCGTGCCAGATCTTGATGACGGGGGCCGACAGGGCGCGGATCGTCCTCGACTGCTCCTCGACCACCCGCGCCTTCTGCGAGAGCTGGCGCTCGGAGCGGACCCGCTCCGTCGCGTCAATCGCGAGCCCCAGGACCCCATCGGCCTCGTTGTTCTCGTTGCGCAGCGGCACGTAGAGCGTGTCGAAGAAGCGACCCGGGACGGGCTCCACGAGCTCGCGCACTTCGTCGCCGCCCAGCGCGCGCAGCAGCGCGTCGTGCGCCGGCGTCCCGCGCGTGGCGGCGAGCTCGTCGCGGCCCACGTGCTCGCCCTGCGCGACTCCCAGCAGCGCGAGCCCCTTGCCGTGCGACATCGTCGTCGTGCCTTGCGCGTCGACCGCGAACATCACGAGCGGTGCGCGATCGAGCATCTTGGCGAAGTTCGACAGGGCCTGCGCCTGCCACTCCATGAACGCGAGTCGGTCGCGCAGTTCGATCAGCTCATCGTGCTCTTTGTCGCTCATGACGCTTCTCCTTGGATGGCCGTGCGAGTCGTCGCGCCGGCGACGGGAAGGCGGAAGACGAAGCGCGTCTCCTTGCCGCGGACGCTCGCCACGCGGACGGTTCCGCCCAGGGCGACGGTCGCGTCCCATACGGCCGCAAGGCCGACCCCGCGACCGGACAGCTGGGTGACGCTCTCGGCGCTCGACACCCCGGCGGTGAAGATGGCTCGCTCGAGCTGCGACCTCGTGCCGGCGGGCACACCGGCCGCGCGCGCGCGCTCGGCGAGACGCTCCCAGTCGATCCCGGCGCCGTCGTCGGCGATCTCGACGACGACGCTCCCCGCCTCCAACCGCGCGCGAAGGGCGAGGTGACCGCACGCCGGCTTGCCGGCGGCCGTGCGGAGCCCGGCGTCCTCGAAGCCGTGGTCGACCGCGTTGCGCACGACGTGCACGAGCGCCGCCCAGAACGCCGCGTAGCGACCGCGCGGCAGGCGAAGGTCGTCGGTGTCGACCGTGAAGGTGGGAGCGGGCTTCCCGAGGCGCACGGCGAGCCGCTCGGCGTGTTCGGCGAGTCGGGCCAGACGGGTGGCGACCGGATCGTCGAGCAGCATGCGCAGGCGTGTGGCGGTCTGTGCGGCGGGCGCGCCGGCCAGGACTCGCTCGACGATGCGTTCGAGCTCACCGCGAGACACCTCGACCGCAGCTTCGCCCGGGCCGACGAGCGCGCTCACCTGCGAGACCAGCACCCCCCAGGCCTCGAACAGCGGAGCAAGCTCGCTCGACGCCAGCGGCGCGCCTGCATCCACGACCGTCGACTCCAGGCCGTGCGCGAGATCGGCCACCGAGCGCACGTCGTACTGCCCAGCGTTTCCCTTGATGGTGTGAAGGACGTTGAGCTGTTCGTGCGCGTCGAGCGAGGCGACGCGCAGCCGGCCGACCAGGCTCTGCATCTCCTCGAGGAAAGCGAGGAACGCGGCCTTGTCGCGCGCCAAGCGGCGGAAGACCTGGATCTCCTCCCGCTGGCGTGCGTGTTCACGGCGTGCTTCGAGCTCCGCTGTCACGTCCGACACGACGAGGAGCGCGCCTGCCACGTCGGCGTCTGCCATGATGGGCCTGAGCTCGAGCGTGAACTGCCGGCCATCCGCCTCGAACCGCCTGGGAAGCTGCTCGATGGCCACCTCGGTCGGCAGGAAGCCGTCGACGACCTGGGCCCATCCCAGCTGCAGCAGCTTGCGAAGCCGCTCGTCGGCGGGAGACAGCGCATCGTAGAACGCGCAGGCGCTCGTCGAGGCGCCGAACCACCGATCGAACGCCGCCGATCGCTCGGCGTGCAAGGTGCCGTCCGGGCCGATCGTCGCCAGCCCTTGCTCCACGTTGTCCAGCACGAGGCGGAGCGCGGCGTTTCGCGTCGCGAGCTGCTGCGTGCGCTCGACGACGAGCGATTCCAGGTGCGAGCGGTGCCGCTCCAGCTCCGCGTCGCGGGACTGGATGCCGGTGAGCATCTCGTTGAAGGTCTCGGTCAGCATCCCGAGCTCGTCGTCGCTGACGCGCCGCGCGCGCACCGAGAAGTCGCCCGAGAGCCGGACCTTCTCCGCCGCGGACGTCAGGACCTCGACCGATCCGCGCACCCCGCGCCCCACGAAGGCGCCGATCGCGATCGAGAGGAGGACGACGGTCAGCGATACGCCCAGGCTCAAACGCATGGTGCTGCGAAGCTCGGCTGCCTTCACGGCCGCGGCCGTTCCGATGCGGGCGAGCAGCGTGCCCTCGACCGCCCGCAGCTCGCGCGTGCCCCGTCCTGCGGCCTCGTTCCAGGCGGCAACGCCGAGCGACACCGTGTCCTCGGTCGACTCGAGCAGCGCCGCGAGCATGGCCCTGGCCGCGCCTCCTCGCTGCCGGGCTTCCACGAATGCCCGGCGCACGTCGTCCGCAGCGCTCGTGCGGAATGCCTTGTCGTAGACGTCTTCCTCGGTCGTCGTCGAAACGAGGGCCTTGAATGCGCCGGGAGGGAAATCGCCGCGAGCGGCCGCGTTCCCGACGACGGCGTGCTCGATGCTCGTGCGCTCCTCGAGCTCGAGCAGCGCCACGGTCGCCGAGATGTCACGGAGCATCACGCCGTCGTCGGTGAGCTCGGCGAGCGCCGCGGTGGCGCCGACGAGATCGTTGCCGAGCGCGCCGTAACCCTCGAGCACCACCTGCAGCTCCACGTTGCCGTCGTCGATGGAGGCGCGGAGGGCCGGCAGCGCACCGAGCGCGGCCTCCGCGTTCACGAGCCCGCCGGCCAGGCGCGCGGGGAGCTTGTGGCGGTCACGATTCGCGAGAAACTCCTCGAGCCGACGCGCTGCGGCGTCGGTATCGCCTCGGACCCTCGGCAGGACCTCGGTGTACTCCCCGCCGCGCGGGGTAGGAGCGCCAGCGGCGATGGCGCTGGCGGCGCGCTCGTCCTGCACACCGTGCAGCAGATCGGCGATGTACGAGGTCAAGCGCGCCAGATCCTCGATCGACCCGAGGGATGCCGCCGATGCAGCGCGCTGGCGCGTGTCGTTCGCGACGAAAAACGCGAGCAGTAGCGCGCCGAGCAGCGGCATCCCCGCCAGGAGGGCGAGCTTGGCTCGGATCGAGAGGCGGGCGCGGGGCAGCATCTCAGAAGAGGCGCAGCGCGCCCTCCGCCGCCGGGGGATCGCCTTCCGCGCGAGACGCGAGAGAGAAGCCCTCGGCGGCGACGGCGTCGAAGTAGAGCTGAATCGTTCCGCCGCCGCCCACGTCGTAGACGAAGGTGCGCGCGACGGTGGTCGATGCAGGCGAGCGGTGAACCTGCCGGCCGACGACGACCGTGGGCGTGCTCTGATCGAGCGCTACGCCGTGCGTGACGAGGGCGTTCTTCACGCGGCCGAGCAGCTGGTTGACGAGCTCACCGGCCCAGTCGCACACGTCGCGGTCCGAGGGCTGGCCCAGCTCTGCGGGCCAGGAGCGCGCCACGATGTCGCGGCGGGTGACCAGGGTGACGGCCCCGTGGAGGGTCGGGGCCGTGAACCCGATGCTCGAGGCGACGTCGTCGTCTTGCATGGTGCGTCCGGGCGCCTCGCGAACCTCACCGAGGGGCAGGCCGACCGTCTCGAACAGCCCGTGCGCCGCGCCGTCCACGATTTCCTCGAGGAGCGTGAGATCGTCGGAGCTCATGACGTCAGCTTCCGCACGGCGGCCAGGAGGAGGTCCGACTTGAACGGCTTGACGAGCCAGCCCTTCGCGCCAGCCTTGCGCGCGCGCTCGATGAGCTCCGGGCGACCCTCGGTCGTGAGCATCAGCACCGGTGGGGGCGAACGGCCGTCTTCGCGACGTAGCCCCTCAAGGAGCTCCAGGCCGTTTCTCTTGGGCATGTTGACGTCGCAGATGACCAGGGCGGCGTCGGGAGTGCGGTCGATGACCTCGGCGCCGTCCACGCCGTCCACGGCTTCGAGGATCTCGAACCCGGCTTGCCTGAGCGCCGCGGCCACTTGCTGGCGGATGGTCTGCGAGTCATCGATGACGACGATCTTCTTCACGATGTCTTCTCTCCTGTGGTGCCGGTTCGCTCGCCGCCCGTCAGGGGGCGATCACTTGCCCACCGCGGATGCGCGCGATGACGCGCACCGCGTCGCTCACGTCCGCGGTGGGGACGTATCCGATGCTCGACTCGTCGGCGCTCACGAACCGCGCGACGGCCGCGGGGCCGGGGAGACTGCGCGGGGAGCCGACGCCCGAGCGGATCTTGCTGTCGAGCCAGTACCGCTCCACCTCGTCGGGCCTGAGCCCGAGCACGGCCAGATCGAAGGTCCGACGCGTCGGACTCTCCAGCGGTAGGTTCACCGCCGTGGCGCGGGCTCCGCCTGGAAACTGCGTCGACTTCGCCTTGAAGATGGCGCCGAGCTGCGCCCGGTTCATCGAAGTGATGCCGTTCGATTTGTGCACGATGACCGCGATGTCGTCGGCATCCGCGTGAGCCGGCCCGCGCTCGAGCGAGGCGAGGACCGCGAAGGCCAGTGTCCCGAGCAGCAATGTTCGTCGGTTCATGAGGGCCCCCGTTCAGAACGAGAACGCGATCTGCGACATGATGGCCGTCGCGTCGCTCGCCACGTACTTGTTCTGCGGCAAGAGGCGGCTCGCCTCGAGCTTCAGCGTCACCCACGGCGAGGGCTTCACGTTGAGCCCTCCGCGGATCTGCGTGTTCGCACGCACCGGCTCGGTGGTCGAAGGGACGACGTAGTCGTATCCGGCGTACGGAGTCACGGAGAGATCGAGGAGCGCCGTGTGGATGGGGATCTCGTAGGCGCCCATCACGTAGCCGCCGACGCCGTAGTGGCTCGGGTCGTAGATGGTCACGTTGAAGGGCACGCCCTTGAGCAGCTTCTCGTCGTCCGCGACCTGGGAGGCCTGGTCGTAGATGACGGTCTGGCGCGCGAACTCGCCGATGATCCGCAGCTTGTGGAAGCGGATCTCGGCGTCCGCCGTGAGGACCGTCTCGTCGTACGACTGGGTCGACTGGACGTAGCTTCCGAACGACGGGGAGTAGGCCGGGTCGAGCGTGAGATTCGAATCGAGCTGGATGCGAATGTGATCTTCGCTGTCCTGGTAGTGCGAGTAGTAGGCGTACCCGCCGATCCGGAGCATCAGGGGCTCGGCGTCGTAGACGAGCTTCAGCCGCGCCCCGACGGCTTTCATGTCGGTCAGGTCCTTGTACTCGTCCTCCGGACCGCGGCTGTTCGCGAGGGTCAGCGCGTAGTCGAGGCGAAGCTCGTCGCTCAGTCCCACGCTGCCGAACGCCTCGAGCCCGAGCTGCCAGATGGGCACGATGTTGAAGTTCATGAACTGCGGGTAATCGACCCCGATGAGCACCGGGCTGCCGTGATCCTCGTTCCAGATGCCGAACGGCGTCAGGAAGCGGCCGGCGCGAATGCCGAACCAGTCGGCGGGCTTCCACTCGAGATACGCCCGTTCGATGAGCAGCCCGTCCTGCCGGTACTGGAGCTGCGAGTACGGGCCGCGCGTCGAGGTGTCCACGCGCGCGAAGCTGTTCAGGCTCTGCACCGTCGTGTTGCCGATGTCGACCTCGGTCGGCCAGTTGGAGGCGTATCCGTTCGGCGTGTACGTGAGCCTCGTCTCGACGAGCGCCGAGAGGGTGCGGGTCATCTCGCTCTTGGCGTAGAGGTTGATGCCGCTCGAAAAGAAGGTGAGAGAAGAGGGAGTTTGAACCTGGTAGAGCGCGTTCGGGTTGTCGTAGATCATCTTGCCGAAGCTCAGATCCGAGAACCCCCAGAACGAGAGGAGCCGGGTCGGGCTGAACGTCGCCTCCGGAGCGGCCGCCGCGGCCTGCTCGCGAAGTGCGTCGATCTGGCGTTGCTGGTCGGCGAGACGCTCTTCGAGCGTGGGCTGCGCCGGCGCGGCAGGCGCCGGAGCGTCAGGGGGCGGCGCGCTGGGCGCCGGCGGGGCATCGCTCTGGGCCGCGGCGTTCGCCGGGATCGCGAGCACGGTGATCGCAGCGCAGGCTCCAATCCGGATTCGCGGGCTCATTGGCACGTGCACCCGAACTTTTCGATCGTCGTCACGTCGGCAGCGGGGACGCACACGCCGGCGGGCCAGGCCTTGAGACCGGTGATCAGCGCGGCGGAGCAGTCGCAGCATCCGTACGCGCTCGTGCAGTCCGACGCCTGGCAGTGCGGAATGGAGCAGATGCCGGGATCGGTGGTGGGCTGCGTCGGGTCCTTGAGGCAGTAGGTCGCGCGGCCGCTCTTGCAGTCGGCGTCGCTCTGGCACGTGCTTCCGAGCCCCGTGCTGGCGTCGGAGGCGTCGGTCGACGGGGTGGTCCCGGCA
>DATJYG010000432.1:0-2171 GCA_035499695.1 Polyangiaceae bacterium
GAATCGTCGCCACCTACCCGATGGATCTCCACAGCGGCCCGGAGTCGGTGCTGCGGCAGCCCCAGCTCTGGTATCAGACCGTCGACCACGATCCGGGGTTCGAGATCGTCGGCGAGTCTTATCTCCAGGCCCGGTCGTGGAACCAGGCGATCCGTACGCTCGCGTTGGACATCGGCGCCCCGCTGACGCCGCGCATCCTGAGCACCGAGGGCGTCCGCTACGTCGTCGTCGACGACGACGTGTATCGCTCGGCCGGTCATCCTGCGCCCAGGCTCGACCCGCGCTGGTACACGCTGCTGACGCGAGTCGGCGGAGTGCGCATCTTCTCGGTCCACGCGCCGAAGGTCGACATGGCGTCGACGATCGAGGCGCACAGGGACGAGATCATCGGGCTGCAGGCCGGGCTACTCGATCCCGGGCAGCAGAGCTGACTAGTCTCTCCCCGAGATGAGGCGGCTGATGCAGCGGCTCTGGGACGACGCGGAGTCGGGCTACCGGTCGCGGCTACTCGCCTCGCTGCCCAGACGAGAAGGCCAGTGGCTACTCGACGTCGGCTGTGACGACGGAGGGTGGACGGATGAGCTGCGATTGGCTATGGGAATCACGCCGGATCACGTCATCGGGATCGAGATCTTCGAGGAACGCGCGGATATCGCGCGCAGCCGGGGATTCGACGTCCGTTTCGGCGATCTCGAGGCAGCGTGGCCGGTTTCCGACGGCGAGATGGATGTCGTCCACGCAAACCAGGTGATCGAACACGTCAAGCGGCTCGACCACTTCGTCACGGAAACGTGGCGGGCCCTGAAGCCCGGCGGCGTGACGGTCGTTTGCACCGAGAACCTCGCCAGCTGGCACAACGTGGCCGCGCTTGCGGCCGGGTACCAGCCTTTCTCGGAGACGAACATCTCCGCCCGGAGGCCGATCGGGAATCCTCTCGCCCTGCACGCAGGGGAGTCGAATCCTTGGGAGAGCTGGCAGCACATCCACGTCCTGACGTGGTACGCACTGCGGGACCTGTACCGGGCGCACGGCTTCGTCGTCGAGCAGGCCTGGGGCGCCGGTTATCACCCCGCGTGGGGAAGAGCCGCCCGCTTCCTCGCACGCCGGGACCCTCGGCATGCCCACTTCATCGGGGTCGTAGCCCGCCGTCCGTGATGTGCCTCAGGTCGCCGGCTGCGGAGCGGATGCGCGGTCGACCGCCGCACGCACGGCCTCGTCCGGGTCGATCCCGGTGGTGATCAGGCGGTGCGGGAGCACGTGGCCGGCCATGTCGACGACATCCTCTCGCGTCACCGCCGCACGGTTCTCGAGTCTCGCGTGCGCCTTGGCGGCCGCGAGCAGGTGGATCGAGGCGCGCGGGCTCGCCCCGAGGTCGACGCCGTCGAGCTCGCGGGTGGCACGGACGATGTCGACGACGAACGCGATCACATCGTCGGGGACGGGCGTCGCGTCGAGCGCCTCCTGGGCCGCCTGCAGCTGCGGCACGTCGAGCAGCGGGGCGACGTCGCCGAGGACGTCCGGGGCGAGGCCCCGGTGAGGCAGTCGGAGCACCGCCCGTTCGACGCCGGCCGACTCGTAGTCGAGATGGATCTTGAACAGGAAGCGGTCGAGCTGCGACTCGGGCAGCGGGAAGATGCCGGCCTGCTCGTACGGGTTCTGCGTGGCGATCACCATGAACGGGCTCGGCAGCCAGCGTGTACGGCCTTCGACCGTCACCTGGCGCTCCTGCATCGCCTCCAGCAGCGCGGCCTGGGTGCGCGCGGGCGTCCGGTTGATCTCGTCGGCGAGGAGCACGTTGGTGAAGGCCGCGCCCGGCTCGAAGACCCGCTCCCCGGCTCGGGTGGTCATGTACCCGCTGATCTCCTCGGGGGTCGTGTCCGGTGTGAACTGAACCCGCTTGAAGCCCACGCCGAGAACGCGCGCAATCGCGCCGCCCATCAGCGTCTTGGCGATCCCGGGCGGCCCCTCGACCAGCACGTGGCCGCCGGCGACCGCGGCCACGAGAAAGAGGTCGAAGGCCCCTTCGTAACCGACGATCACGCCTTCGAGCTCCCGACGCACCGCGTCGCGCAGGTCCGAGAGTGAGTCGTTCCGCGCGTCCATCACCGAACGCGGGACGTTGATCGACATCTCCCTCGGTCCGTCGAACTCGCTCATGTCGTCTGATCCTG
>DATJYG010000433.1:0-11248 GCA_035499695.1 Polyangiaceae bacterium
GCAGCTGAGTTGCCGCGACGGAGGCCTGCGCTCCGCCGACCAGGGCGCGCCCGTCATCTACCGCTGCATGATGCGCATCGGTCGCGACCTGGCCGGCTGGCTCGGCGGCGGCGTGCGCCTCGATCCACCTCCACCCGAAGCGAGCTGAGAGAAAGGGTCCTTCACCATGAGAATCACGAATGCTCTGAGTTGCGCCGCGCTCGTCGCCGCGGCGCTCGGCACCACCGGATGCGCGACGACCACCGTGGAGCCCGGGCATCGCGGTCTCTACTTCGCCCCGAACGACGGCGGCCTGCGGCGCGAGGCGCTCATGCCCGGCAAGTACAAGCTGGGCTGGTGCTTCCTCTACTGCACGCCGAACCGCGTCGACGACTTCGACGTGACGTACTCGACGCGCACCGAGAACATCGACACGAAGGACTCGGACGGCCTGGTGATGCACCTGCGCCTGAGCGTCCGGTACAAGCCGATCGAGAGCGAGATCTACCAGCTCGATACGGAGATAGGACCCAACTACTACGACGAGGTCATCGCTCCCGAGTTCCGCAGCGCGTGCCGCGGCGTCTTCGCGCGCCACTCGTACATGGAGTTGCAGAAGAAGAACGAGGCGCTCGAGAACGAAGTGGAGTCCGAGCTGCGGCGGCGCACGGCGGGGCAGCACATCGACATCTCGAGCGTCACCCTCGAGGGCGTCGACTACACGCCGGAGATCAACGAGAAGAACCAGCAGCGCATCGCCGCCGAGCAGGAGAAGCAGCGCCAGCTCGCGGCCATCAAGGCGGAGCAGGAGAAGAACACCGCCGAGGCCGAGAAGCGCATGTCGGCGATGAAGGAAGCCGCGGAGCAGAAGAAGCTGGATACCGAGGCGGCGGCCGAGCAGAAGAACCTCGAGATCATGAAGCAGGCCGAGAGCGACAAGCTGGAGCTGCAGAAGGAAGCGGACACCCAGAAGCTGCAGCTCGCCAACGAGGCGGCCAACGCGAAGTTCAAGGCGGAGCAGGCGCTCCAGGCGCTCGACCAGCGGCGCAAGGCGGCGCGCGCCGAGCTCGAGATCAACAAGCTGCAGGCGACCGCCGACGCGACGACCAAGGTCATCACGGCGAAGGCCGAGGCCGAGGCCGCCCGCGCGATGGCGTCGGCGCACGCCGAGGAGAAGCGCGCCGAGACGGCGGGCATCACGCAGGCGGAGGTCATGGAGCACGCCTACGACGCGCTCGGGAAGCTGGGCGGGACGGGCACGACCATCGTGCTCGGCGACTGGGCGCACGTCCCGAGCTTCCTCTTCCCCAAGACGCCGACGATGGGCGGGTTCGCCATGCCCTGGCAGCCGTTCAACGGGCCGCGCCCGGCGGGTGAGAGCACGGTGCTTTCGGATACGAAGTAACGGACACGGACCCGGACACGGACCCGGACCCGGACTCGGACACGGACACGGACTCGGACACGGTCTCGGAGTCGGATACCGACGCGGAGTCGGGTTCGGTCGGGCGGATGACTTGATTGCATGCCCAAGCGCGGAAGAAGCGCGCCGCCCTCCGCGGGGGCTGCTGCCGCAAACGTCGGGCGTCACGCTTCTTCCGCAGGGGAGGGCATGCAATCAAGTCATCCGCCCTCCTCACGTCCTCCGTTCTACGCGCTCGAGGTGGCGATTGCCGCCATACAGGTGCTGCGACCCGTCGTGGCGCGCATCCGGCAGCGCGACCGCGACCTCGGCGAGCAGCTTCGCCGAGCGCTCAGCTCCGCGGCCCTCAACGTCGCCGAGGGCAACAGCAACGAGGGCGGCACGCGCCTGAGCCGCTTCTCCACCGCCGCGGGCTCCAACAGCGAGGCCCGCGCTGCCCTGCGCGTCGCGGTTGCGTGGGGCTACGTCGAGCCCGCGCACATCGAGCGCGGTGAGGCCCTGCTCGATCGCCTGGCCGGTCTGCTACACGGCCTGGGCGCGCGGCGCTGAGGGACAGACGCCGCGCGGCATGGAACCCGCGCGGCGTCGCGCAGCCGGCTCACCGGGCGCGGGCGCCGAGGCGGTGGAGCATGGCGGCGATGCGGTCGAGCAGCTCCTCGCCTGGCGCGACCTGGCTGGCGCTCACGTAGCCCCAGGCGACGGCGACACGCAAGGCAGCGCGGACCTCGGCGTTGGATCCGGCGGCGGTGGAGAAGCGGGCGGCGCGATTGCCCCCGCTGGTGCCAGAAGCCTCACCGATGTTGAGAGCCACCGAGCTGAGTGCGCGACGGATCTGTTCGCCCAGATCGCGATCGCACTGGCGGATGCGGGTGACGACCGGCCGGAGGGTCTCGATGGCGCAGACGGCGAGATCGAGGACCTGGAAACGCGACGAGTGTGGCGGGGTGGCGTGCATGCCCCCCATCGCGAAACAAGCATGCCGCCCGACGTTGGCCCACGGCCTTCCGCGAGGAGGGCGGCGGGCTTGTTTCGCGCTCTCGCATGCACGCCACCACCCCACCCGATCGCAGCCATGAACCGATTCCGAATGACCGACCGGCTGGACCCGGACCCCGGACCCGGACCCGGACCCGGACCCGGACCCGGACCCGGACACGGACACGGACACGGTTCCGGCCTCGGCCCCCGGACTCGGACACGGCCCTAGAGCACGTCGAACGGGTAACCCCCGTCGACGTACGTCTTGCTCGCCACCGCCTTGCGAAGCTCGTCGTCGTTCTTGTCCACGGCCTTCACGATCTGCTCGAGCCGCCGCTCGGCGGCCGCGACGAAGATGCTCGTGAGGTCGATCTCCCTCCGCGCCCCCTCCTCCCCGCGCTTCTCGATGGCGCGCGTCGTGCGCGAGATGCACGCGGCGATGGCGTAGAGGTCCATGGCCATCTCGGCGGTGCGCTTCTGCGTGTACTGCATCTCGGCGATGTCGCGCCCGTGCTTGCGCAGCACCTTCTCGGCGCCGCTCGCGAGCTCCTGCGTGTACTCCTCGAAGACCACCGCCTCGCGGTTGAGCACCGGGTGGTGCCGCGTCATCCGCTCGCGCCCCAGCACGGTGCGCGCGCGCCGGATCGCGAAGTCGCTGAGCAGGCCGAACCCCTTGATGGGCTCGCGCATCGCCCGCGCCACGTCCGCCAGCTCGCGCCCCGGCCCCTGCATCCCGGAGAGGGCGATGAAGGCCCGCAGGATCTCGTTCGTGCCCTCGAAGATGAGGTTGATCCGCGCGTCGCGCAGGAGCCGCTCGTAAGGGTACTCGGCCATGTACCCGATGCCGGCGGCGATCTGCAGCGACTCGTTGACCACCCGCCAGCAGGCCTCGCTGCCGAACACCTTGCAGATCGCGCTCTCGACCGAGAAGTCGCCCACGCCGGCGTCGACGATCCCCGTCGTCAGGTAGGTCATCGACTCGAGGGCCCAGGTGTCGGCCATCATCGCGGCAATCTTGTCCTTCACGAGGCCGAACTCGCCGATGGGCCTGCCGAACGCCCGCCGGTCGCGGCACCGCTCGACGGCGAGCCCGATGACCCGCTTGCAGAGGCCGACTGCCCCGGCGGCCAGGCCGAGGCGCCCGCTGTTGAGCACCTCCATCGCCACCTTGAAGCCGCGCCCCGGCTCGCCGAGCACGTTGCTCTCCGGGACCCGCACTTCCTCGAAGAACACCTCGGTCGTCGAGCTGCCGCGGATACCGAGCTTGTGCTCGTTGGGCCCGTTCTTCACCCCCCAGCCGCGCTCCACGAGGAACGCCGTGATCTTCGGCTTCACCCCGTCCTCGGCCGGCGAGGTCCGGGCGAAGACCGTGAACAGGTCGGCGAACCCCCCGTTGGTGATCCATATCTTCGACCCGTTGAGCACGAACCCCCCGTCGCGGGGCTCGGCGCGCGTGGCGATGGCGGCGGCGTCGCTGCCGGCTCCCGGCTCGGTGAGGGCGAAGGCCGCCACGGTCTCGCCCGTCGCGAGGCGCGGCAGGTAGCGTTCCTTCAGCTCGGGCGTCCCGAAGAGCAGCAGGGCCTTCATGCCGATGGACTGGTGGGCCCCGATGGTCACGGCGATGCTCGAGTCGAGGCTCCCGAGCTCCTCCATGACGCGGGCGTACCCGGTCTGCGACAGCCCGGCGCCCCCGTATTGCTGCGGCACCAGCATCCCGAAGAGCCCGAGCTGCTTCAGGCCCGAGAGGACCTCGTCGGGGATCCGCTGCTCGCGGTCGATGGCCGCCGAGTCCACCCAGAGGTGGAAGTAGCGCCGCAGCCCGTCGAGCAGCGCGTGGAGGGTGTCCACCTCCGCTGCGGCGGGCTCGGGCCAGGGGAAGACCAGGCTCTCGTCGATGATCCCGAAGAAGAGGCTCTTCATGAAGGACTGTTCGCGCATGGCCTGGTCGAGACGATCGCACAGTTTCGCGTTGCTCGGGACCGCATGCGTTGCTAGCCAAAAGAGAAGAGAAGAGGACGGTTGATCGTGGGGCGGCGACTCGACGCTTTCCAAGCTGCGGCCGACAGAGGGTTTGCCAGGAGAGGCCTGGCCCTGATGGGCGTCTGCAACGTGACGCCGGACTCTTTCAGCGATGGAGGGCGTTACCTCGGGGCGAATGAGGCGTGCGCCCGGGTGGACGAGCTGCTGGCGGAAGGGGCGGACCTGGTGGACATCGGCGGCGAGTCCACGCGTCCCGGCGCGGCGCCGGTGCCCCCGAAGGATCAGCTGGCGCGAGTCCTCGACGTCGTCAGGTATGCGGCCGACCGCGGCGCCTGCGTCTCGATCGACACGACGAGCCCCGAGGTCGCCGCGGCGTGCCTGGACGCGGGCGCCTGCGCGGTCAACGACGTCTCGTGCCTGCGTGACGACGACCTGGCCAAGGTGGTCGCCTCCAGCGGGGCCGCCATCGTCATCATGCACACACGCGGCACGCAGGCGGAGATGAAGGGGTTCAGCGAGTACCCGGACGACGCCTATGGCGACGACGTGCTCGGCACCGTCATCGAAGAGTGGCGGGTGGCCGCCGGTCGGGCCCGGGCAGCAGGGCTGGAGGACGGCGCCATCTGGATGGACCCCGGGCTCGGTTTCGCGAAGAACGCACGGCAAAGCATGGAGATCCTGCGTCACATCGGGCGCCTCGAGACCTCGTTCCCCCACGGGGTGGTCCTCGGTGCGAGCCGCAAGTCGTTCCTCAAGCTGGTCGACACGTCCGCCGCCCCCGACGAGCGCCTCGGCGCGTCGATTGCGGCCGCGGTCCACGCCGGCGGCAACGTGGACATGCTCCGGGTGCACGACGTGCGCGCCACGGCGCAGGCCATCGATCTCACCCGCCTGCTGCAGAAGGGACCCTAGACCATGCTCGAGGGCTTCCTTCACCTGTTCGCGCGGCGCTCTTTCCTTTCGGTCCTCACCGACGTCTTCGACATCCTGGTCGTCACCTACGTCGTCTACCGCGCCCTGCTCGTCGCGCGCGGGACGCGCGCCATGCAGATGGGGACGGGGCTCGGCGTCGTCCTGCTCGTCTACGTCGTGTCCAAGTGGGCGAACCTGACGACGCTCTTCTACCTGCTGAGCGCCCTGCTCGCGTCGCTGCCGCTCATCGTGGTCGTCATCTTCCAGAACGACATCCGGCGCGGCCTGATGCGCGTCGGCGCCCGCGCCTTCCTCGGAGGGATGACGCGGCAGCAGGAGTCGAAGGCCATCGACGAGGTGGTCGCCGCCGCCACGGAGCTCGCGCGCCACCGCGTGGGCGCCCTCATCGCGTTCGAGCAGGATGCCAACCTCGACGAGTTCGTGGTGGGGCAGGGGACCCCCCTCGACTCGTCGGTGCAGCGCGACCTGCTGGTGAGCCTGTTCCTGCCGGACAGCATGAACAAGCTGCACGACGGCGCGGTCGTCATCCGCAACCTGCGCGTCGCCAAGGCCGGCGTCTTCTTCCCGATGCCGGACACCAAGCTCCTCGACAAGTCCCTAGGCTCGCGCCACCGCGCGGCCCTCGGCATCACCGAGGAGACCGACGCCGTCGTCGTCGTCGTGAGCGAGGAGCGCGGGAGCATCAGCTTCTGCTTCAACGGCAACATCGTGACGAACCTCGACGGCGCCTCGCTGCGTCAGGCCCTGCTGGGTCTCTTCGGCCAGCGGGCTCGCGCCAAGCGCACGGGCAAGGGCAAGCGCGGCGGCGCGTCGGTGACGCAGACGGGAACCGGGAGCTTCCGCATCTCGCTTCCGGACGGGTTGCCCGTTTCCTCGGGCCGCGCCAGCTCCATCCCCGCATCGGAGGGGACGGGATCGCAGTCGGTGCCGCCGCCGCCCAGGGCGGAGCCTGCGGTGGACAAGCTGCCTCCCGCGCCTCCCCAGATACGGCCGATGACGCCGGCGAAGCCCATCGAGACGCCTCCCGTGTCCTCCGACCCGGCGCCGCGCCCGCCCGGCCACGAGAACGAGGAGTGAGCCATGGACTTCGTGTGGCTGCGCAACCTCGTCACCGAGAACCTGAACCTCAAGCTGCTGTCACTCGCCTTCGCGCTCGTCCTCTATTCGCTGGTGCACGGGTCGCAGGAGGAGCAGCGCTCGGTGCTCGTGAACGTCGTCGCGATCACGCCGCCCGATGAGTCCAACCGCGTCCTCATGACGCAGCTGCCGCCGCAGATCCGCGTGACGGTGCGGGGCCCCAAGTCGACGCTGGACGATCTGCACTCCGACGACGTAGCGCCCATCCACCTCGATCTGCGCGGTGGCAACGAGACGCGCGTGACCATCGCTCCCGAGATGATCCCCCTACCGCCGGGGCTCAAGGCCGAGCAGGTCGACCCGCCCGAGATCGACCTCGTCTGGGAGGACACCATCGTGCGCGACGTGCCCGTGGAGGTCGGCGTCGTCGGAACGCCCGCCGCCGGATTCGTCGTGAAGAATGCGCCGACCGCCGATCCGCCCGCCGTGCGCGCGCGCGGTCCCAAGAGCGCCGTCGTCGTGCTGCAGCACGCGCGGATCGACGCGTTCGACGTGGGCGGTCTGACCGAGGGCAAGTACTCCCGGCAGCTCGCGGTGGATCGCCCGCCGCCCCGCGTGAGCTTCGACGTCCCCAGCGTCTCGGCCACGGTGGAGATCGGACGCGAGATGGTCGAGCGTCCCTTCACCAAGGTGCCCGTCGCGGTCATCGGACACGCCAACGCGAAGGCGCAGCCGTCCGAGGTCGACGTGCGCCTGACGTGCCCGCCGGAGATCGTGCGCGCCCTCAGGCCCGAGCAGATCCTGCCGCGCGTGCAGGTGGGTGCGGCGATGTCGGAGCACGGGTCGGACGCGCTCCCGGTCCAGCTCACGATCGATCAGTGCACCGTGCAGGTCACGCCGCCCAGCGTCATCGTGCGCTGGTGACGAGCGGGGCAAAGCTCCGGTAGGCTACGCGAATCGCGATGGGTGGGATCTTCGTCGCCGGGTTCATCTTCTTCATCATCTTCGTCATCGTGAAGGCCGGCAACGCGGGCCGGGCCCTGGCCGCGGGGAACTACGACCAGCTGGCGCAGAAAGGCGTGCGCGGTCGTGCGCTGGTGCTGGCGTCCACCAACATCGCCGTGAACCTCCGGATCGGCATGCGCCGCTTCGAGCGCCGCACGATGACGCTCGAGGTCGAGATCCCCGGCCGCGAGCCGTTCATCGCCCAGGGCACCTACGCCGTACCCAGGGGGCTCGTGGAGCCGACACCCGGCTCGTCGCTCGAGGTCGCCGTCGACCCGCGCGGCAGCGGCCAGATCGCGGTGCTCGGCCCCGGCGGCTTCACCGGGCCGTGGCTGAACGTCGGCCCTCCGCAACCGTACTGACCACTGATACGGTCGGGGGTCATGAATCAGCCGCGCGCCGCCTACGGTATGCCCGGAGCTCCCGCCGGTCCCGCCGGACAGGTCATTCCTGCCCACGCCCACGAGCGCCTTGCCGCCATGCGGCAGCGCCGCTTCTTCACGAGCGACCTGTCGGTCAACGAGTTCCTCCTCGTGAAAGAAGCCGGTTTCCAGCCGCTGGGCCTCGTGATGGGGAGCAGCATCTACTCCATCGCGTCGCAGAACCTCGCGCAGGCGCAGCCGGGGGAAGTGCAGGCGCTGACGCAGGCCCTCTACCAGTCGCGCGAGCTCGCCATGGAGCGCATGGAGGCCGAGGCCGACGAGCTCGGGGCCGACGGCATCGTCGCCATGCGGCTGACCGTGAGCGTGCACGCCTGGGGCACGAACATCATCGAGTTCCTCGCGATCGGCACCGCCGTCCGACACGAGGGGTCGCAGGGCGCCTACCGCACGCCGGACGGCAAGCCCTTCACGAGCGACCTCTCCGGCCAGGACTTCTGGACCATCCTCAACGCCGGCTACCGGCCGCTCGGCTTCGTCATGGGCAACTGCGTCTTCTACGTCGGCCCGCCGGCGCCGCAGTCGGTGCCCAACGGCGAGCTCGCCGGCCCCACCCAGGCGCTCTACGACGCGCGCGAGCTCGCGATGGAGCGGATGCAGTTCGAGGCCGAGTCCCTCAAGGCCGAGGGGATCGTCGGCGTCACCGTGGACGAGACGAACCACACCTGGGGCCCGACGGTGCTCGAGTTCAGCGCGGTGGGCACCGCGGTCGTCGCGATCCGCGAGGACCACAAGATCCCGCGCCCGGCCCTCGTCCTGACGGTCAACGGCTGATGAACGACCATCGCCGGATCGACATGGCGGCCAGCCTGCAGCGCGTCCTGCAGGGTGGGATCCCCACGCGCGCCGTGGAGAGGCTCGCCGAGGAAGCGGGGCCCAACCGCAAGCTCTTCACGAGCGACCTCTCGGTGAGCGAGTTCCTGCTCGCGCGCGACGCCGGGTGCGAGCCCATCGCGCAGCTGATGGGCAGCAGCATCTACCACATCGGCCAGATCCCCGATTACAAGGGCAAGACCGCGGAGCTGATGGTCATCAGCGACGGGCACCGCGAGTCGCGCCGCCTCGCCCTGAATCGCCTCTGGCAGGAGGCGACGCTGGTCGGAGCCGACGCCGTCGTGGGCGCGCAGCTGCGGGAGCGCCTCATCACGATGGGCTCGCGCGGCAAGGGCGGCGACGACGGCGGCGAGGTCATCGAGTTCACCGTCGTCGGCACCGCCGTGCGCGCGCCGGGTCTCACGCACCCGCCTGGGCAGCCCATCGTGACCGACCTGTCGGGCC
This sequence comes from Polyangiaceae bacterium, assembly GCA_035499695.1. GTDB lineage: Bacteria > Myxococcota_A > Polyangia > Polyangiales > Polyangiaceae > Palsa-1150. The sequence continues at coordinate 9,094 of DATJYG010000433.1, forward strand.
AGGATCTCTGGGCCCTGATGCAGGACGGGTGGGAGCCGTGCGGCTTCTTCTTCGACTTCTGCAAGTACCACGGCTGGCACGTGACCTCGGGTGGGGGCGTGGGCGAGCTGGCAGAGGCCAGCCAGTGCGTCGAGACGGCGCGCCGCATCGTCGTCGATCGGATCGCCGAACAGGCGCGCAGGGCGCAGGCCGAGTTCGTCGTGGGCAGCGAGCTCAAGGTCGAGGTGTCCGAGGTCCCGTGCGGCTTCGGCGGCTGCCAGCTCGACGATCTCGACGTCAACGTGAGCTGGTTCGGCACCGGCGTCCGGCGGATCCCCGGGTGGAAGGAGCCGATGCGCGATCTGCCGCCGCGCGTGCTCTCGATGATGTCGGTCGGCCGCCGGCGCGACACGTCGGTCGGCAAGGAGGAGGACGACGCCTCCGAGGTGGAGCGGGCCGGCGAGGAAGCCGAGGAGTACGGGCTCGAGCTGTCCGAGTACAACGAACCGGACGACGTCGGATGAACCAGCAAGACCTGCCGAAGCACGCACGCGAACGTCTCGCGGACATGAGGGCCAAGCGGCTCTTCACCAGCGATCTGTCCGTCGGCGAGTTCCTGCTCGTCAAGGAAGCGGGGTTCGACCCGCTCGGCATGGTGATGGGCAGCTCGATCTACCAGATCGATCCGACCGTCCCGCAGTTCTCCTCCGGGCAGACCGGGTGCGAGATCAGCGAGATGACGCGCGCGCTCTACCACGCGCGCGAGCTCGCGATGACGCGCATGGAGGAAGAGGCCGACGCGCTCGGCGCCGACGGCATCGTCGGCGTGCGCCTCACCGTGAAGCTCGGCGCGAACCCGCTGAAGTGGGAGTGGGACCTCTACCGCGAGTGGCAGGAGTGGGCGCGCGGCGTGGGGTTCCCCAGATCGTCGACGGCGCTCGGCCCCAGCTGGCGGTCGTGGCCCCAGGTCGCCGCGCAGATGTGGACCCACTACTGCTGGCAGATGGGCTGGTGGCCCGAGCCGCAGGCGCCGTGGGCGCGCGCCCGCACGATGACGTCGTCGGCCTTCGGGCAGAACGCGGCGGAGTTTCTCGCGATCGGGTGCGCCGTGCGCCACCGCGGCGGGGAGAACTACCGGAACAAGCAGGGCAAGCCGTTCCAGTCGGACCTCAGCGGCCAGGACTTCTGGCTGCTCATCCGCACGGGGTACCGGCCCGTCGGCTTCGTGATGGGCAACTGCGTCTACTACGTGCCCCCGCAGCTCCTCCAGGCGCAGGCCTCGCAGAGCTGCGAGCTCGGTGCGTACACGCACGCGCTCTACGACGCGCGCGAGCTGGCGACCGAGCGGCTGCAGGACGAGGCGGAGGCGCTGGGCGCCACGGGCATCGTCGGCGTCACCTTCGCCGAACGCGAGCACTCGGGGCGCTTCCAGCCGTGGAACGCCGGGAACGGCGCCCTCCAGAGCGGCGAGGTCATCGAGCTCTTCGTGATCGGCACCGCGGTGGTGCCGACTCCCGGAGGCGGCGGGCTCGCGCGGCCGCTCCTCGTGCTCTCGGCGAACGACGCGGAGACGACGAAGGAGGCGGGCGAATGAGCACGCGCACCGGCCCCGGTCTGAGCGAGCTGTCGGTCACCGAGTTCCTGACGCTCGCGCGCGCCGGATACTTCCCGCACGGGCTCGTCGTCGGCTCGTGCATCTTCCAGGCGGGCAACCAGTACGACTGGCAGGTGTCCACGCAGGAGGTCGTCGCCCTCAGCCACGCGCTGCGCGCGGCGCGGCGGCTCGCGATCCAGCGCATGAGGGCGCAGGCGGCGGAGGTCGGCGCCGAGGGCGTCGTCGACGTGCGCATCCAGGTGGAGCACGACGTGTGGCGAGGGGCGCGGCAGGTCGCCAAGTTCGTCGCGACCGGCACGGCCGTGGGCTTCGATCACGAGCGGGCGCGCGCCGAGCACAAGGGAGTGCTGTCACTGCGGCTCGCCGACGGCCATCCCTTCACGAGCGACCTCACGGCGCCGGACTTCGTGACGCTGCTGCGCGCGGGCTACAGGCCCATCTCCGTCGCCATGGGCGCGTGCGTCTACGGGCTCGATCCGCGGCACCTCCGCGCCTACCGCGCGCAGGACGCCGAGGTGAGCGAGTACACGCAAGCCTTTTTCGACGCGCGCGAGACGGCGA
>DATJYG010000434.1:0-13911 GCA_035499695.1 Polyangiaceae bacterium
AGATCCGTCGGAAAAATAGCACGATCGCCGGGGATCGGGCCCTCAGGGTTCGGTCCACGGAGACGCGCGCAGGACGCTCTCGGCGCGCCTCTGGAGCGCTGCGTCGAGGCGGCCCCGAGCGGCTGCTTCCAGCGCGCTGACGAGCTCCGAGGCGCTTTCGAAGCGGTCCTCGGGCCGCTTCGCGAGCGCAATCGCCAGGACCAGGTCCATCTCGGGCGGAAGCGGGGCCACCGCGGTCGGCCGCGGCGGCATGGTGTGCACCACTTTGTAGAGGATCTCGGCGGTCGTCTCTCCCTCGAAGGCCGGCCTGCCCGTGAGCGTCCGGTACGCGATGATCCCGACGGCGAAGAGATCGCTCTTGGCGGTCACTGGCTCGCCGTTGGCCTGCTCCGGGGACATGTAGTTGGGCGTGCCGACGATCTGGTCCACCGTCAGCGTCTCCTCCCCCGAGAGACGCGCCACGCCGAAGTCGAGGATCTTCCAGACCTCCTGCACACCGACGCGCGCGAGGAACAGGTTGCGCGGCTTGAGGTCGCGGTGCACCACGCCCGCCGCCCACGCCGCGTCGAGGCCCGCGCCCACCTGGCGGAGCATCTGCAGCACGTGGCGGAGCCCCATGCGCTTGTTCTCGCGCAGGTAGTCGGCGAGATCGCAGCCCACGAGCCGCTCCATGATGAGGTACGGGACGCGAGCGTCGGGCGGTGACACGTCGATCACCCGGACCACGTTCGGCACGCTCAGCGCCGCGACGATTCGAGCCTCGCGCACGAAGCGTTGCACGATGTCGCTCTGAGCCAGGGCGTGCGGATGCAGGAGCTTCACCGCGGCGGGCGCCCCCGTCTGCACGTGCCCCGCTTCGTACACCTCGCCCATCGCGCCGCGACCGAGCACGCGGCCCAGGCGGTAGCTGCCCACGACCTCCTCGGTCCATCGACCGATGCCGCCCGCTTGCATCGCTTGCGCGAGGTCCTGCCGCGCCTCCTGCAGCAGCGCGTCGCGGTGTGCGAGCGAGCGCACCACCCGGTCGTGCTGCTCGATGGCCTCGAGCGTCGCGGTCCGCGCCTTGCGCTGCATCGCGAAGGTGAAGAAGAGGACCGCCTGCATGAGGACGATGAACACCACCTGATCGACGTGCGTGAGCCCGTCGGTGCGGATCATCCCGCGGTCCTGCATGACTCCGGTGGCGACGAGCGTGGTGAGCCCCAGGTGGAGCACCGCGCACGTGAGGTAGACCGCGCTCACGGCTCGGCCGCTCTGGCCCACGCTGAAGAAGGCGATCCCGAACGGCAGGATCATCGTCGCCGGCGAGTACACGCCGAAGAACCAGATGCCGGTGAAGGCGCCGACGATGGTCACGTAGGCGACCGCCGTGGCGCGCGCGATCGTGTAGCCCTCGTCGTTGCGCAGCTGCCATCGCAGCCAGCCGCACGAGCCCGCGATGCCCAGGAGCGACAGGATGAAGACGCGCTTGGCCTGCGGGTCTCCCCCGATGACCGCGAGCGTCGCGATGACGAGCGCCGCGAACGCGACGACCATCGAGGTGAAGAAGCGCGTGCGCTCGATCTCCTGGATGTGGAGCGTCTCGCGCGGCGTGACGACCGAGGTGATGCGCGAGCCCGTCGAGCCGATCGACGGGAGGTCGGTCAGCCGCCCGCTCGACCCGGTCGCCTTGCGCTGCGAAGCCGCAGGCTCGGCGACGGTCGCGGGTTCGTCAGTGCCCGGCCGTGTTGCGGGTTCCGTCCCCACCCTGCCAGGATACCGCGCGAAGCTCGCGCTTGAGCACTTTGCCCGTGGGGTTCCGGGGCAGTCCGTCGAGGAAAACGAAGTCCCGCGGCACCTTTGGCCCGGCCAGGCGCTCGCGGCACCAAAGCTTGAGGCCGGCGTCGTCGAGCGAGGTTCCCGCCTTGCGCACGACGAATGCGCGTACGCGCTCTCCCCACTCCGGATCCTCGATGCCGACCACGGCGCACTCGGATACGTCCGGATGCGCCTCCAGGACGGCCTCCACCTCGGCGGGGTACACGTTGACGCCGCCCGAGATGATCATGTCGCGCTTGCGGCCCTCGATGAAGAACCGGCCGTCGCGGTCCCGGCGCGCGAGGTCCCCGACGCTGAAGAACCCCTCCTTCATGCTGGCGTGCGTCGCGGCGGCGTCGTTGTGGTACCCGGCCACGAGCATCTTGTTGCGCGCGTAGAGCTCACCCACCTCGCCCTGCGGCACCTCGCGCCCCGCGTCGTCGAGGAGGCGGATCTCGTTGCCGGGGACGACCTTTCCGATGGTCCCGGGGGCGGCGCGCAGGTCCTGCGGCTTGGCGAGCGTCACCAGGCCCGTCTCGGTCGCGCCGTAGAAGTTGAAGAGGACGTCCCCGAACTGGTCCATGACGTCGATGGCGAGCGGGCCGGGGAGCGGCGCGCCTCCGGAGAAGATGGCGCGCAGGCTGCGCGTGTCGTAGCGGCGGATGACGTCCGGCCCGAGCTGCAGGACGCGGTGGAGCATCGTCGGTACGACCGCCGTCGTGGTCACGCCGAAGCGATCGATGTGCTCGAGGAAGGACTCCGGCTTGAACTCGTCCATGATGACGCCCGTGGCGCCGAGGATCGCGCTCATGGCGAGGAACCCGAACGCCGTGGAGTGGTAGAGCGGGCACGTGACGAGGTGCACGTCGTCGACGCGCATCGGCGTCTCGGCGATGAACTGCATCGCGGCGTGCATCGCCTCCTTGGGGAACTTGCGCACCGCGCCCTTGGGCTTTCCCGTGGTGCCCGACGTGTAGATGACGACCGCCGCCTCGTCCTCGACGCCCTTCTCGACGGTGAGCTCGGCGCGCGGCTCCGCCATGAAGTCCTGCTCGAAGCGGCTGCAGCCGGGCACGTCGCCGCCGACTGCGATGAAGTCGCGCGCGGCGATGTTGGGCAGGTCCTTCTTGGCCTGCTCGACGGTGTGCCAGAGGTCCGCCTCGAAGACGAGGGCGCGCGCTCCGCAGTGGTTCGCCAGGTACACGAGCTCCGCGGGCGTGGATCGCCACGAGATGCTCACGGCGGCCGCGCCGAGCCGAGCGGCGCCGGACTGCACCTCGAGGAACTCGGGCCGGTTGCGCATCATGATGACGACGCTGGTGTTGCGGCGGAAGCCGCGGCGCTTGAGGCCCACGGCGGCGCGGTTCATGCGGTCGTCGAGCTCGGCGAACGTGAGCCGCCGGTCGCGCCAGAGGATGGCCGGCTTCTCGGGCGAATTCGCGGCGTGGAGCTGGAAGATGAGCGACGGGTTGCGCGAGCCGCTCGCGAGCGCGACGACCGCCTTGCGCAGGCCCGGCAGCGTGAAGTTGTAGAGCAGGCCGCTCTGCCGGACGACTCGCGTACCGGTGCGTACGCGCTCGGGGATCTCCGCGAGGGTCTCGCGCAAATGGTGCAGCGTGGTGGCGGCGGGGTTCGTCATGAGCTGGGAACACCACTGTAGCGCGTGATACCTTCGTGGGGCATGGTCCCGCCCTCGCCCAAGAGCGGTCCCGGCATGTCGCCGGACGCGGAGATCAAGTGGGAAGACCGGCGATCCTCGCCCCGGCACGCGATCACCCTGCGCGTCGACTACAAGCGGATGAACACCTTCTTCGCCGACTACGCGAAGAACATCTCCAAGGGCGGCACCTTCATCCGGACGAGCAAGCCGCTCGACGTGGGGACCGAGTTCGTCTTCGTCCTGAGCATCCCCGACCAACAGGAACAGCTGCAGCTCCACGGGCAGGTCATGTGGACGGTCGACGAGGCGGAGGCGGGCGACGAGCACCCGGCGGGCATGGGCATCCGCTTCAAGTTCACGGCGGACGGGGAGCGCGAGGCGCTCGAGGCGTTCGTCGAGAAGCTCATGTCCGAGAAGCTCGGAGCCGAGACGGCGCAGAAGCTGCTCGGCCGCGAGAAGCCTTGAGAGAGGCTTGAGAAGGCACGTCGGCGGCCCTACCTTCCGGGCATGACGCTGCCAGTCGACCTGGAAGCCGAGATCCAGCGGCTGAAGAAGGAGCGCAACGCGGTCCTGCTCGCGCACTACTACCAGGAGAGCGAGATCCAGGACGTCGCCGACTTCATCGGCGATTCGCTGCAGCTCGCGCAGCAGGCGGAGAAGACGAAGGCGGACGTCATCTGCTTCGCCGGCGTGCACTTCATGGCCGAGACGGCGAAGATCCTCAACCCGCAGCGCACCGTCGTGCTGCCCGACCTCGATGCGGGCTGCTCGCTCGCGAGCGGCTGCCCGGCCGACCGCTTCGCCGCCTGGATCGCGCGCCACCCCGGCTCGGTGGTCGTCAGCTACATCAACTGCACGGCCGAGGTGAAGGCGCTCTCGGATTACATCGTCACGTCGTCGAACGCCGAGAAGATCGTGCGCTCGATTCCCGAGGACAAGACCGTGCTGTTCGCGCCGGACAAGAACCTCGGCGCGTACCTGCAGAAGAAGATCGGTGCCACGCGAAAGATGGTCCTCTGGCAGGGCAGCTGCATCGTGCACGAGACCTTCAGCGTCCGGAAGCTCGTGGGGCTCAAGGAGCGGCACCCGGGCGCGCTCGTCATCGCGCACCCCGAGTGCGAGGAGGCGGTGCTCGCGATGGCCGACTACATCGGGTCGACGACGGCCCTGCTCAAGTACGCCGTGAGCAGCCCGGCGAAGGAGTTCATCGTCGTCACCGAGAGCGGCATCCTCCACCAGATGCAGAAGGCGGCTCCGGAGAAGACGTTCATACCTGCCCCGCCGGACGCGAACTGCGCCTGCAACGAGTGCCCCTTCATGAAGAAGAACACGCTCGAGAAGGTCTACCTCTCGCTCCGCGATCTCACGCCGCGCATCGAGATGAGCCCCGACCTCATGGCGCGCGCGCGAAGGCCCATCGAGCGGATGCTCGCTCTGTCCTGATCCGCGCTCATCGAAATCCGTTTGGTCTCGTGGAAACGCACCTGAGAGCCTTGACGATGTGCGCGCGCGTGGGATACCCCCGGGGCACGTTCGATTCCGCGATTCCACTCGTCGCGTGAGAGGTAGTAACCAGAGCGACTTGCGCGCGCCGCCTCACGGCACGCGCGCGTGAGTCGACTCTGTTTTTCCTACGAGGGGGTGGCGTGACGAATCACATCTGGCTTCTCGAAGAGAACGAAGACAACTGCGACGTGACGACGGAGCTGCTCGCCCTGGCCGGCGTGAGCGCGACATCATTCCGATCGCCCCTCGCGCTCCTCTGCCACATGTCGATGGCGCAGCCGGTCGCGCCGATCCCGGCCTGGTTGCTGGCGGACGCCGTGACTGCTCGTGGCTTCGAAGACGTGCTCGCCGAGATCGCCGGCACGCGCATCGTGGTGCTGACGACGTGGCCAGCCCAGATGGCGGCGTGGAAGCGCCTGCGGGCCCCGCGGTTCGTGCCCAAGCCCTTCGACGTCCACGCGCTGCTCGCTCAGCTCTCGATGGCGGCCCCGGCGTCCTGGGGCGAAGCACGCCGCATCGAGACCTCGGCCGTACGCCCCTCGACGCGCGTCAAGGCCGCCGCCGCGCTGGCGGACTTCGCGTCGTCAGGAGGCTGAGCCCACCCGCGCGCCGCTCAGGCGGCGGGGCGCCGCGACCCGCGCACGATGGCGCTCGTCTCGCGGACGCCCAGCGCGCCGAACTGCACGGCGAAGCGCGTGCCGGTCGCCCACTGCACGCGACCTCGCAGCTCGACCTGGCCTCCGCCCGGGACGAGCTCCGCCCACAGCACGATCGCACTCCCTGCGTCCGGCGGCTGCAGCGACTCGAGCTCCGCACCGACCACCGAGAGTCCCACGATCCATCCAGTTGCGGCGTCCGCCCCCTCCGGCGCTGCGAACCGCGCCTTCTTCGGCACGTCGATCTCGGGCTTGCTGTCACGCCGCACGGACACCTCCAACCATCGATCGTGGCGTGCATTGCCGGCCACGGTCAATGGTCGCCCCGCTGACCAGGCGCGTCCCGGCTCAGGGAGTTTCTTCGGGCTCGGAGAACGGGAACGAGATGTCGTCGCCCGCGCCGCCCCCGCCGCCGCCGGCAGCGCCGCCTCCGCCCGGTCCACGCCGGTCGGCTCCGAACGGCTTGTCCATGCTCGTCGCGAGCTTGTCTCGCTGGTCCGGATGCAGGATGGGCAGGAGCTGCGTGTAGTACGCGACCATGTGGTCCATCGGGTCGTGCGCCGTCTTGCCGGGCATCATCCCGAGGTCCAGCTTCTTGGCGTCGAACGAGTCGGCGGCGAACGCCGTGAGCAGGGCGTCCATCTTGGTCTTCCGCTCCGTCCAGCGCGCCTGCATGGCGGCGGCGTTCGGGACGTCCGTGGGCTTGGTCAGGATCGCCGCGACTTGCTTCTGCTGACCCGCGTCGAGCGTCAGATCGGCCGTGAGCTTGTCGAGGCGCTTCTTGGTCCAGTCGACCGTGCCGCCGTCGCCGCCCTTCCCCTGCATCCACTCGGTCATGTGCGATTCGTGGTCGGCCTGCTTGGCGCGGATGTTCGCGACGAGCGCCGGACGCTGCACCGGAGTGAGCAGCGAATGGAGCGAGTCGAGGGCAGCGGCCTCCTTCGACTGATGGTCCGCGATGGCCTTGTCGACGATGCCGTCGTCGCCGGTGAGCTTCGCGGTGTCCAGCTTGCCCGCGCGTACGCCCGCGACCAGATCGCCGCGGAAGCTCTTCATCGCCGTGCGGATGCCGTCGTCGTCGGCCTTGAGCGACGCCTCGATCTTGTCGAGCGATTCGTCCTGCGCCTGCGAGAGGTCGGGCAGATCGTGAGCGAAACGGAACAGGCTCGCCGCGATGCCTCCGTGTCGCGCGACGTGCGGACGCGGCTTTGCCGCGGCCGAAGCGCTCGCCGATGCCTGGGGCGCCGTCAGCGGCGCGGCCGAGGACGCGACGGGGGTCGGGCCGCTGCCGCCGCTGCTCTGGTCGCAACCGAGGACTGCGATCGAAAGTCCCGTCATCGAGATGCACAGCAGGGCACGTGTACGCATCCTGATCCTCCGTTCTTGGTCCTACTTCGTCGTCGGCCTCACGAAGCGTGCTGACCGGCGCGGTCGCGGATCAGCTGGGCGAGCTTCGTCCGCTGGTCGGGCGTCAGCACCGGTGCCGCGGCCTCGAGGAACCGCGCCATCCGGGTCGCGCCCCACCTGGCCATGCTTCCCGCCGCGGCGCTCGCCCCCGCAAGCGCGTGCGCGTTGAACTTGTCGGCCTTGAAGGCCGTGCCGAACGCCTGCAGGTGGTCGGCGACATCCTTGTGCTGGTGGTCCTGTCCACCCGCGGCGGGTGCGCTCGCCTTGAGCAGGTTGCGGTAGCTGTCCTTGATCTGCTGCGCCTCGCTCTGCGAGAGGCTGAGGTCCTTCACGAGTCCGAGCATCGGGCCGGAGCGATGCTGGCCCTCTTGATCCTCGTGACCATTGGCTTCCTTCCACTTCTCGAAGTGCTCTTGCAGCTTGTCGACCAGGGCGGCGCGCTGCGCGGGCGTGAGCACGGCGTGGAGCTGGTTCATCGCGTCGAGCGAGCTTCCGTGGGCCGCCTGCACCTGAGCGACGAGCTTGCCGATCGCCGCATCGGCCTTCGCGCGGTCCACGCTTCCGGCAGCGACGCCGTCGGCCAGCGTGTTGGAGAGGTCCTGCCCGGCGGCACGCGCGGGCTCCATCTTCGTCACGAGGGCGGCGCGGACCTTCTCCACCGCCGCCTTCTGGTCGGCGGACAGGTCCAGATCCTTCAGGCTCATCGCGATGAGCGCGATGACGCCGCCGTGATGGTGACGATGCTCTTCCGCCTCTCCCTGCTCGGGAGCTGCCGCGGGGCTCGCTGGCTGCGCGCCCGGGGAAGCAGCGGCCGCCGGAGCAACACCCGGGGAACCGGCCGGCGCCGGAGCGACGGGCGCGGGAGCGACGGCCGCGGGCGTCGCCGGCGGAGGCGCTGCGGGAGGAGTGGACTCGCAAGCCGATGCTGCGAGCGCCAGCGTCGCCACGAGGCCGGCCGCCCCGACGAGTCGGAATGCTCGCGCGCTCATGATCCACCTCCCGGAAGGCACACGCCCATGATGCAATTGCCCGTCATGCAATCGGCTGCCGTCTGGCAGGGAAACGCGCACTTGCCGTACTGCGTGTTGCAGTGGTGGAGCCCGCAGGCGGCGTCGCTCTGACAAGGAAGGGCGAGGAGGCCCGGCGTCGAGAGCTGCGCGCTGCCGGTCGGGGCCGGGGCGGGCGCAGGGGCCGGTGTCGGCGCCGGATACGGCGCCGGATAAGGCTGCGGCTGCGCCGTGGCGTACCCCGGAGGCGGAGCGTTCGGGTCAGCCGGATACCCCGGGGGCGGGTAGCCCGGGGGCGGATAGCCGTACGGCGCGGTCGCCGTGGCGGCGGCTGGTTGCGTCGTGGAGCTGTTGCTCCCGCACGCGAGCATCAGGACCAGCGAGGTCGTGACGAGGGCGATGGGACCCTTTCGCATGGGCCCATCGAATCACGCGCACGCGTCCGCAAGAACCACCGCTCGTCCCGGCGGAGTGACGACTCGTCGGAATTGCGAGGGAGGGCCAACCCGAGACCGGGCTCAGTTGTGTGACGTTTGCGTGTCGTTTGCGCTTGAGCTGTCGGCCATCCCCGCGGTAGTTACCGCGCTTTCCGTTTGTGGGAGGTCTGCCTGAAATGTCACATGGTCGTCATGTAAAGGTGCTTGGCCGGGGGACGCCCGAGCTGCTCGGCAACGCGAAGGTCGTGGAGGACGCGCTGCGCGAGCTCATTGGCATCCTGGGGATGCGCATGCTCGGCGAGCCACATCTCTACGAGGTGGAGACCGAGATCTCGAAGCTGGGCGTCGAGCCGTTCGAGGACGAAGGCGGCGTCACCGGCGTCTGCGTGCTGTCGACGTCGCATTGCGCGATCCACACCTGGCCGCTCCGGCCGTTCTTCGTCATGGACGTGTACTCGTGTCGCGACTTCGAGCCGAGTGAGGTCGAGCAGCACCTCGCCAAGTGCCTCGGAGCATACGACCTCCAGATCACCGACCTCTCGTTCGCGCTCGACTACGAGAGTCGCGGCTGGGCGAAGGCCGCGAGCTGATTCTCAAGACGGCTCTCTGAGCCGCCCGAGCAGCGCGCAGGCGAACGCCGCGAAGTACTCCTCCGGGATGGAGTACGTCTCGCGCGTGTAGCTGTCGCCGTTGGTCATCGTGAGGTCGAAGTGCACGTGCCCCTCCAGCCGACGCACCTGTATGCCCGGCTCCGGCTTTCCGTCCTCCACTTTGCCGTGGCAGACCGCGTTGGGGCGCCCGCGCACGTGCTTGAGTGCGACGAGTATCCGCTGCGGCTGGTGTGAATCGACCTCACTCTCGAACGCTTCGACGTCCCGCATGGAGGTGCAAGGTGCCTCACGATGCTTGGGTCGGCCAAACTTGATCGTCTGATCAACGTCACCGACCGATGGGTCGGTTGCTTAGGAAGTGTGAAGCGAAGCGGTCTCTAGGAGGCCGCTCGGCGGGCGCGCGCGCTGGAAGGCATCGACGAAAGCCCGGAACGCCGGCGAGGCCTGCCTCCTGCTCGGGTAGTAGAAGAAGCAGCCGGGCATGCGCCGCGCGTATTCCCCGAGGACCACACGGAGATCTCCCCGCTCCACGAGCGCGGCGAGATGGAGGTCGACGAGGTACGCGAGGCCCACGCCCGCCACGGCCGCGGCGATGCGCGCTCCGCGCTCGTTGCAAGAAAACACCGTGGGCACCGGCACCTTCCAGATGCGCGCTCCCTTTTCGAGCTCCCACACGGTGTCCCGCGACCCCTGCCCGTGCAGCCCGATGCACCGATGCCTGTGCAGGTCCTCGGGCTTCCTCGGCTCGCCGTATCGCTGGAGGTAAGACGGAGCGCCGACGACGATCACGCGGAACGGCTCGCAGATGCGCACGCGCACCATGTCCTTCGGAATGCCGTCCATGCGCACGCCGGCGTCGTAGCCCTCGCGGACGATGTCGACCGGACGGCTCTCCACGTCGATCTCGATCACCACCCTCGGATGGGACGCGAGGAGCGACGCGACGACCGGCACGAAGAACAGTTCGGTCACCACCTCGGGGGCGGTGATGCGGATGGTGCCCGTGACCGCGACTGCCGCGCGCTCGTGCTCGAGGTCGCGCAGGCCCTCGAGCGCCTCCTCCAGGGGGGCGCCGCTTCGCTCGAGGAGGCGCTCGCCGATCTCGGTGAGTGCGACGCTCCGGCTCGTTCGCTTGACCAGCACGACGCCCAGCTGATCCTCGAGCTGCCGCACGGCCTGACTGACCGCTGGAGTCGAGACGCCGAGCTGGCGCGCCGCGGCCGAGAAGCTGCGGCAGCGCGCGACGGCCGTGAACGCGCGCAGTCGAGGGAGGGGATCGATCGGCACGGCGTGAAGAACCAGTTAACGGGGCATTCTCGAATTCCAACCTGTCGCGACGCGAATTCTCGGTACAGTCCCACTCGCCCACGAGCCACGAAGCTGAGCCGGGCGACGAAAGGAAGACAGTTGTTGAGGTCGAAGCGCAGGTCGGTCCGGCTCGCGCTGGTCCAGCTCGCGCTGATGGCGGCGGTCGTGACCACGCTCGGGGTGCGCGCGCTTACCGACATCCGCTCGGGCGCCGATCGGCACCTGCTCGGGAACGGCATCGTGGCGCTCCTGGCGGTGGCAGCCACGGCGAACGCGGGCCTCCTGCTGCGGCACTCGCGCGCAGCACTCCACGGGCGCATGACGGAGCTCGACGCGTTCGCCGGGCGGGTCGCCCACGAGCTGACGAGCCCCCTCATGGCGGTCGCCTACGGGCTGGGCTTCCTGAAGGCTCGCGTGGCGGACGACTCGGCCAGCGCGGCGGCCGTGAATCGCGCGACGCGATCGCTCGAACGCGTTCGCGCGATCGCGGGCGGCCTACGCGACTATGCGCGCGCCGGGGCGGCGACGCGCAGCGACGAGTCGACGCCGGTCGGAGACGTGCTCGCAGACCTCGTCGAAGAACTTCGGCCGGAAGCGGCAGCCGCAAGGGTGAAGCTCGAGTGCGCCCTTCAGTCGTCCTCCATGGTCCGCTGCCCACCCGACGTGCTCACGCGCATCGTGGAGAACCTCGTGCGAAACGCGATCAGCCACATGGGCGAGCGATCTCCTCGCGCGGTGCGCGTGCGGGCGCGAGACGCCGATGGTTTCGTGCACGTCGACGTCGAGGACACGGGCCCGGGCGTCCCGGCCGAGATCCTGTCGACGGTCTTCGAGCCCTTCGTCCGCGGATCGCCGGCGACCTCGGGCTCTGGGACCGGTCTCTCGCTGGTGAAGAAGCTCGCGGAGGCCCACGGAGGCCGCGTCGGTTGTCGCTCGAAGCCGAACGCGGGCAGCGTGTTCTGGTTCGAGCTCCCGCGCGCTGGTTGAGCGATAATCCCGGCTGGAGGCTTCATGCGCCGAGCGATCCCCTTCATGGCCGTCGCGCTGGCCGTGGCTTGCGGCTCGTCGGGTTCGTCGGGTTCGTCGAGCGGCTCGCCGGATTCGGGGAGCGAGGGCGGGAGCACGGGTCCGAATGACGCGGCTGGAGGGGGCGATTCGGGCGGAGGGATGCCCCCTCCCAACGTGGATGGCGCGGTGCCGCCACCCGCGGCGATCTGCACGGCGCCGATCGGCGCAGCGGACGTGAGCAACCCCACGACGGTCGTCGGCACTGGAACCGCGACGTCGTGCACCGAGGCTGCTCTCTCGGCGGCGCTGACGGAGGGTGGGATCGTCACGTTCGCGTGCGGCTCCACGCCCGTGACCATCACGGTGACGAAGACCATCGAGCTGCCGACGAACACCGACACGGTCGTCGACGGCGGCGGCAAGGTGACCATCGATGGTGGCGGCACGGTGCGCATCCTCGACTGGGACAGCGCGAACTACCGCGCGAACATGCACTCGCTCACCCTGCAGCACGTCACCTTCGCGCATGGACATGCGGCCGGCACGATGCCCATCGCGCCCGCCCCCCTCCCTTGCTCCTCGGGCTACTACGACGGCGCCGGCGGCGCCCTGCAGATGCGCGACGGCGTGCTCCACGTCGTCGACGCCACTTTTTCGAACAACGAAGCCGAGAAGCTCGGCCCCGACGTCGGCGGGGGCGCGATCTACCTGAACGGTTCCCTGGCCGGCGTCGTGGTCGGGTCCAGCTTCGTCAACAACTCGGGCTCGAACTCCGGCGCCATCGGCAGCCTCAACTCCGAGCTCGACGTCTACAACAGCACCTTCCAGGGCAACGCTGCGCTCGGCTTCGGCGCCAACAGCAACGACGCATCGAAGTGCAGCGTCGTCGACAAGAACAACCAGAACCAGGTCGGCAGCGGCGGCAACGCCGGAGCGATCGGGATGGACGGGGGGAGCGACGGCACGCACACCTTCTGCGGCGACGTCTTCAAGTCCAACGCGAGCGGGACGGGCGCGCTCGGCGGCGCGATCGCACGGACGCCGGACGCGGCGAAGCAGACGACGGTGCTCGATCGGTGCCTCTTCGACGGCAACACCGGAGACAGCGCGGGGGCCGCGTACTTCCACAACTCGACCCTCACGATCACGGCATCCACCTTCACCGCCAACGTGGGGCTGACGGGCACCGGGACGATCCAGGCCGACGGCACGACGTTCGACTTCACGAACGCCACCTTCTACGGCAACCACGCGAAGGCCGGCGTCGCCGCGACCCTCGCCCTCTTCGGCGGCGACGGGACGCTGCTCAACTGCACCTTCGCCGCGAACGTGTGCGACGCCGCCAACATGTTCGGTGCAGCCATCTTCGGCTCCCCCAACCTGACCATCCAGAACACGATCTTCGACGCGAACACCGCGCAGAACCCCGGCGCGCCGATGCAATGCCAGGTAGGAACGATCACCGGCAGCGGCGACATGCAGTGGCCCGTCGACCACGCCAATGGCGGAAGCGCGGACGCTCTGTGCGCGCCGGGCATCTACGAGAGCGGCGATCCGATGGTCGGTTCGCTCGGAGACCACGGCGGTCCGGTGCCCACGGCGCTCGTGAGCGCGGGGAGCCCGGCTCAGGGGCGCGGCACGAACTGCCCGATGACGGACGCGCGAGGCAAGCCGCGGAGCACGTCGAGCTGCACGGCAGGCGCGGCCGAAGGTTCGATGTGAGAAGCGCGACGGCGCCTTCTGACCGGTAGGTCGACACAGCGAAGAGCCCCACCATCGCTCGACGGAGTAGGCTACGGCTCATGGCGAGCGCCCGCGTCGGATGCTTCGTGGTGCAAGACGATGACGCGATGAGGTTCGACGTGGTGGAGACCAGCGACGACGAGTGGCTCCTCACGCGCGTGGACGCCGCGCAGCAGCAAGGGCGCAAGGTTCGCTACTACAGCGTCGAGTCTCCGAACGCGGTGGAACAGGAGCTCCTCGGCCGCGGATTCAACCGAGGCAGCGTGCGTCTCTAGTTGCCCCGGTCCCTGAACCGCCCGCCGTCTCGCGCTCTACATGATGAACGCACGCCGCGTGGCGAGATCGCTTCGGGTGTCGAACACGACGCCGCAATGGACGCACCGGAAGCTCACGCTCACGGGCACCGAGGTGCCTCCCCAGAGCGCATAGAGCGCGCCGCCTAGGCCGTACTCGCGTTCGGGCGTCGCTTCGCGACAGGTACGATCGGTTCCGCAGGCGCAGGTGGGCAGGTCCGACACGGTGGATTCGTTCTGCATGGTCATCGGCTCCTCCGCCGCATCTTGCGCAAGGTCGGTGCCATGCGAGCGAGCGCGAAACGTCGCTGACTTGGGCAGGTCGGGCGCGACGCAGCCCACGGCCGGTCGTGGGGAGCCACGGCCCGTCGTGGGGCGAGCCCGTGCTAGGAAGTCGGCGCGGATCGTCGCGCGCGCCGCACGCATGACCTCTCCGGAGCTTTCCGAAACCTCGCTCGACCGGATTACGCTCGAGATG
>DATJYG010000435.1:0-6066 GCA_035499695.1 Polyangiaceae bacterium
GGCGACCCGTTGTCCTGCGCGCTCGCCGAGCCGACCGGCTGACCGGTCTTGTCGAGCGTGAGCTGCGAGTTCGGATCGGGCTTTCCGTCGCCGTTCGTGTCCACCGCGATGGTCACGTTGTCCCCGCTCCACGTCCACCACTGGTCCACGTGCCCGTCCCCCGTCGTGTCGCGCTCGCGGCGCGACGGGTGCGTCGGCCTGCCGCTCTTGGCGTCCACGGGCGAGCCGTCGAAGTAATCCCACGTGTCGATCTTGTGCATCCCCGTCGTGTCGTACTCGCGGCGGGAGAGCTTGCCGGCGTCGTAGTACTCGATGGCGTTCACGACCCCCGTGTCGTCGTAACAGAACTCGCGCCGGCGCACGCTGCCGCTCGGGTCGAAGTACTCGTACAGGTCCGGGTGCCCGTCGTGGTTCAAGTCGACCACACGGCAGAGCTCGTGGCCGCCCTTGTCGAAGACCCGCCGGATGTCCGACTTGCCGTCGTTGTTCGTGTCGAGCTGTTCGACCCGGTTGCTCGACTCGTTGCACTGCTCGTGAGCCAGCGACTCGTCGCGGCTCCCGGAGGGCAGCTTGGCGGCAGCCACACCGCTGCTGTTCGCGCTGCTCCCGCAAGCGAAGACGGCGGGGGGTGCACAGACCGCCAGGGCCGCGAATGCGGCAAACCCTCGGATCTTCATCGACGGAGGCGACAATACGCGCCTACACCGTCTCTCCGCAAGGAGGCGACCCATCCGGCCTTCCCCGGGGGGCCGAGCTTGCCCGACCACGTATGTTCACATAGGGTGACGTAGCTCCGGCCGGCGCAGACCCCCATGTCCCGCAAGAAGGTCTCGACCACCATCTACGTCACCCCGGAGCAGAGCGAGCAACTGCGGTTGCTCAACGAGCGCACCAAGGTGCCCGTCGCCGTCTACATCCGCGAGGGCATCGACCTGGTCCTCAAGCGCTACGAGCACTTGCTGCCAGGGCAGCTCGAGCTCGCGCCGCCGGAAGACGAGGCGAACGGAAGCGGGAAGGGCTAGAAGCAGCAGCCCCCGATGCCCACGCCCCAGGCCAGGGTCCGAAACTTCTCGATCATCGCCCACATCGACCACGGCAAGTCGACGCTGGCGGATCGCATCCTCGAGATCACCGGTGCGCTCACCGAACGGGAGATGCGCGCCCAGTTCCTCGACAAGATGGACATCGAGCGGGAACGCGGGATCACCATCAAGGCGCAAACCGTCCGGCTCGCCTTCACGGCGGCCGACGGCGTCACCTACGAGCTGAACCTCATCGACACCCCGGGGCACGTCGACTTCAACTACGAGGTGTCCCGCAGCCTCGCGGCGTGCGAGGGCGCGGTGCTCGTCGTGGATTCGACGCAGGGGGTCGAGGCCCAGACGCTGGCGAACGTGTACCTGGCGATCGACCAGGGGCTCGAGATCCTGCCGGTGCTCAACAAGATCGACCTGCCCGGCGCCGACGTGGACCGGACGCGGGCGCAGATCGAGCAGGTGGTGGGCCTGGACACGTCGGACGCCATCGCGGCGAGCGGCAAGACCGGCATCGGGGTGAAGGACATCCTCGAGCAGATCGTGCAGAAGGTGCCGCCGCCCAAGGGCAAGGACAACGCCCGGCTCCGGGCCCTCATCTTCGACTCCTGGTACGACAGCTACCGCGGCGCCGTCGTGATGGTGCGCGTCGTCGACGGGACGCTGAAGAAGGGGGACAAGATCCGCTTCGTCGCGGGCGGGACCGACTGCGAGGTCAACGAGATGGGCGTCTTCCAGCCCTTCGCCGCCGCGGTCGACGAGCTCGGGCCCGGGGAGGTCGGTTTCCTCGCGGCGAACATCAAGAGCGTCCACGACGTGAAGCTCGGCGACACGGTGACGCACGCCGTCTCGGCGCCGGGCCGCGGTCCCCACCACATCGGGCCGACGACCGAGCCGCTTCCGGGCTTCAAGGACGTGAAGCCCATGGTCTTCGCCGGCGTCTACCCCACGGACAGCGCCGATTACCCGCAGCTGCGCGACGCGATCGAGAAGCTGCACCTGAACGACGCGGCCTTCACCTTCGAGCCCGACGTCAGCGAGGCGCTCGGCTTCGGCTTCCGCTGCGGCTTCCTCGGCCTGCTCCACATGGAGATCATCCAGGAGCGCCTCGAGCGCGAGTTCAACCTGGACCTCATCACCACGGCGCCGAGCGTCGTCTACAACGTGTACCGGACCGACGGCGAGACGGTGCGCGTCGAGAACCCGGCGAAGCTGCCGCCGGTCGTGCACATCGACCGCATCGAGGAGCCGATCGTCACCATGACGATCCACGTGCCCGCCGAGTTCGTCGGTCCGGTGCTCGCGCTCTGCCAGGAGCGGCGCGGCGTGCAGAAGGGCATGCAGTACGCGTCGAGCGACCGCGTCATCATCACCTACGAGCTGCCGTTCGCCGAGGTGCTCTTCGACTTCCACGATCGCTTGAAGACCATCTCGCGCGGCTACGCCTCGATGGACTACGAGCTCCTCTGCTATCGCCCCGACAGCCTCGTGAAGGTCGACATCCTGGTGAACGGCGACCCGCTCGACGCGCTGAGCATCATCGTCCACAAGGAGAAGAGCTACCCGCGCGGGCGGTCGCTCGCCGAGAAGCTCAAGGAGTTCGTGCCGCGCCAGCAGTACGACGTGGCGATCCAGGCGGCCATCGGCGGCAAGATCATCGCGCGCGAGACCGTGAAGGCCCTGCGCAAGGACGTGACGGCCAAGTGCTACGGCGGCGACATCAGCCGCAAGCGCAAGCTCCTCGAGAAGCAGAAAGAGGGCAAGAAGCGCATGAAGCAGGTCGGCACCGTCGAGATCCCGCAGCAGGCGTTCCTGGCGATCCTCAAGGTGGACTGAGGTCCCGCCGCCGTCACGGCGTGCAGAGCGGATCCTGCTGCACGCTGCGCTCCTTCTCGTCGAGCTCCTCGTCGAGCCAGCAGCACGGCCACTTCATGTACGTGAGCTTGCGCCCGTCCGCGCGCTGCTCGCGGAGTATCGCGAAGGGGTCGAAGGTCGTCCGCTTGTAGGCCGTCGACGCGATGAACATTCGACCGTGGCTCCCGTCGTCCGTGTAGCGCCGCTGCAGCTCCTCGCCCGCCGCCTCGCAAGGGAGGAGCTCGGCCCGCTCGGTGACGGGGTCGCGGTGGTAGTACCAGCAGCTGCGGTCGGCGTAGACCGCGCGTAGAGCCTGTACGCCCTTGGCGCCTTGCCGGGGGTACGTGACGACGCGGTCCACCTCGCGCCGATACCTCCGCGGGAAGGCCGAGGCCATCCAACCCGCCAGACGCACCTCCGACGGCCAGGTCTCGTACACGAGCAGCGCGCGCCCGGGGATACGTGCGAGCGCCGCGTCCGCGTCCGCGTTGATCGCCGTGGCGAGGCGATCGATGCGAGCGACCTGGACGACGAGGAACGACCCGGTGCCGAGCAGCGCATGGACGACGAGGGCCGCCCAGCTGGCGCGCTTCCACCGCTCGAGCGCGGCCTTCACGACGTTCGCCGCCACGACCGAGGCCGGGAGCAGCACCTCGAAGTGGTAGATGGGCCCCGTGTCCGACACGCCGGTGCCGTAGTAGCCGGCCTCGAAGAGCACGACGGCGAGCCCGACGCCCGCCCAGAGGGCGCACCCACGCGAGGGCCGTCCGAGCCACCACCAGAGCCCGAGCACGCCGAGGCTCAGCGGCCACCCGAGCCACCATCCGTTGAGCCGCACCGCGACCACCGCGAGGTTCCTGAGCGCGCGCAGCGGCGTGTGCTCGTAGCTGAGGAAGGGCATGGGGCGTGTGAAGCCGTACCGCTCCGCGTCGCACTGCAGCGACCAGGGAAGCGTGAACGCCGACCCGGAGAGCGCACGGTCGTAGAGGCCGATGACGACGAGGAAGCAGGCACCTGCGCCGGCGAGGATTGCGATCGACGCCCACTGCCGGCGCCGGACGAGCACCCAGCAGGAGGCCACGCCGATGACGAGCCCCGCGGGAGCCGCCGACTGAGGACGGACCATCAGCCCGAAGCCGAGCGCGGCGCCGACGAGGAGCGCCCCCAGCCGAGGGCGCCCCGCCCGTGCCCACTCGTAGCCGAGCCCCGCCAAGACCACACACGCCAGGGCCGTGATCTGCGACTCGCCGGTGGCGCTCGTCGTGATGAGCATCGGGCTGAGCGCGAGAAACACTGTCGCCCATGCCGCCAGGGTCGCGTCGGTGGCCGAACGGACCGCCCGGTACCACGCGATCAGGGTCAGGGCGTAGATGGGCAGGTGGAGCAGCGCCGGGAGGTCGACCATCGTGCCGATCGACTGAACCAGCGACTCTCCCGGCAGGTACTTCCCCGTGTAACCGAGGCGCGTGCGAATCGTGAAGACGTCCCAAGGGAAGTACCCGACGTCGGGCCCGGCGAGCCGCCGGTCGAGCAGAAAGCCAGCCTGCATCCGGTACTGGAGCTCGTCGTCCACCAGGGCGCGTCCCCTGAGGACGCCGAACATCACGATGCCCACGAGCGCGGTCGAGACCAGGCCCACGTACAGCGCGAGCCGGCGCGGGCTCGGTGTCGGGACCGGCAGCATGCGATGTGCTGCGAACGAGAGGAGGACCAGAGCCGGCCCGAGCACACACAGCCGGTACACGTGGTCCCAGAGCTGCTCCCAGGTGAACCCCGGCATCGGCGCCCAAGGCAGCCCGACGTGGACCATCGGCGCGTACCCGAACTCGGCGAGCCCGTGGGACGCGAGCTCGCGTGCGAGGACCACGTAGACCCCGAGCATCGCGAGGCCGACCGCGATGGCGAGGCCCGTCTCGACCCTACGACGCCACATTCCAGGGGCAGTCATCGCCCGACCTCGCACGCCCCGTCCGAAGGCCGGAGATAGAAGAGCGGCGGGTATGGCGTGGGGCAGAGCCGATTGCCTTGCCGGAGTGCAGCCAGGCAGCGCCGGGTGGAGGGGAGATTCCTGAAGTCCTCCCAGTCGTACGAGATGAAGCGCAGGTCGCCGTCTTGGCCCTCGAGGACGCGACAGAAGGGCAGCTCCGCGTCGCCGATCGCGGGGTGCAGCCGCGCGTCCCCGACGCTCGATGCGTACCGCATGGTCGACGGGACGACGTCCGCGAACGACGTCCAGTAGTAGGACGCGTCCGGTGCGCCGATCGGGTGGAAGTCCGCCCGGATCCACACCGGCTCGCCCGGGCGAAGGTTGCGCTGAAGGAACGAGACGGCTTCCCAACGATACGCATCGGCCTTGCCGGGCACCGGCACCTCACTGGCGTGCGCCGCCAGCAAGGCCCCGGCACCGAGAACGCTCGCCACCTCGGCGAGAGCCCGAAACGGCCGGACCTCGCCGACCCCCGCCCCCCCAGACCCAGCCACCAGCTGCGGAGCGCAGCCGAACGCGACGGCGAGAGAGAAGCCCCAGGTCAAGAAGTACTGCGGCCACAGTCGCGGGAACGGATAGAGCCAGCGCAGCTCCACGAACGCGGCCGCCATCAGCAGAGCCACGAACAAGACACCGCGGCGCTCCCGCAGTCGCGTCCTCGGGATTGCGACGACGTAGACGAGCCCCACGAAGGCGAGCACCGGCGCGACTCCCCAGGACGCGGGCGGACGGTAGAAGAGTGGGGTCGACACGCGGTCGTCCAGGAACGTCGCCTGTCGAACCCACTCTGCGTTCGCGGCGTTCACGCGCACGACCTGCAGCAGCAGGTCGCCGAGGGAACTGACGCGCAGGAGCGCGGCGACGCCGACTGCAAGGGTCAGCACGGGAGGAGCGCAGGCCAAGAGAACGAGGCGACGGTCGGGGCGGCTGATCGTAGCGACGCCCCATGCGAACCATCCTCCGAGCACCGTCAACACGACCGGGGACTTCGGGTTCACGAGGAAACCCGCGACGGGTAGGGCCGCGGCCAGTCCGAGGCGAAGAGCGCCTCGCACGGTGGAACGGGGAAGCTGGACCATCAGGGCGGCACCCAGCCACAGCCCCGCGCTCGCGATCGGCTCGGGTCGCACGTCGGCCACACCACGCATCCAGAGCCAGTGGCTGGCCACGATGAACGTGGCCGCCGTCGCC
>DATJYG010000436.1:0-4624 GCA_035499695.1 Polyangiaceae bacterium
CGCATCCAGGAGTTCCGGAAGTGCATCGAGTGCTTCCTCTGCCAGAACGTGTGCCACGTCATCCGCGATCACCACAGCCCGCAGTTCGCCGGGCCGCGCTTCCTCATCTACCTGGCGGGGCTCGACATGCACCCGCTCGACACGCTCGACCGACGCGAGCTCGTGAAGGACGAGTTCAAGGTGGGGCTGTGCAACATCACCAAGTGCTGCACCGAGGTGTGCCCCGAGCACATCCACATCACGGACAACGGCATCATCCCGCTCAAGGAGCGCGTGGCGGACGACTACTACGACCCCGTCCGCTGGCTGATGCGCAAGATGGGCGGAGGCTCGGGCAAGGAGAAGGCGCGCCTGCCGATCGTGGACGACGACGTCGCGAAGACGCGCTCGGCGACGCCGGCGGCGAAGCGCGGCGACGCGGAGTAAGCTCCGGCACGGAGCGAGCAATGGAGGTGCGCGCGTGGCCCTTTCGATGAAGCGTCTGCCGCGCGCGAGCCTGGATGCGGCGCTGGCGAAGGCGGAGCACTACCGCGACCTCAACCAGCCGGAGGAAGCCGAGAGCATCTGCCGCGACGTGCTCGACGTGGACGTGGGAAACCAGCGAGCCTGGAAGCTCCTGGGGCTCTCGCTGACCGATCGCCTCCCGACGCACAAGGTGGGGCTGCTCGAGCAGGCCGTGGAGGCGTTCGAGCGACTCACCGACCAGTACGAGCGCATCTACCACCTGGGCGTCGCGTGGGAGCGCGCGGCCAAGGCGCACCTCGAGCGCAACGAGGCGCACAGCGCGGTCACCGCGTTCGAGCACGCCCTCAAGCAATACGAGAAGGCCGAGAACATGCGGCCCGACTCGGCGGACCCCATCGTGCGATGGAACCGCTGCGTGCGTCTGCTCTCGGAGCATCCGGCTTTGCTCGCTGCCATGAAGTCCCCGCGCGAAGATCAGGTGCACCTGGGGGACTGAGAACACGACTCCAGAGGTCGACGAGAGGAGAGGGAAAGAAGATCAGGAAGATCAAAAGATCAGAAGAAGGTCTTGTTGGTTTCCACACCCACACCTTCTGATCTTCTTGATCTTTTGATCTTCTTTTTTCTCTCCTCTTGTCGGCCTCTAGGACCTCTCTTCTCCTCTTCCCTGGGATCTCAGCCCGGCGCCTTGCACCCGTGGTAGAGCGCGTCAGTGGCCCGCTCGCGGATGACGGCGCTGTCGCGGCCGTCGCTGGCGACGCGCGGGAGGGCGGCGCAGGTGGCGCGCAGGGACTTGCCGTAGCCCTCGAAGGGGTCGATGGCCTGGACGACGAAGGTGTGCGTCGCGGGCAGGTGCACGATGGAGTCGGCGATCACGCCGTCCATGTCGGCGGCGCATCGCTTGATGGCGTAGCCCAGCGGCACCGTCAGCGCCGAGTACTCGTCCGCCGCGCGCGAGGCGAGCACGCGCGTCCACACGACGTGGAGCTTCGGGCACGGTAGCGTCTCGCCCTTCCCCGCGGCCCCGAGCAAGCCCGGTTCGCCGTGGTCGCCGAGCCAGTCGAGCGTCGCCTCGTCCGCCGCCGCGATGTGCACCACGGCGTCGACGCATCCGTCGGCGTCACGCGACGCGACGGGCGCCTGGAGCAGCACCTTGCGCGCATCGGCCGACGCATCCTGCGCCGCGATCCCCCGGCACATCGCGCCGCGCGTCGACGCGTCGGCGAGCCGGCGCACGATGGCCTCGTGTGCCGCCGGACCGATCGCCGAGAGGGCGCTCGACACGTTGAAGTTCTGCATGCTCGCCGAGAGCCTATCGAGCGCCGCCTCCAGGTCGGGCACGAAGACGATGAGCCTCGGATCGTGCTTGTCCACGGCGCTCGCCGCGAGGTCGGCTCGCTTGGGGTCGGCGAACCCGTCGCGCAGCATCTTCGAGCCCCAGGGCGTCCCGCGCAGCACGCTGTCCCAGGCCGCACGGAACGCCTGCACGTCCCACGTGGAGCGCGCTTCGAGCGCCGTGACCGCCTGCGGCTTCGTGTCCCCCAGCCGCCCGAGCGCCGTGACCGCGTCGGGCGTCCCGTTCTGGTCCAGCCACGCGACGTCACCCTTGCGCTCAGCCTCGGCGATCGTGCTGGGCTTGCACCCGCCGAGCAACACGACGACGGCGACCGCTGCGATGACGCCGCGCATGGAGGCGAGGATACACTCAGAACGATCCCGACACGCCCGCGCCGGTCGGTCCGACGTAGGCGCTGGCCTTGGCCGACCCTCCGAAGTCCCAGAAGTAGAGGACCGCGCCGGCCGCGAGGCCGACGGCGCCGACGATGAAGCCCACCGTCGAGATGGTGCCGAACCGGTTCCCGGAGTCGAGCTCCCCGTGCTCGCTCGTGGGGCACACCCTGTTCGCGCACGCGCTGTCCAGGTTGCTCTTCGAGTTGAGCGCCCCGATGCCGAAGGCCGTGCCGACTCCGACACCAACGAGCCCGACGCCTCCTGCGATATACGCGAACGTGCGATCCCTCGAGCGCTCGGGCGGAGGGGCCGGCGACTCGGTCACCGGAGAAGCCGGAGCCGGCGTCGCGGTCGGAGCGGGCGCAGCCTTCGGCGCGTTCGGGTCGACCTCCAACGTCAGCGCGACCGAGTCCACGCCCCCTTCGCCGAGGTGCACCTTGCCCGTCGCCTTCAGGTACCCCGGGGCGCCTGCCTCCACGACGTGGTCGCCGGGGTCGACGAATCGGTCCGAGTTGAGGTTCGCGGTCGGCTCGTTCACCCCGTCGACGGTGACCCAGATCTGGGCGTCTGCCGGAGCAGCAACCGCGACCTTGAGGCGCGCCACCTTGGGTCTCGCCTCGGTGAGCACACGCTGCGCGCGCTCCTGCGCGTCGACGAAGACCTGCGGAGCTCCCGCAGGGAGCTGCTCGTGGACCACCCGGCGCAGCGTCTCGGTTCCGAGCACGAACTTGCCGAGCTGTACCTGGCACTCGCCCAGGCGCTCAAGGATGCTGACGGCGTGGTGCATCTTCTCGGAGCGCGCGAGCTTGTCGATCGCGTCCTGACAGTTGCCCGCGTCCGCGAGTGTGACGCCTTCCTTCCCCAGCTCGCGTGCCGCCGCCGTGTCGGCCGCCGCCTCGTCCTGCGCGCGCGCCCCCGGCGCGATCGACGACGCGAGGCCCAGGGCGGCCAGGAACGACCAGTGGCCCTTCGTTCGTCGACGCATGCGCTAGTAGCCTATGTCAGGTCCTTCTTCGCCTGTTGGCTTCTTCGCGGGGGGCTTTCCCGCGCTTGCCGAGGTCGTCGGCTTCGGAGCCGCCACGCTCCCCGCAGCCCGTGGCGTGCCGCGAGGCGCAGGTGTCGCCACTGCGACCGAGGGAACCGCTGAAGGCGCGACCTCGGAGGCCGCGCCGGGCAGCGTCACGACGCTCGCCGGGGGAGCGACCGGGGCGATCGATGGCTCTCCCGTGATCTCGGCCGCCGCAGCGGGAGCCGAGGCCGACGGTGTCGACGCCGACGGACCAGCCGGATGGCGCATGAACACCATCGCACTCACGAGCGCCACCGCGACGGCCACCGCCGCCGCGACCGCGACCACGATCCTCGGTCGACGCGACGAAGGCTCCGCCGGCGCTGCGCTCATCGCGTCGGCCCGACCGGTCGACGCGCTCACGCGCATCTGCTGCGAGAGGGTGTTCGCGACCTGCAAGGCCGCGTCGTTGGGGGGCGGTATCGTGCTGTGCACCGCGAGCTCCGGAGGGGCGATGCCGGCTTCCCGCAGCACCGAGACGGCCCTCTCCGCACAGATGCGTGCTCGCTTCGGCGCGAAGGGAAGAAGCGCCTTCGCGAGCTCGCCGACGTTCTGGAAGCGTTTTGCAGCGTCCTTCTGCAAGCATCGCTGCACGGCGAGAGCGACGCCCTCCGGGATCTCCGGGCGAATGTCGCGGATCGGGGTCACGTCGCGCTCGAGGATCGCGGCGCAGAGCTCCGTGAGGGACGTGGCGTTGAAGGCGGTCCGCCCCGTGAGGATCTCGTACATCACGAGGCCGAGCGACCAGATGTCGGTGCGCGCATCGACGCTGTCCGCGGCCCGCACCTGCTCCGGGGACATGTAGAGCGGGGTCCCCATGAGCTGACCGGTGCGCACGAGCGGGATCTCGCCACGAAACATGGAGCCCGTCAGCGCGGCCTTCGAGATGCCGAAGTCGAGCACCTTGACGACCTTCATGTGCCGCCCGTGCTGCGTCGTCGTGAGAAACAGGTTCTCGGGCTTGATGTCGCGGTGAACGATGCCCTTGGCGTGCGCGATGGCGAGGGCTTCGCACGCTTGCAGGACGTACTCGGCGGTGTCCGTGATCGAGAAGACGCCCTGGTTCTGCAGCGTGGAGCCGAGGTCCCGCCCCTCGAGGTACTCCATCACGATGAAGGGGACGTTGGTGCCCTCGAGGGTCCCGACGTCCATGATCCGCGCGACGTACTCGCTCTTGATGCTGAGCGCCGCCTTGGCCTCGCGCGCAAACCGGCCGACGATGCCCGGGTCTCCGAGCGACTCGGGCTTGAGGAACTTCATCGCCACGCGCTCGTCGAGCTCGAGGTGCTGCGCGCAGTACACGATGCCGACCCCGCCTTCGCCGAGCACGCCGTCGATGCGGTACTTGCCGTTGATGAC
>DATJYG010000437.1:0-3095 GCA_035499695.1 Polyangiaceae bacterium
TCCCTTCCTTCGACGCTGCAGGCGAAGACGACGGTGCCCAACCTCCCCGTCGGTACGACCTGCTCCTTTCGGTACAGAGCCGTCACGAAAACGGGGGAGGGGGACTGGAGCCAAGTGATCGCGCTCCTGGTGAAGTGAGCGGAATCACGAGTGAAGATCCGGCGCGCCGCTCTGTCGAACAATGGAGCGGCGCTCTGAATCGAGGGAGCGGCGATCTGGACACCGGGAGCGGCTGTGAGAATCGAAAGAGCGGCGCTCTGGAGAACGGCGGCCGCTGCGAGAACTGGGAGAGAGGCGCTTTCGATTGAAGGAGCCGCTCCCTCGATTGAAAAAGCGGCGATCTGAATCGAAAGAGCCGCTGTGAGAATCCAGGGCGCCGCCGTCTCGAGACCCACAGCCGCTGTCAGGACCCAGGGAGCGGCGCTTTCGATTACCGCAGCCGCTCCCGGAATCGAAAGAGCGGCGCTCTCGACGACGGCAGCCGCTCCCGCTCCTGAAAGAGCCGCGCTATCGGTCGAAGGCCCGCTTCACTGCGCGAGCGTGCCGTTCGGGTTCACGGCGAAGGCGAGGAAGTTCGGGTCGGGCTTGTTGGTCATGTAGTCGATGGAGTCGACGTGGATCGAGCCATTCGACTGCTGCGTGAACAGGCCGTACCCGTAGTCCACCGACGTGCCGGAGAGTGGCGCGCCGCCGTTGCCGAAGAGCACCTGGTTGAGGGAGGGCCGCGAGACGGTGTGCGAGTGCCCGAGGATGAGCAGCGTGTAGCCGCTCGCCTTCAGGATCGCGTCCGACGGGGCGAGGCCCGGGGGCGCAGGAGTCGCGTCGCTCGCCTCGTGGCGGACGACGAAGGTGTACGTGGTTTTCTGCGCCATCGTCTGCTGCAGCCACGTCTGCTGCCCGGAGTCCCACGCGTTGGGGGCGATGAAGACGAACTTGCTGGTCCAGGAGCCGTCGGTCGCGTCGATGTTCACCGAGTAGTAGGGCTTGGTCTGCTGGATGGGTCCCAGCATGATCGACATGAACTGGTTGTAGTTGTCCGTCTCGCCGTTCTTGTTGCCCGGCCCGCAGTTCGAGTCCGTGGCGCCCGTGCACTCGTGGTTGCCCATCGCCGGGAAGAACGGGCCGGAGAACTTCGCGCGCGCCGCCATGTAGATGTCGAGCTGAGGGGCCGCGTAGCCGCCGCTCCTCGTGGAGTACTGGAAGTCGCCGGTGGAGACGCTGAAGAACGGCAACGGGTTGAGCGCCGCGATGTCCTCGTAGATCTTGTCGATGATCGCCGTGGGGTAGCCCGCGACGTCGTTCGGATCGGCCGGACGCGTGTCGCCGACCACCGTGAAGAGCAGGCTCGCGACCTTGATGTGCATGCCGCCGTCGGGGTTGCCCGGCGCCATGCCGTCGCCGGCGTGCGCGTCGCCGCCCGTCGGGCCGTCCGTGGTCCCGCCGCCTCCGCCGCCGTCGCCCGGGGAGGTGTCGTTCGTGCTCGAGGCCCCGCCGCACGAGGCGCAGAGGGCGAGGGCGAGCGTGCACGTTCCGAGGATGACGGGGTGGCGCATGTCGAGGAAGCTCTCCTGCAGCGGGAACTTTCACTATCGCGCGCCACCAGGGTGCGCAGGCAAGCGTGCGACTCGTTTGGGTCTACTTCCGCCCACCTGAAAGATTCCGTCCCTGGCGTGTCGTTCCGTTACGGTTTGGGGCGGGACTGCAGGACGAAGTCTGCTAAGCGCCAGGCCATGAAGCGCACGTTCCCTTTCGCCGTCGCCGGTCTGGCGGCTGCAGCCTTCCTTGCGTCCCCGTCCGCGAAGGCCGACCCCACGACGTCCACGGACACGAATGCCAACGAGACGGCGGAGCGCGTGCCGAAGGACGATCCCACGGGCGGGGCGTACACGAGCCCCACACTCCTCTTCATCCCGGCGGGCGCGCTGCCGGCGTGGAACGTGCGCGTCACGGCGCTCAGCGAGTTCCAGAGTCCCTATCAAGCGGCGGACGCGCCCCTCCCGGACGCGGGGATCCGTCCCGGCGCCGGCGTGGAGCTCGGACTGCCCGCCGGATTCGCCGTCGCCGCCGGCACCAACTGGGTCGGCGGTGACGTGAACGACTCGGGGCAGAAGGACTTCAACCTCGGCCTCAGCCCGTACTTCCAGGGACGCTTCCACATCTTCGGCGATCGCAGCGGCCAGGATTTCCAGCTCGGCACCTCGGTCACCTACAAGTTCGTCGGCTTCGAAGGCGACCCCGGAGAGGTGGAGCTCGCGCTGTCGGCGCAGTACCGCAAGCGCTCCTGGGAGGCGGGGCTGCAGGCCGTCATGGGCAAGGACTTCGCGACGACCGACGCCGACGCCGAGCTCCACGCCTACGCGCTCTACCGCGTGGTGCCCCAGCTCGGTATCGGGGCTGCCGGACAGGTGCGCGACGGGGTCGTCATCCAGCCCGGTGAGACGAGCTACGACGCCATCGCGGGCGGGATCGTGAGCTTCACGATCACGCAGTACCAGCTCGGTGGCCTCTTCGGCGCCTCGACGCTCGGACTCGACCAGGGCCACTTCGGCGCGCTCGGCCAGCTGTTCGCCAGCGCGCGGTTCTAGCGGCGCGGCGCACGATCAGCGGCTCAGCCGAGGTGGCTCTGGCACGTCGTCTGCGAGGCAGACGTCGCATGAGCAACCGAATCGGCAGAGCCGTCGCCCTTCCGCTCCTCCTCGCCGCGACCTGGGGTTGCACGCATGAGTCGACCCCGCCCCGTGCGCTGAGAGCGGCACGCGCCGAGGTGGCGCGCGCCGAGCACGGGCCGGCGAGTCACCTCCAGGCCACGGCCGTGGACGACGCCGAAGCGGCGCTCGCGTCCGCCGAGGCCGCGTACACGGCGGACGACGACGACGCGGACTTGTTCGCCCTCTACGCGCAGCGCAAGGCGCAGCTCGCCGAGTCGCTCGCGGCGACCCAGATGGCGCGGCAGAAGGCGCACGACGCGACCGCGCAGCTCAACGTGCTGATCGAGGTGCGCGCCGCCGAGGCACGCGTCATCGCCGAGCGCCTCGGGGAAGTCGCGCCGCCCACGTGGGGCGCCGCCGAGATGCAGAACGTGCAGCCGCCTCCGG
>DATJYG010000438.1:0-10267 GCA_035499695.1 Polyangiaceae bacterium
GCGGCTGAACAGGTCGTAGTACTTGAGCGCCGCGATGGCGCCGACGAACACCGTGCTCCGCACGCGCTTCACGGGAACGAGCGGCGTCGGAAAGGGGACGATGATTTCCTGGCTCGTCACGGCTCCGCAGATCAAATTCTATCCGAACGGACCGCAACGCGGGCCTACCTGAGCTTGTACGGTGTCCGCGTGCGCGCCTTAGACTCACGCGTGCCCGAGATCACGCGCCTCGAAGATGATGGTCTCCTCCTCTAGGAGCACGCGCCGGTCGGCAGCGCGTCGACGCCACACGTGCTCCCTCCATCGCAGTGAGCACCCGCGGAGACAGGGCATCGGTCACTCGGAAGAGGCGCGCATGTGGGACCAGAGGAGCCGCCCGATCCTCCGTCGCCACCGGAGACGACTCGTGCCAGATGACCGTCGATCCATGTCCGGACTGGCAACGGTGGATCGGGTCGGGTGAGGAGTCCGATGTGTACGCATGCTCCTGCAACGACGGGCAGTGGGCGTGTGTCGAGGCGCCGGACGGAGCGGTGATCAATCCGCCACCGGGTTACGACGGCGGCTGAACCATCGGATTGCTTCAGGGCTCGATGGGGGAAGATGGCATCCGTCCCCATTCCGCCCAGGATCCGTCGTACACGCGAGTACGCTCGTGACCAAGGAGGCGGGAGAGGGCGAACCATGCGGTACAGGCCCGCCCGCCGATCGTGCAGTAGGGGATGATCTCCTGCTCGTCGTCGAGGTCGATTCGCGAGAAGTGCCGGCGCAAATCGGCAATCGGCCGGAAGGCGCCGTTCTCGTCCTGCAAGCCGTCCATCGGGACATGAACGGCCGAGGGAATGTGACCAGCACGACCCCCCTCCTCCATGCCGCCCGATGGCCAGAAGCGCTCGCCGCGGTACTCCGCCTCGCTCCGCACATCGAGCAGGGTGCTCCCACTCGCTCCAATCGCACGATGCACGGCCTGCTGGGGAGCGCGAATCGGTTCCTCGTCCCCGGGGAGCCGGTAGCGAGTCTGAGCAGGCTTGGATGCGTCTGTGGTCCACGGGCGTCCTTCCCGGCACCAGGTCGCTCGGTTGGAGTCGAGGACGCGCGCCTCTCGATGGCCGAACAGCTTCATCAGCCAGTAACCCATGGCAGGCGCGTACCCGTAGAAGACCACGACGGACTCGCGCGTGATGCCCGACGCCTGGAAGAGGCGCTCGATGGCCTCCCGGCCGACGGGCTTGTACTGGGGATCTTTGAGGTCCTTGTACACGTTCCACAGGACGGCGCCTGGGATGTGGCCTTCGCGATGAGCGGCCTCGCTGACATCCACCTCGAGGACCCGCACGGCGGGATCCGTCAGGTGGTTCTCGAGCCACTCCGTGTTGACCAGGTCGTCCGAGCCGGTGTGTTTCGCTTCGCCGAGGGCCATGGAACGTTCTCCGCGTTGGGGTCTCATGGAGGAAGGCGTGACGAAGGGCCGGAACAATGTTCCGAGCCGTGCCTCTCAGGCACCCCAAGTGCGCGAAAAGACTGATCCCAGCCGACGTTACGTTCGCCGGGCAGCGCGCTTCATCAGCGCATTGGACGGCAGCCGCGCGTCGAGCAGCTTGCGCGCCGTCTCGACACCGGCGACGGGAAGCAGGGCCGGGTCGATGAGGCCGAGCTGAACGAGGACCGACGCCTGACCGTGACCGTGGCCGTGGCCGTGGCCGGGTCCGTGACCGACACGGATACCGACACCGACACGGAGTCGGTACCGGACACGGACACGGACACGGCAACGGACACCGACACGGAATCGGTGTCGGACTCGGCCTCAGCCCCCGCAGTCCGGGTTCTTCACGGTGAACGTCGCCACGTCAGGCGCCGGTTCCACCGTCTCGAGCTTCTGGTAGGCGATGACGCCGCCCGTCGGCTCGCTCACCATGTCGCTGACGACCGTCTTGGCGACGTTGTAAGCGCCGGTGATCTTCACCTTGGCGCCGATCGACGGCAGCGGGTTGGGGAGCGGGACGTTCAGGATGTCGTCGGCGACCGGCTCCTTCGGCTGCTCGCCCGGCTTGAGCTTGTTGTACGCCTTCATCGCGTCGCAGATGACGGCGTAGTTTCGCGCCCAGCCGACCACGCGGATCTTCGGGCTCTTGGTGTCGCCCTTGTTGTCCGAGATCCAGAAGCTCGGCACTTCCATGTTGCAGTCGGCCGGATCCGCCTTGCCCGTCTTGTGGATCGAGCACTTGGGCGCGCGGCCGATGTTCGAGTCGACGATGTACCCCGTGATCGTGATGGGGTTCGCCGTCACGTCCTTGCCGTGCAGCAGGCTGCGGAGCTGATGAATCGCGCCGAACACCGTGTACGACCCGTCGCCGCCCTTGATGGGCGTGCTCGGGAGCGTCGGCGGCGCCGGAATGCTCGCCCTCTTGCCGGACCACGCGGGCGCCGGCTTGTACGGGTTGTCGTCACCGCTGCATCCCGCGGCTGCAACGAGCAACGCCGCGAGAGAGCATGCCCCAATCGCCTGCTTGACCCGCTTGTGCATGGCCCGGATCGAGTATCACGCGAGAAACACGCGAGACAAGGGCCGAATCTCGGGGGGAGGCAGCCCCAGCGCATCCACGTCCGCCGCGCGGATCAGGTCTCCCGTGCAACCAGCCACAAGGCGCTGCACGATTGCAGCCAGCTCGGCGTCCTCGCCGGGGAACGGGTACTCCACGAGGCGCGCGTAGGCGGCGTGCTCGATGCCCACCGGGCGGCCGAGGACGCGGAGGCCCTCGCGGGCCAGCCGGTCCGTCAGGATGGCCCGCAGATCCTCGGCGCGGTCGCGCAAGCGGGGCAGGGCCACGGGCGACTCGCGCGCATCGGCCAGGCGGGCCGCGAGCGTGCCGTCGAGGCGCCCCTGCTCCACGAGGGCCTCGGGCGGGGCCGATGCCGTGAGCGCGAGCTGCACGTCGAGCGGGTCGGGCCGCTCCCAGGGGGCGCGCTTCTCGGCGAGGGCGCGCGCGACGATCTGCTGCACGTCCACGGGCAACGCGGCGCCGTCGAGGAGCACGAGCATCCCGGCGTGCGCGAGCGCCAGGGGAGACGCCGCCGGGTCCGTCCAGCGCGCGACGTCGTGCTCGCGCGCGCTCGTCGCGTCGACGAGCACGAGCGGACCGTCGCGGCGCGCGCCGGAGAGGTGCGCCCGGGCGAGCACCGGCACCGGGTCGATGCCGCTCGGCGCCAGGATCGCGATGGGGGCGCCCACCGCGGTGCGCCGCTCGAGCGCATCGAGCGCCATGCGCGAGGCGGCGGAGTAGACGCCGATGGTCGCGGGGCGCGCGAGGCGGATGGCGGCGAGCGCATCGCGCCCACGGTCGAGCGCCCGCTCGTGGTGCAGGAGGTCGATGTGCTGCTCGGCGGCCTCGGCGCGCCGGGTCGCCTCGACGGCGCGCGCGAGCATCCGTTCGCGCGTGCCTCGCGCGCGGCACGCGGCGGCGAGGCGCCCCGCGGTGTCGGCCAGGGCGCGCACCTCCTCCAGCGTCGGCGGCTCGTCGCGCGCGACGCGCGGGAGCACGAGCACGCCCTCCGTCTCGCCGTCGCACGCCACCAGCGACGCGAGCAGGGCGCCGCGGTCGTTCATCCAGCGCGCCAGCGGGCGCAGCTCCGGGCGCCGCACCTCGAGCGCCTCGAGCACGTCGGCGCGCAGCGTCGCCTCCGGCTCGGCCGCCGCGACGAGCGCGAGCGGCTCGGGGAGGTCGCCGTCGGCCTCGCGCGCGTAGCCGGCGGCGTCCACCGTGGTCACCCGCGTGGGCTCGAACGTCCAGAGCTCGGGCGACGTCGCGTTCGCTCCACCCGGGGCACGCAGCGCGTGAAGCGCCGCGCGGATGGCCTCGTCCGGATCTCCTCGCTGCGCCTCGACGGCGGCGCGCGCGAACGCGTCGAGCCACACCCCGCGCGCCGGGCGCAGCGGCCCCTCGAGCATGGTGGCCACCGTTCCGACGGCGAGCGCGACGATCGCCGTGACGAGCGTCACGCCCCACGCGTCGCCGCGGCCCTCGGTGGACGCGGCGCCGAGCAGCGCCACCCCGCCGCCCACGATGGTCAGCACGACCACCCGCCGCGTCACGCGCGCGACGCGCACCGGATCGAGCGCCATGGCGGCGGCGCCGAGGAGCACGCTCGCCCCCGCGACGAGCGCGCGCCCGAGCTCGTCGGCCCGCGCGCGCCCCATGAGCGCCACCACCAGCGCCGCCACGAACGCCGTGCCCAGGAGCCCGCGCATCGCGAGCGCCCGCTCGGCGACCCCGAGCTCCAGCTTGCGGCGGCGCAGCGTCACCTCGACCTGCGTCAGGAGCGCGAGCGCCGTCACGACGCTCGCGCCGACGGCCCACGCGCGCGGGTGCTCGGTGACCGCGAGCCACTCGCCGCGCTCCGGCGCGAGGCGCGCCACCAGAGCCGCCCACGCCGCGAGCGCGACCACGACGACCCACGGGGCCGCCGAGGTACGGACCGGCCGCACCATGCCCGAGGATCCCGGGATGCGTGCGACGGCGACCGCCGCGGCCGTCGCGCACGCCGCCGCACCCACGGTCCCGCACGCGTCGAGCCCCGCGCGCGCCGACGTCGCCCCGAGCGACGCGACCACGACCGCCGCGCCCACCCCGAGCACGCGCGACACCGGGCGCTCCCGCCGGGCCGCCACGAAGGCGACGACGAGCGCCGCCATCCCCACGAGCCACGCACGCGGCTCGGTCCAGTCGTCGGCGCCGGCCGCCAGCGTCGCGACGTACCCCACCAGCGCGAGCGGCGGCAGGTAGCGCCGCAGGGGGCTCCAGCGAGAGGGGCTCTCCGGGGTCATGACGCGGACGGGCCCAGTTATCGCACGGATCGGCGCGGCGACCAGGTCGACTGGTGGCGCTTCGCGCGGTCGGCCCGCCTGCGGCGGATCCTCAGGCCGGCTGGCGCGTCGCGAGCCGCTGTGTTCTCGTCTCTGCGATGGTCCGGCTGCCGGCTCCCCTCGCCCTGGGCGCCTGGCTCGCCGCGCGGGGAACGCTGGCGACGATCGCCATCGCGATCACCGGACTCGAGGCGCTCGGCGCGGTCGTCTTCGCCGTGGCCGTGGGCGCTCGCCGGGCGACCGAGGTGCCCACGCTGTCGGCGCTCGCCATCGCCTGGGGCGGCGGCATCATGCTCGCCTTCGGCGCGGCTCTGCGGGCCATCCGTTCCGATCGCGACGAGGGCGTCATGGCTCTCGTGCAGGCGCGAGGCGTGACGGCGGGAGGGTACGTGCGCGGGCGCGTCGGTGGGCTCGTGCTCCTGCTCGCGGTCGCGCTGGGCGGCGCCACGCTGATCGCCGACGGCGCGGCGCTGGCGGCGGGCGGCGGCGGCTGGCCGGTGCTCCGCGCGGGGGCGGCGGCGCTGGTGTACGTGCTCGCCTTCGCGGCGACCGTGGGGCCCGTCGCGATGGCGGCGCTCGGTGCACGCACGCGCGCCGGTGGGTACGTGACGCTGCTCGCGGTGCTGGTGCTCCCGGAGCTCCTGGCCCCGTGGACCTCGGACCTGCTGCCGCAAGGATGGTCGGAGCTGACGTCGATCCCGCTTGCGCTCGGCGCGGTGAGGGTCGGGGTGGCGCACCCGATGACGGCGGGAGCCCATGCGGCGCGCGCGGCGGCGGGTCTCGCGGCGGTCGTCGCGCTCTCCCTCCTCGTCGTCGCGGCGCGGGCCCGGGAGGCGCGGGCGTGATCTCCCTGGAGGGCGTCGCGTCTCGACGGGGCGGCCTCGCACGCGCGAACCTCTCGCTCGACTGGGACGCGGGCATGCACGCGGTCGTCGGAGGCACCCCGGACGGCGCGCCGGAGCTGCTCGCGATCCTCGCCGGCCTCGAGCGGCCGCGCACCGGCAGCGTGCGCGTGCTCGACGGCGACCCGCGCGACGCGCAGGTGCGTCGCGCCATCGCGCTGGTCCCGGCGACGCCGGCGCTGCCCGACCGCATGAAGGTGCACGAGGCGCTGGAGCTCGCCGCGTCCATCCGTGGCGACGCAGCGTCCGCACCGGCGACCGAGCGGCTCGCGACGCTCGGCATCGAGGCGCTCGCCGGCCGGCGCGTGCTCGGCCTATCGCTCGAGGAGGCGCGCGCCGTGGCCCTCGTCGAGGCGCTGACGGCGCCCGCCGTGCGCGTCATCCTCGTCGAGGAGCCGCGCGTCGCCGTCGATCCGCGCGCGGCCGTGCTCCTCCCCGAGCGCCTGCGCGCCCGGGCCGCCGCGGGGTGCGCCGTCGTGATGACGACGCCGTCGATGCGCGACGCGGCCACGCTGGGCGACGACCACCTCTTCCTCGGGGCTGCGCGCCCGCCCGCCATGGCGCGCCTGAGGATCGTCACGCGCGACCCGGCGGCGCTCGTTTCGGCGATCGCGCGCGAGCCCGCCGTCGAGGGAGTCTCGCGGCACGAGGCGCCTCGCTCCGGCAACGGCGCCGCGACGGCGGGCGCCCTGGGCGTCGTCGTCGCGCGCGGTCCGGACGCGAGCGCCCTCGCCGGCGCCGTGGGCCGCGCCGTCGTGGCATCGGGCGCCGACGTGGTCGAGATTTGCCAGGACTTCACGCCGGGCGCGAGGGACGTGGCGCCGTGAACACCGTGCTCGCCCGCGTCCCCGTCTCCCGGCTGCTCCGCACGCCGCGCGCCTGGGTGATGATCGGCGCCTGGACGGTGCTCGCCGTGGGCTTCGCCGCGGCCGCTCGCGCGCAGGGATCGGCGCACGGCGCCGACCACGCGCTCGTCGGAGCCTTCGGCGCGCTGGTCGTCCCGCTGCTCTGCTACGCGATCGCCGGCGGCGCGCTCGGCGCCACGTCGCTCTCGGCGGCGGGCGCACCGGCCGTCGCGTTCGGGGCCACGCCGCCTCGCGCGGCGGCCGCGACGGTGGCCGTCGTCGTCGTCGCGAGCGCCGCGGCGTGCGCCGTCCTCGGCGCAACCGTCGCGATCGTCGCCCACGGGTCCTCGGACCCGCCCGTCGCGCGCGACGCCATCGCCAGCGCCTACGCCGGTGCCCTCGGAGGCGCGGCGTACGCGTCGCTCTTCGCCCTGGGCTCGACCTTCGGCCGCCGCGGCGGGGGCCGCACCCTGGCCCTCGTGGCCGACTGGCTCCTCGGCGCCAACGCGACCGCCGTGGCCCTCGTCACGCCACGCGCCCACCTGCGCAACCTGCTCGGCGGCACGCCGCCCGCCGGTCTCGGCGAGCGCGGAAGCGCCATCGCCCTCGTCCTCGTCATCGTCGTCTTCGCGACCCTCGCGGTCCGCCGCACGCGCTAGCGCTCTGCCGCCGCGAGCTTCATCACCCGCTCGCGCACCTCGCGCGTCATGTCGAGCGTGCGCCCCTCCAGATCGAAGCTCTCGTCCGGGCGGCGCTTGCACGCGTGCACCTTGATCCGCAGCCGCGCCGGCGGCTCCCCCGCGAGGGTGCCCTCGAGACGCGATCCCGGCGGCGACGGCACCGACGACACGAGCGCGATCGCGTCGTCACGCAGCGACACGATGCGCGCCTCCCCTCCCCGGTCCCACGCGACGTGCCCGCTCACTTGCGCCCCTCGCGCATCGCCTGGCGCGCCTCGCGCTCGGCGTCCTTCGCCGCGATGACCTGGCGCTTGTCGTACTTCTTGCGCCCCTTGCCGACGCCGACCTCGACCTTGACGCGGCCCTCCTTGAAGTAGAGGCGCATGGGAACGGCCGTGTACCCGCCGCGCGCCAGCCGCTCGTGGATCTCCGCGATCTCGCGCCCGTGCAGGAGCAGCCTCCTCGGGCGCCGCACCTCGTGCGGGAACGCGCTCGCCTGCTCGAAGGGGGCGACGTACATCTGCTTGAGCCACGCCTGTCCGTCGTCGACGGAGACGTACGCGTCGGTCACGTCCACCTTGCCGGCGCGCAGCGACTTCACCTCGCTGCCCACGAGGGAGATCCCGGCCTCGTAGCGCTCCTCGATGTCGTAATCGAAGGTCGCCCGCCTGTTCTTGACGATCAGGGGCTCGGGTTCCTTCTTGGCCATGGGGCGCCTCGCATTAGCCGATCCTCGGCTAGCATGCCCCAGGCTCTCGGGATGCGCAGCGAGGTCAAGGGCGTCTGGTTCGTGACCGCGAAGCGGTACCTGCTCGAGGACTACGGTCCGGAGCAGTTCGACCGCTTCGTGGCCGGCGTGCCCGAGGTGCACCGCGAGTGGGTGCGCGACCCGCTGGCGTCGCGCTGGTACCCCGAGGACATGATGCGCGACGCGCTGGCGTCGTTCTACGACGTGGTCGCGCGCGGCAACGAGGCGGTCTTCACGGCGGCGATGGAGCGATGCGCGATGCTCGGCATCCACTGGTTCCTGCAGCTGCTGCTGTCGGTGACGACGCCGCGCTACCTCCTGCGCCTCGTGCCGACCGCGCTCGCGCAGATCCGCCGCGGCCCGGTGAAGGTGCACATCGACGTGCGCGAGAGCGCGGCCACGCTGCGCTTCACCGGGCAGCCGTACGCGACCGACCTGCGCTACCGGCTCGCGACTCCGGCGATCGTGCGCTCCCTCATGAGCGTCTGCGTCGGGCAGTCCGCGCACGCGACGCTGACGTACTTCGACGAGTCGACGCACGTGTGCGACGTGAGCTGGTAGCGCGGGCGCGCTGCGGGTCAGCCGCCGTCGGCGCGGGGAAGGTCGTCGCCGTCGTAGGGCAGGTGGAAGGCCGGCTCCTCGTGCGCGAGCCCCATCTTCTTCTCGAGGGCGCTCACGCGCTCGCGCAGCAGCTCGTTCTGCGCGGCGAGCGCGCGGATCATGTCGGCGACCGGGTCGGGCAGCGCCGCGTGGTCGAGCGCCGCGTCGAAGCGCGCGTGCCTCGGCACGATGACGCGCGCCGGGACGCCGACGACGGTGGCCTCGGGGGGCACCTCGCGCACGACGACGCTTCCCGAGCCGATGCGCGCGTGGTCGCCCACGTGGATGGCGCCCAGGATGCACGCGTTCGAGCCGATGACCACGTTGTTGCCGATCTGCGGGTGGCGGACCTTGCGCTCGAGCGAGGTGCCACCGAGGACGATGCCCTTGTAGAGGAGGCAGCCGTCTCCCACCGTGGCCGTCTCGCCGATGACGATGCCCATCCCGTGGTCGATGACGACGCGCCTGCCGATCGTCGCGCCGGGGTGGATCTCGATGCCGGTGAGGAAGCGGTTCCCGTGCGCCAGCAGGCGGGCCGCCATCTTGTGGTCGCGCTGCCACAGGCCGTGGGCCGCGCGATGCAGCCACAGGGCGTGGAGTCCGGGGTAGACCAGCGCCACCTCTGCGGCCGACCGCGCGGCCGGGTCGTTCGCCTGGACCGCCCGGATGTCCTCCGCGGCGAGCTGCGCCCCGCGCACCAGCTTGCGTACTGCCGACAACGGGTTCATCGCGGGGCTGCCGCCAGCTTAGCATCGCTGCATGAGTGAACGCCTGCAGCTGGCCGCGCCGAACCTGTCGCCCTGGAAGCGCGTCCGGCACGAGACGGTGGGTCGATTCCGCGTGTTCGAGGTCGAACGGGGTGAGTGGACCGACGCCTCGGGCCAGCCGCGGGGGGACGCATACACCATTCGATGCAGCGACTGGTGCAACGTGGTGGCCCTCACCCCCGGCGACGAGCTGGTGATGGTGTGGCAGTACCGGTTCGGGACGGACGCGATGTCGCTCGAGATACCGGGCGGCGTGGTGGACCCGGGCGAGTCACCGGAGGCGGCCGCGGTGCGGGAGCTCCGCGAGGAGACGGGCTACGTGGCCGACTCGGTCGAACCGCTGGTCGTCGTGGAGGCCAATCCGGCCACGCAGACCAACCGCTGCTTCACCTTCCTCGCGCGCGGGGTGCGCCGCGCGGCGGAGACGGCGTTCGACGCGCAGGAGGAGCTCGAGACGGTGCTCGTGCCGGCGAAGTTCACGCCCCAGCTCCTCGACGAGGGACACGTGCGCCACTCCCTGGTGCACAGCGCGCTCGAGCGCTTCTGGCGCCTGCGGACCGCCAGGCCGTAGTCTCGGCCCTCGCCGGGCAGGCTTCAGCTCCCCTGCGCCTCGTCGTCCGAGTCGTCGTCTTCGCTGGCGTCGGCGGCGATCGGCAGCGTGCCGCTCTCGGGGTTGTCGTCGCCGCGCAGGCGCGCGAACCGGTCCACCACACCCGAGGGGCGCGCGACCGGCACCGCCAGGTGCAGCTCGCCCGTCGTCTCCTCCTCGCCGTCGTCGGCGAAGACGCGCGCGAGGGCGCTGCGGAGGAAGGAGCGGCCGTCGCCCACGCCCATCGCGAGCGCCACGCGGCGCAGCTCGTA
>DATJYG010000439.1:0-9947 GCA_035499695.1 Polyangiaceae bacterium
GCGCTCTGCCAGGGCGAAGAGCCGGTCCAATCTCGCCCAGGCGTCGTCGCCCGCGCTCCGAGCGCCTCTCCCATCGATCAAGGCGCGTCTACCCTTGAGCAAGGCGCGTCCCCCAGGAAAGGGTTGTCGGATGCGCTCTAGGCTAAAGTACCCTCATGCGCATCGCGGCAGTCCTCCTCGCGGCCATCGCCGCTTGTACGCCCTCTTCGCCCACACCACCGAGCGGCACCTCCGCTCCGGCTGCACCGTCCGCAGCGCCCAAGAACGCGCTGGGACAGGCGATTCCCGCGAATGCGGCCGAGGTGCCCCTCGCCTCGATCGCGAAGGAGCCGAAGTCGTTCGTCGGCAAGACGATCACGACGACGGGCACCGTCACGGCGGTGTGCCAGCACATGGGCTGCTGGATGGAGATCAAGGACGACGT
This sequence comes from Polyangiaceae bacterium, assembly GCA_035499695.1. GTDB lineage: Bacteria > Myxococcota_A > Polyangia > Polyangiales > Polyangiaceae > Palsa-1150. The sequence goes on from DATJYG010000439.1 coordinate 425, forward strand.
CACGCAGGCCCACGTCTCGATGGCCGGTCACGGCTTCTTCGTGCCGAAGACCGCATCGGGGCGGAAGGCGCGCGTGCAGGGCACGCTGACCAGCGCGCCCGACGAAGAGAGCGAGTGCAACGAGGAGGCCGCGAAGCAGATGGGCAAGCCGGTCGCCAAGCTGCAGCTCGAAGCGACCGGCGTCGAGCTCGACTGAGCCGATCCGATGAAGAAGCCCAAGGTGGTGAGCTGAGACGATGCAGCCCGAATCGCGGCTGGGCGGGGGCCGGTACGTCGTGAAGGAGCTCCTCGGGGAAGGGGCGCAGGGCGCGACCTACGCGGCGGTCGAGGTCGAGAGCGGTCGTCCCGTAGCCATCAAGCGGTTCGACGTGCGCGGCGCGCGGAGGTGGAAGGACGTCGAACTCGCAGAGCGGGAGGCGCGTGTGCTCGCGACGCTCGATCACCCCCTCGTCGCTCGGTACATCGAGCACTTCGAGGAGGACGGGTCGCTCTACCTCGTCATGGAGCGCGTGGTCGGGGAGACGCTGGAGTCCATTCGCAAGCGCGAGGGCCCCCTGCCGGAAGCGGAGGTGCGCCGCTTTCTCGCCTGCGCCGATCGTGCGTTCTCCTACCTGCACGGTCGACGCTCGCCGGTGATCCACAGGGACGTGAAGCCGGCGAACGTGGTGCGGCGCGGCGACGGAAGCTACGTCCTGGTCGACTTCGGCGCGGTCAGCGATTCGTTGCGCAGAGGGACCGGCAGCACGGTGGTCGGAACGATGGGGTACATGGCGCCCGAGCAGCTGCAGGGCCGCGCGCTCCCGGCTTCGGACGTGTACGCAGTCGGCGCCACGGCACTGGCCGCGCTGACCGGCGTGGAACCGGAGAAGCTGCCGCACAAGGGCCTGCGCGTCGACGTCCGCACCGCTCTCGCGGGCAAGGCGAGCCCGGAGCTCGTGGCGTCGCTGGAGCGGATGCTGGAGCCCGATCCGGACGACCGCGCCCCCAGTCTCGCCTACGCGCTCGAGAATCCACCTGGTTCGGCGCCCGCTGGCGCTCTCGCCCCACGACGCGACGTCCTTTCGCCCGACGACGCGGCGGCGGCCGCCAAGAGCATCCGCAAGCTCCTCTGGGCGCTATGGGGGGTCGGGTGGGTCATCGTACCGATGACCTTCGGCAAGTTTCTCGGCCTGCCTTCGGCCATCCCGCTCGTCATGTTCGGCTGGATGGCGATGATCCTGATCGTGACGTGGCACAAGAACGCGCTCATCCGCGCTGCATTGCGGTGGTGGGGCTCGAGCGGCACGGTGGCCGAGGCCGCCCCGCGGCAGCGAGTCGAAGTCCTGCCGCCGGACGCCCGCGTGAGGGTGCACGGGAGCGATCTCGCGCCGGAGGAGGTCGTCGCCGGCACGGAGCTCCACGTGGACGAGAGGGCAGCGAAGCGATGACACTCCCGGCGCTCTTTCCCACGACGGTGGTCGGCTCCATGCCGCGACCGCAGTTTCTGAAGGACCTCTTCGACGACCTCCACGAGGGCCGCGTGAGCGACCGCGAGCGCGAACGCGTGCTGGACGAGGCGGTCCCCTACTGCATCGCCGCGCAGGAGGGCGCGGGTGTAGACCTCGTCAGCGACGGCGAGTGGCGGCGATTCTCGTACGTCGCGGTCGTCACCGACGTGGCCAGCGGCTTCACGCGCGGCTTCTCGGGCGAGGGACGCGACGGCAAGTACTGGCACACGGTGGTCGACGAGGTGAAGCCGACGTACGCCACGGCGGACGAAAGCCCGCTCGTGCACCACGCGCGCTTCGCGATCGCGCATTCGAAGACCCGCGCCCTCAAGGTCGCGCTCCCGAGCCCGTACATGCTGAGCCTGCGCATGTGGGACCCGACTCAGTCGAAGAAGGCGTACGCGACGCGCGAGGAGTTCGCCCACGCCATCGTGCCCATCCTGCGCGATCAGGTCGCTGCGCTGGCGCGGGCCGGCGTGCACACCGTGCAGCTCGACGACCCGCATCTGTGTCTCTTCGTGGACCCTTCCGTGCGCGCCAGGTTCGAAGACCCGGACGCCGAAGCGATGCACTGCGTGCGACTCATCAACCAGGTCTTCGAGAGCGTGTCGGGCGTGAACAAGGCCGTGCATCTTTGCCGCCGCAACAAGGGCCGCCGCGGATGGTCCGGCGAGGGGTCCTACGATCCGATCATGCCGCAGCTGCGCGCGCTCGACGTCGACCAGCTGATGATGGAGTTCACCATCCCGGCCGCCGGCGACACCCGGTGTCTGCGCGACCTGCCGGAGCGCACGACGATCGGCCTGGGCTGCGTCGACTGCCGCGGCGAGGTGATCGACGCGCCCGAGACGATCGTGAAGCGCGTCGAGCATGCGATGGAGCACGTCGCCAAGGAACGCCTCGTGCTCGCCCCCGACTGCGGCTTCGCCCCCGGCAACGCTGCCGACATCCCGATCGACGAGGCGTACGCGAAGCTGCGCAACATGAGCGCCGCCGCACGCGTCCTGCGGGACAAGCACGGCTAGCTACGCGAGTCCCAATCGAGATTGAGCCTCAAAGGCCGTGGGGTCGCTTGATGCGGACGCCGGTCGGCGGTGGCTCGCTGATCGTGTTCGCCCTCGAGCGAGCGGAGCGCGGACTCGAAACGTACTGTTGCGGCGCCGTCAGAAAGTCGGCTGCGAGAAGCGACACCACGCGATCCGCGAACGTCATCGCGCACGCCTTGGTGGGCGCGAACCCTTCGGCGCCCGCCGCATCGCGAACCGGCACGATGTAGCCGTGAAATGCGAGGCGGGAGAGGAAGGGCGCATCCTCGAAATGCTCGAGCAGTTCCTCGACGCATTGAATGACCTCGATACGTGCCTTGCGCATGAGGAATTGAAGCGCGTCCGGTTGCACCGACTGGCTCGGTCTGCGCTCGGAGGGTGCGGGCTCATCGTCGAGGCACGTCGCCTTTGCGTAGTGATTCGTCAGCCAATCGGCGAGCTCGCCCTTCCCCCAGTTGCCCGAGTGGCGCATGAACAAGAGGAACGCGCTGCGGCACACGGCGGCGATGCGCCGGACGCTCGTGTCGGGGGGAAGTTGCGCCGCGATGGGGGCGAGTGCAGCGGAGATCATGCCCTGCCGCTGTCGCAACGTCGGTGCCACGTGCGTTTTCGCGGGTTTGCCAGGCGCGTTGCCGCCTTCGAGCGCAACGGGATGATCGACGGTCGTACGAACTGTCGAATCTTCGGCGTGGTCAGCCGGGTGACCACCGGGCGCACGCGAGCACGCTCAGCCGAGCCTCTCGAGCACCGCGACGACGTGCGCGGGGCTCCGCAAGCAGAGCGCGCGCAACCGGTCGGCGTCGAAGAACGCGATGGTCGTCCCAGGGCGTGCGACGGCCTGGACGCCGCTCGCAATCTCGTGAATCGCGTCGCGCACGCCGTAGAACCCGTCCGCGCCGATCGACCCGACGGCCTCGGGCTTCCCCGGCTCGAAGAGCTGCACTTCGCCGCGCGCGACGAGGCACGCGACCTTCGACGCTTCGTTCGCCTCCAGGAGCGTCGTCTCCTTCTCGAACGTCTCGAGGCGCCGCAGGCACGAGAGCATCTCGTCGCGTACCTGCACGTCGAGCTGTCCCATCGTCTCGTGCATAGAAAAGAACGAGTCGATGCGGTGGATCTGCTTCGTCGCCGCGATGCGCTCGGCGAGCTCGGGGAATGTGATCATCGCCGCGCGCATCGCGTCGGCCGGGATGGTCCACACCTCCGAGACGCGCTCGGCGCGGAGCGTGGCGGTGCATTGCGCGTTCTCTTGCAGCACGCTCGACTCCCCGACGAGCCAGCCCGGGAAGCAGCAGCGCACGAGCCATCTCCCCCCGCTCGGCTTCTCGAGCCACACCCCGAGGAGCCCGCTCCGCACGACGTAGACGTTCTTGGACGGCTCGCCCTCCTTGACGAGATCCTCGCCTGGCGCGAGGGTCTCGAGCCACAGGTTCGGCTCGATCGCCGCGCCGAGCGCCGCGGGCAGCCCTGCGAAGCTCCGGCTCTCCATGATGTCGCCTACGGGCTTGAGCCGGGCGCGATTCGCTTCGAGGAGCGCGTGGATCTCCGACTGGGCGAACGCCTCCTTTCCGTAGAGCTCGAGCGCGACCGACGCGCACCGCTCGAGCGCCGGCATGTCGAAGCGATCGCCGAGCTCGCGCGACGCAGCCTCGAGATACCCCTTCGCGAGGTTCGGCTCGCTGAGCTTCATCTCGACCTCGGCCATCATGAGGAGCGTCGCGCCGCGTTTCTCGTGGTCCGTGAGGAGGCGCGGGAGGATGTCGCGCGCTTGGCGCAGCGACTCCGGATCGCCTTTCTCGATGGCGCGCGCGGCACGCACGTCGGCGGGGTCCTCGTTCATCTCGAGCGCGGCGAGAGCGTCGCCTTCTTCGTCGCCCCCTCCGAACTCGCCCATGTCGCCCATGTCGTCCGCGGGCGGCGGCGGCCTTTCCGTGCGCGCTTGCCTCACCGCCGCGATGATCGTGTTCGCGTCGATCCGCGGAGACATCGCACCGGTGTCGTCGACGACCACGTCGGCGACGTGCAGATCGCCGGAGCTCGCGTTGAGGACGACGGTTACCGTCCACCCTTCGCCCAGCACGCGGCGGATGCGCCGGACGTCTCGGACCTCGAGCAGGCGCCCGAATTCGCGGACGAGGAACTCGGTGACCGTCTCCCAGACCTGCTCCCGGGTCACGATGCCAGAATAGCGGCAAGAGCGGCAGCGGCTGCAAGCTTGTGCCGGGCCTGCCACGGTGGCCCGATCGAGCGGCCCATCGCCTGCAAGAACGCATCGACATCCTTGCCGCCGAGCGCCTTCTCGACGTCGCGAAACACGCCCTCGCGGTCGTACCAGTGCACCGACCAGCCGCGCGCCTCGGCTCCGGTGGCCAGGGCCTCGCGATACATGACCGAGTCCGCGACGTTCGCCGCGCGCGTCTGGGTGATCCGCTCCTCAGTCGTCGGTGGAAGCCGTGGGCACACGCGGACTGCGATGCTCGCTATCGGCACGGGCACCGCCGCGGCCAGGGCCTCGAGGCTCTCGCGCGCACCCTGCGCTGCGGCCTCGCGCACGCTCTCGACGAGTGCCACGGCGTCGGCGAGCGAGATCGGCCGCGACCACGAGCTGTTGACGTAACGGCCCACCGCCCACGACCCCTCGTGGTGATACGGGTGCGTCGGCAGACCGCGGGTGAGGTCGATGCGCCGGCGATCGAGGAGCTCACCGCCGGGCGCGATGGTGACGAGCTCCGCCGAGTTGCCGTGCTCGGCGACGCCGACGGCGGCCGCACGCTGTCGATGCTGTCGCACGGCGAGCTACGCCGGGGGAAACTTCGAGTCCCGGATGGTGACGGCTTGGCCGAACGAGAGCTCGATCCTGCCACTCGTGCTCTCGATGTTGAGCTTGAGCCGTTGCGCACGGACGACCGTGTTTCGAGCAATGGTGCCCGAGAGCTCGATCGTATCCGCCTCCAGCACGCCCGAAACCGTGCCTCTGCACGCGATCGTCTTGGCGTCGACGTTCCCCTGAACCGTGCCCGAGTTGTTGACCGTCACGGTCGGAGCCTTCACGGCGCCTTCGATCTGACCATTCACGACGATGGGGCAGGTGGAAATGAAGTCGCCCTTGAAATGGGTACCTTCCTGCACAATCGTCGTGGGCTCCGCGGGTGATCCCGCATGAGTGGAGTCAGCCATCGCAACCTCCCGACGCCAAGTAGACGGCGGTAGCCGTCGGACTGCAAGAGGAGGCAACATGGTAGACTCGTCGCATGGGAGCTCGGCCGCCTCGTCCCCTACGTGCGCGACCTTGGGCGCGATGGGTCGGCTCCAGCGATCACGTCGTAACCCACTCGCTCTACCTGCTCGATCCGGACGGCAACGAGATCGAGCTCTACGTCGACGTTCCCGGCGTGGACTGGAAGAGCGAACCATCGCTCGTGATGGTGCGACCAGCGAGTCGCCGCCACGACGTTGAAGCTGTAGAAGGCGTTCTCCGACCAGTTCGGGCAGGGCAGCATCGATCGCAGGGCGCTGACGCGGTCGCAAGCCCGCCGGCGACATCTACTGCACCTGTACCGACTCCTGCACCTGCGACTGTCGGCCCTGCGTGTCCATTGCGATGACCGTCAGCGTGCGCGGGCCCGAGGGCGCGCTGGACACTAGGTCGAGGTCCACCTCCGCCTGCCCGTTTCCGAGATCGCTCATCTCGTAGGTAGTCGTCCCGCCGGGGTAGCCCCACTGGAGCTCCACGTCGGTGATGTCGGCGTCGGCGTCACTCATGGTCACGACGACCGCGAAGGAATCGCCCGGCGCGAAGGTTTCGCCGTCATTCGGCGAGACGAAGCCGAGCTGCGGTCCGTCGCCGCTCGGCGGCGGAGGGCCGGCGTCGCCCGGCGGCTGGGGCGGAGGCTGCGGGCTACTGCCGCCCACCACCCCCGTGATCGCGACGACGTCGTCGAGGCAGCTCGAGTTTTCGATGAAGTCCCAGGTGAGCACGGCCCAGCCGTCGAGTCCCCACCCGCTGCCCCACGAGTTGAGGATCCACACGCCGCTGTCGTCGTACTTGAAGCCGGTGATCGCATGGCCGCCCTCGGAAGCGGTTCCGTACGGCGGTGGGCCGACCAGGTAGTTCTCGGAGTCGGCGTTGAACAGGTTGTCGTAAACCTCAATGCCCAGCACGACCGGTCGCCCGGCGGCGAGCTCCTGCATGATCGCCTGCCTCGGATCGCCGAGGTCGGGGTTTTCGTAGTCGCCGATCTTGTAGCCGGCGGCCACGGACATGTTCTCGGCGCTCGGCTGCGTGTAGCAGTCGAGGTCCTGCTCCATGGGCTCGTAATCCGCCGCCGTGTCGATGCCCTCGTTCGCGATGATGTCGAGGTCGCCCTCGATGCTGGTGCCGGACGCGCAGTCGCCGTCCACGACCTGGGCGTAGACGAACATCGGCGCGTAGGGCGCCCCGCCGAGTGACGTGCGAGCGTCCCACCAGCCCATCGCCGAGTATCCCGTGGCCCATGTCGCGCAGGAGCCGGTCGCACCCTGGTCGCCCGCCGGCGGCGCGCTCTGCGAGAGATCGACCGAAGCAGGAAGCGCGTGCGGCTTGATCTCGCCCGCCGCTTTCGCCGGGCGCCGCTCGTTCGTCTTCTTCAGTCCGAGAGGGTACTTCTTCTTCGGCGGCGCGAACGAGCTGAGCCGAGAGTTGCCCCGGGCGCCTCCGAGCGCGTGCGGCAGCTTCGTGGGGACGACGTCGTCCGTCTGAGAGGTCTGCTGCGCCGATTCGCCGAATCCGTCGGCTCCGGGGGTCGAGCATGCAGCGATCAGCGACAGCGTCGCGACGATGGGGAGTGACGGGAGTGATGTGTTCATGGGGCCTCCTGCAGAGTGTCGGGCGGAGGCCTTTGCAAGAGCCGGTGCCGTCGCATGCGACGCGGCGAATTGCTGCCAGGGTGCATTCGTCGCGCACGGAGGCTCCTCGCGTCCACGCGGAGCGGAAAACGAGCAGGATGGACCCCCGGACCTGCGGCGTCACGGGGGCCGGCGGATCCTCGGACATGTTGTGTCGATCCAGACATCGGAGGTCATACGGCGCGCCTGCACAACCTGCTCGCGCCATCGCGGCCCGATTCAGTACGATCCGCCCCGTGGACGACCGTGGCAGCGCATCCGCGTTCCGCGCGCTGCACGAGGAGGAAGCTGCGCGACACGCTGACCGAAGGCGCCATCGTCGGCACGCCCGGCTACATGGCGCCGGAGCAGGCGGCGGGCCGGGCGACCGATCGTCGCAGTGACGTGTTCTCCCTCGCCGCGGTGACCTACCGCGCGGCGACCGGCAACCCGCCCTTCCCGGGCAGCGGGACGCCGCAGGTGCTCCTCAACGTGCTCGTGCGAAGGCCTATGCGTCCCGCGCAGCTCGCCCCCGAGTTGCCGGCCAAGGAGCCGCGCGATCGCTTCGCGACGGCGGAGGCCTTCGCGCTCGCGCTGGCCGCTGCGGTGCGAGGGGAACTCATCGCCGCCGAGCGTCGACGGGCCGATGTGCTGATCGAAGCGAGCCCCTGGGGGACGGCGACGCCCTACCACGAGGCCCTGGACGACGGAGTGCAGACGGCGCGCCTGTGACGGCGCGGCTCACGGGCAATGGAAGTCGCCGAGCTGCAGCTGCGGGATGGGGGCGGTGGCGCTCGGGAGGAGCCGGAAGACGCAGGGGCCCGTCACCAGGGTCTGGAGCGGTTGGATCAGGTTCCCGCTGAAGTTGCCGCAGATCTGCGTCTCGGATTCGACCTGAAGGTCCATGCTCGAAGAGGAGAACACGAGGTCCATCCCTGTCACCGGATTCGCGTCGCCCGGGATCGTCGTGTTTCCCCACGTCACCGTCGCCGAACCGTCAGGTGCGACGGGCGCGCTCGCCGGGCTGGCCTGATAGTACACTCCGCTCACGTCGGCGAGCGAGGTGGGGTCGATCTTGAGGGCCCGGTCGCCGAACGTGATCGTCCCGCCCCCGCCGCTCTTGGGTGCAAACGTGACCGTGGCCACCGACGTGCTGGCCTTGCTCGGGTCGCCCTCCGCGTTGCCGGTGAGGCACGACATGAAATACGTGTTGCTCGTGAACCCCGCATCGGGCGCGTAGAGCGGCCCGGTCTCGGCGCCGGAATCGGCGCTGACCGGGGGCGGCGCGTGGGCGTCAACCGTTCGGTTGACGTAGTCGTTGTAGTCCTTCTCGGGATCGACGCAGGCCAACAGGTGCACGGCCAGGGCGAGGAGCCCGCTCCACATCGCAAGTCGTCGGGGACGCATGAAGAAAGGACGCGCGAGGCGGTGCAGCGCGTGTGCCACCGATCATCACGTGGGAAAAAGGCGCGCGCGCGCCTCTGCCGTGCCCTACGGCCGTGCAAGTGTGAAGCAAGTGTGAATCAAGTCTGAAAGGTGCGCCGAATCTGCGTCTGCAGGACGTTCAGTTTCCTTACGAACCGGATCGAATGCGCCACAGCGCTCCGTCGCGCTGGTCGCCGGCGTAGAGCTCCCCGCGGAAAACTGCGAGGGGGGCGGCGCAGAACGGGTCGTCGACCGGAAACGGAGAGCGCTTCGCGGCGATGGCGGCCAGCGGTACTGGCGGATCGACGTCGACTCGCCAGAGGCCCCACTCGGTGAGCGCTACGACCGCACCGCGGTAGCTCGTGACGTCGGTCGGCGAGCCGGCCTCGGCCGGAAGAGGAACGACGCTCCAGGTCTCGCCGTCATCGGTGACGCGGAGCGTGGACCCGGGGCGACCTCGCTCGAGCGCGATCCACCACAGTCGGTGCGCACCGGCGAACCATCGGAGCGTCAGGGCTCCACCCCCGTCCGTCACGCGGCGCGCGTGTTCGTCGTCGTGCCCGATGTGATCCGCGCCCTCGGGGGGCGAGAAGACGACGTAGTCGTTCGGCTCGCGACCGTCGTAGTCCTGGATTCCCGCGTACAGCGAGCCGCGGAATCGCACGAGATACGTGAGACGCCACACGCCGTCGCGCCACGGAA
>DATJYG010000440.1:0-17869 GCA_035499695.1 Polyangiaceae bacterium
ACACCATGATGGTGCTCGGGGATGCCAAGAAGACGCTCCTGTCCATGATCGGGGAGCTCAAGGAAGGCCACTAGACGAGTTGGCAGCCTGCGCTATACGTCGCAGCGAGTACACATGACCACGTACATCACCTCGGACTGCATCAACTGCGGCGCTTGCGAGCCGGAGTGCCCCAACGAAGCGATCAGCGAAGGCGACGAGATCTACGTGATCGACCCGGAGCTCTGCACCGAGTGCGTCGGCTTCCACGACCACGAGGCGTGTCAGGCCGTGTGCCCCGTCGAGTGCTGCCTGCCCGACCCGAATCATCGCGAGGACGAGAAGGTGCTCATCGAGCGCGCCATGCGCCTGCACCCCGAGGACCTCGAGCTTAAGAAGAAGGCCGAGGCGAACGACTACCCGTCGCGCTTCCGCAAGTAGAGTCGCGCCCTACTTCTGCTCGCCCTCGGCGGGAGGCGTCCACGCGGTCTGCGCGGCCTCGCCCTCCTCGTAGCCGAAGTAGATGGCGCACTGCTTGAGCATGAACTTCTGGCCCTCGGGAGAGGCCAGGTCGACGCGGTACGTGTTGATGAAGCGCACCGAGTCGTCGAGCCACTTCTTCCAGGCCTCCTTGGAGACCTCGGCGTAGATCTTCTGGCCCAGCTCGTTCCGGTACGGGGGCCGGTCGAGCCCCGGCAGGTCCTGCTTGAGCAGCCGGCAGTGGACGATGCGCTCACCCATGGAGCGCTGTCTAGCACGCTGGGTCGGTCACAGCGCCAGAGCCAGCTGCTCCGCCGACGCGCTCCAGTGTCCGGTGGCCACGTCGAAGACGCGCGGGGCGCCGTGCGGCAGCAGCTCGACGGGCAAGCGCCGCACACGCGAGCTGACGACCTCGAGGGCGCGGTCGGGCGTGTTGTTCGTCCGCGAGACGTGGCAGAGGAGTAGCCGCGAGACCCGCGTTCCCTCGAGGGACGCGGCGACGTCGGCCGTCTGCTCGTTGGACAGGTGCCCGAGGGATCCGCCGACGCGGCGCTTGAGCCGCAGCGGGTACGGGCCCGTCTCGAGAAGTCGCGGGCAATGGTTGGACTCGAGCATCACGAGGTCGCACCCGGCGAGCATCGCGCGGAGCTCGCGGGGCGCGTGGCCCAGGTCGGTCGCGATGGCGAAGCGGCGGCCGCCGGAGGACACGCGGATGGCGACGTGAGGCGCGTCGTGCGGGAGGCTCAGGGCTTCGACGACGAAGGGGCCGAGCGGAACGGGCCGCCCGGGGGCGTAGGAGCGCAGCTCGACGCGCTTGTGGGTCCTGTCGACGTTCACGCCGGAGTGCAGGTACAGGGGTGCGCGAAGGGCGCGCGCGAGGGGGCCCGCGTGGGCGGCGTGGTCGCCGTGCTCGTGGGTCACGAAGAGCCCGAGGGGCTCGCGCGAGGTGACGAGGTCGGCGCCGAGGGCGCGCATGCGCTCGGTCCCGCGCATGGGGCCGATGCCCGCGTCGATGAGCACGCGTTCCCCCTCGGATTCCAGGACGACGCAGTTGCCGCTCGAGCCGCTTCCGAGGACGTAGACGCGCACTGCGCTTCGCATCCTCGCGCGGCGCGGGGTCCGGTGTCCAGGTGGGCGCCGGCCGGCGTATGATGCCCCCCTCTGATGCCGGAGATCCCTTGTGTGAAGTGCGGCGGGCCGCTCGCCGAAGGCGCGCGCTTCTGCGGCCATTGCGGCGCGACGCAGCTGGTGACCTCCGGCGCCCAGACGCTGCTGCAGGCCCCGAAGGCCGCGCCGCCACCGGCGGCGGCTGTCCCGCCCCTCGCCGGGGGGGCCGCCCCAGCCCCGCCCGCGGCGGTGAACAAGCAGACGATGGTGGGCTTCGCATCGCCGCTCGCGCCCCCGGCGCAGGGCGCTGCGGCGCCGTCGGCGGCCGCAGGGCAGCTCGCCGCAGCAAAGACGATGCTCGGCGGGCCCAGCTCTTTCCGCATGCCCGATCTTCCCCCGGTCGCGCCCGCGCCGGCGCCCGCCCCGGCTCCGGCTCCGGCACCTGCTCCGGCGCCCGCGCCGGGCCTCGTCGCCACGCCCCCGCCCGCGGCCAATCCCACGCCGACCCCCGCGGCGGCGGGTCCCGTGCCGCCGAAGCGCCACATGAACATGACGATGCCGCTGCAGGTCGCCTACGTGCCGCCGCCGGCTCCCCTGCCCGACATGCCGGCGCCCCCGCCGCCGGTCATCGTGCGCAAGCGCGGCATCCCGCTCCCGGTCGTGGCGATCCTCATCGCGGTCATCCTGATGCTCGGCGCGGCGGTCATCGCGCTGCTGTGGAAGTCGACGCCGCCCATCACGGCGAAGGCGACGACGACCCCCGACGGCCGCGACGCGCTGCACCTCGAGTGCGAGGCGCGCTCGTGCCCCGACGGCACGTCGGTCTCGCTCGACGGCGCCAAGGCCGTCTTCGCCGCGGGCCAGACGGACCTGACCCTCGCGATGCCCCTGCACATCGGCGACAACAACCTGACCCTCGAGGTCGCGCGCCCGACCGGCGGCCGCGAGCAAGCCGTGAAGCTCGTCGTGAACGTGGCCTACCGCGTGCGCGCCGACGTGACGACGATGAGCGCGCCGCATCCCGCCATCACGGTGCGCATCGAGGCCAAGCCCGGCAGCAGCGTGACCATCGACGGGAAGCCGGTGACGCTCGACCCGAGCGGCCTGGGCGCCTACGCGATCGACGAGTCCGCGGCCACCGAGGGAGCGGCGGACGAATCGCGCGTCGTGTCGCTCGACTCGACGTACGTGCTCACCCCGCCCGGCGCCGCCGCGGAGAAGGGCACCGTCAGCGCGCGAGTCGCCGTGTCCCCGCTGCGCGTGGACGCGCCGTGCCCGAAGACGACGACGGACGAGGACCACGTGCTCTTCTCGGGGCGCGCGCCCAAGGGCGCCAGCGTGAGCGTCGACGGCACGCCGGTCACCGTGGGGGCCGACGGCTCCTTCGAGACGACCGTGCCGCTCCCGGCGACCGGCGACCACACCGTCGAGGTGCGCGCGAGCACGCAGGCCCTCGTGCAGCGCACCGTGCACGTGACGGCGACGCGCGTCGCCTCGCTGGCCGACGCGGCGAAGTCCTTCGAGCGGCAGCAGCCCATCGGCTACGACGCCGCCATGGCCGACCTCGCGGGCAAGACGGGGTCGCCCATCGTCGTCGACGGCACGGTCGTCGAGGCGCGCGCCTCGGGGCACCGCACCCTCGTGCTCGTGGACGACAAGCGCGGATGCGCCAAGGGTCCGTGCCTGGCGCGCGTCGTCGTCGGCCGCGACATCACGCTCGCGCGCGGCAACAAGATGCGCGCCTACGGCTACGTCGCGCGGCCCTTCACGACGCCCGCCGGGCAGACGGTGCCGGAGGTCGAGAGCGCCTTCGTCCTCCAGGGCAAGCGATGACCCTCGCGCGCCGGCTGACCGCGGCCACCGGGGCGGCGGTGGGCGCGGCGGTCCTCGCGTACGCCGCGGGCAGCACGGGGCAGACGGTGGACGTGCAGCACCCGCTCACGATCGTCGCGGGGACGCCGGCGGGCGGCGCGCGCACCGACAGGATCGACTCCTTCCGCAGCGGCTGCTCGCGCGATCCCCTCCCCGCCGGGGGCCTGGCGAGCACGTGGCACATCGGGGTCGGGGCATTCCTCGAGCACGCCCCCGTCGTCGATGCGCACGGCACGGCGTACGTGGTCGGCTCGCGCGGCGAGGTCGTCGCCGTGGCGCGAGACGGCGGCGAACGCTGGCGCACCGCCTCCGGTGCGGCGCAGGCCGGCGCGCCAGTGCTCGCGTCGGACGACACGCTGGTCTTCGTCGATGCCGCCGGCATCGCGGTCGGGGTCCGCGAGGGAGCCGTGCGCTGGCGAACCCGCTTCGGGCGCAGCGACACCTCGCGCCCCGCTCCCCTGGCGCTCGACGACGGCGGCGTCGTGGTGGCGACCGCGCACGATCTCGCGACGCTCGACGCCGAGGGCCACGTGCGCGCACGCACGGCGCTGCCCGAGGCGGCGAGCGCGCCGCTCGTCGCGGCGCTCGGGAAGGTGATCGCGGTCACCGTGAGCGGCGCGGTCTGGTCCTGGTCGCCGGGCGCCGTGGAGGCGACGCGGCTCGGCAGCTTCGGCGCTCCCGTCGAGGGAGGCGCCGTGCTCGCCGACGATCACACGCTGCTGGCGATCACGTCCGGCGGCGCGCACCTGGCGGCGATGGACCTCGCGCGTGGCACGGTGGCGACCCGTGCGGTGGCTCCCGCCGGCGTCTGGCTCGGCCCCCCGGCGGTACACGCCGGGGCGGCGTACCTGCAGCTGCTCGCACCGGCAGCCGACGTCGCCGTCGTGCTCGACGCGTCCGGCGTCGAGACGTCGCGCATCGTCCTGGGGATGCACCCGCCGCCCGCCGCCACGGACGGGGGAACCGTCGCCCTCGCCCCGGTGCCGCACACGGCGTCGCTCGTGGACGCCTCGGGCACCCTCGTCTTCGCGACGGCGGACGGATCCATCGGCGCGGCGCGGACCAGCGGTGCCTCACGGGTCGATCTCGTCGCGGGCATCTGCCCGCCGAGCGACCACGCCGAGCCCGCCGTCGCGGGCATCGCCCCCATAGGCCCTTCCGCCATCGTCGTGGCGTGCCGCGCCGGCGCGCTCGTCGCACTGCAAGGTGGCGAGGGCCCGTCCCCGCACCTATAGTAACGGGTGGAAGGTACTGGAGAATGATCACGATCACCGAGAAGGCGGCTGGCAAGGTCAAGGAAATCGCCGAGGCCGAGCAACTCATTGGCCAGGGTCTCCGTCTGCGCGTCGTCGGCGGTGGATGCGCCGGCTTCAGCTACGACCTCTACTTCGAGGACAAGATCGGCGACATGGACGAGCAGTTCGAGTCCAACGGCGTGAAGCTGTACATCGACCCGATGAGCTACCAGTACCTGGAAGGCACCGAGATCGACTACGTCGAGGGCCTGCACGGCGCCGGCTTCAAGTTCAACAACCCGAACTCGAAGGGCTCCTGCGGCTGCGGGTCGAGCTTCTCTGCCTGAGCCAGCACTAAGTAACTCGCACGCGACGTGCAACGGGCGAGGCGGAACGCCGCCATGCCCGAATCGAACCGAGCCGCGACCCTCTCGCAGTACATCGCCAGAGTGCAGGCGATCCAACCGCTGTCGCGCGAGCACGAGTACGAGCTCGCGTGCCGCGTACGTGACCACGACGACGCTGAGGCCGCACGGCAGCTCGTCGAGGCAAATTTGCGCTACGTCGTGGCGATAGCGCTGAGCTACCGCCGCTACGGAGTCCGTCTCGCGGACCTCGTCTCCGAGGGGAACCTCGGGCTGATGATCGCGCTCCGCAAGTTCGATCCCACGCGAGGCACGCGCTTCGTGACCTACGCCGCCCACTGGATCCGCGCCTACGTGCTCGACCACGTCATCCGCGCCTGGAGCATCGTCGGGGTGGGAGCAGGACCGCTGCGGAGCAAGGTGTTCTTCCGGCTGCGCCGCGAGAAGGCGAAGATCCTCGCGTCGACGAGCGACGCGCTCGAGGCGAACGAGCGCCTGGCCGAGCGCTTCGGCACCACGCCGGAGAAGATCACGATGCTCGCGCACAGGCTCGAAGCGCGCGACGTCTCGCTCGACGGCAAGGTGTTCGACGACGGCGCCGCGACGCTGCTCGACACGCTGCCGGGCAACGGCCCGTCGCAAGAGGAGGCGTACATGGGCGAGGAGCGCTCGCACGCCATCCACGACCGGGTGCGCGAGGCCGTCGAGAAGCTCGACCCGCGCGAGCGGTTCATCGTCGAGTTCCGGATGATGGCCGACGGTCCCGACGAGCTGTCGCTCGCCGAGATCGGCCGCCGCCTGGGCGTGTCGCGCGAGCGCGCACGCCAGCTCGAGGCACGGGCCAAGCAGAAGATCCGGCGGCACCTGGAGAGCGTCGCCCCGGAGTTCACGAGCGACGAAGCCGCCTGACGGAACCCCCCGACCTCGGCCATGATCGGGGGGTGAGGATCTGGATGCTCCTGGCCGCCGCGTTCGCGGTCGTCGCGGCCTGCGGGGGACAGGTGACGGGCAGCCCCGACGGCGGCAGTTCGTCCAGCAGCAGCAGCGGCGGGAGCAGCGGTGGCAGCGGAGGTGGCAGTGGCGGCGGCAGCGGCTCCGGCACCCAGGTGCTCCCCTGCTCGCTCGACCCGCCGGCGGTCGGCGTGACCTGCCCGACCCCGGGTCAGGGCTGCGCGTACATGGTCGACGGGCAGTGCGAGGGCTTCCGCTGCACCAGCGCCAGCGGCTGGAAGATGGACCCCACCGTCACCTGCCCCTGAGCTGGCGCGGCGTTGCGTCCAGCCCGGCCCGGGTGCACATTACCCGCGCCCGCGCCGCTCGGGTGATCGCCGGCCACGGCAACGCGACCGGAGGAAAGTCCGAGCTCCACAGAGCACGATGCCGGGTAACGCCCGGTGGCGGAAACGTCGAGGAGAGTGCCACAGAGAAGCAGACCGCCGTCCCGCCGCGAGGCCGGACGGCAAGGGTGAAAAGGCGGGGTAAGAGCCCACCGCGCCCGCGGCAACGCGGGCGGCACGGCAAACCCCATCGGGAGCAAGGCCGCATAGGCAGGCGCTTGAGAGCTGCTCGCTCGAGCCTGCGGGTAGGCCGCACGAGGCGACGGGCGACCGTCGTCCCAGAGGAATGATCGCCTCCGTACCCGGGGTGACCCGGACACGAGACAGAACTCGGCTTACAGAGCGACGCGGACCCGGACGCCTGGGCGAGAGCCCGGGCGTTCGTGTTTTGTCGTTTTGTGTTTCGATGGGGGCGTGGTCGATCGGTGCGAGGTCGCGGCGGTCGCGCTGGCGTGCGTGGCGGCGCTGGCGTGCGGTGCGTGCGGCGGAAGGTGGCTCGCGCTGAGCGCGCCCAACGTGGCGCCGAGCCAGGCGCGCGCGCCGACGCCGGTGAGCATCGAGCCCATCGCGCCCGGGGCGGCCATCGCCGGGAACTTCGACCCGCCGGGGCCGGCCTCGGTGCTCACGGCGGCGATGAACGGCGAGCTCGCGGGGCGCGCGCTGCACGGCGGCGAGCGCGGGGGATACTCGGTGCGCTGCACGCTCGATCGATTCGCGCTGCGGCACCACGCGAGCGTCACCGAGGGGCGGGCGCTGCTCGCGCTCTACGCGGACCTCTCGTGCGAGGCGAGGCGCACGGCCGACGGAGCCGCGGTCTGGCGCGGCGAGCTCCGGGCGCGCACCTGCAGCGCCGAGAGCCACCTGCTCGGGAGCGATCCCGGGACCCACGGGCGCCTCGCGAACCGCGCGCTGTCGGACGCGGCTCGCGAGCTGGCGAGCGACCTCGCCATCCGCGTGCTGGGGCTCGCGGCGGAGCCGAGCGCGCGCGTCTTCGCCGACGAGGGGGAGCAACGGTCGGCGGCGGGGCTCGACGACAGCCCCTTCGGCCCGGCGGCGCTGTCCGAGACGTCGGCGTCGATGGATGCGGCGATGCGCGCCACCCGGGATCACGACGCCGAGCTGCGGGCGGCGGCGTGGAACGTGGTCGCCATGGCGGCGGGGCCTGGCGACGCGTGGCAGGCCGGAGCGACCCTCTCGCTCGACGACGACGAGCTCGTGAGGTTCGTCCAGTACAAGGCGCTCGCGCGTCTCGGGACGCCGGCGGCCATGGCGCAGCTCTCCTCGGCGGCCGCGAGAGAGGACGATCCGGTGCTCTCGGAGCTCGTGGCCGACGCCATCAAGACGGGCGGGACGGGGCTGCCCCGGTCGCACCGGTGACGAAGGGCACGAGGGCCACGAAGGGCACGACGGCGAGGCCGTAGCGTCCGGCGCCGAAGAACACCGCGTGCACGAGCGCCGTGAGCGCGATCACACAGGCTCCGAAGGGCGCCGCGAGCGGCCCACGCGCCCACGCCCGTCGCCCGAGCAGCGCGGCGGCGACGACGAGCACGAGGTACGCGGGCCAGCCGTGGCGAAGGAACGCGGTGACCACGCCCGCCGCGCCGAGCACGCGGCGCGCGCCCGTGTACGGCCCGCCCGCAAGCGCGCACGCGACGAGCGCCGCCACGAGGAGCAGCCGGCTCGCGATGGTCTCGGCGGTCCCGAGGGCGACCTTCGCGTCGTCCCCGAAGGCCGCGGCGTCGCTCGCGTGGAGGTACCACGGGGCCGCACCGAAGTAGTCGAACGTCGTGGCGAGCTTCGCGGGCGCACGGGCGAGCCAGGCGACGGGCGCCGCGGCGATCGCCTCGCGCGCGGCGTGCTCGAAGCACGCGTCCTTCGCGGCCTCGTCCCAGACCGGGGCGCACTCGGGCGGCACGTGGAGCTCGTCCCACGAGCCCGTGGTCGTCTGCGCGCCGATGAGGAGGTTCCACCCGCCGTTGACGCTGACGAGCGCGCAGCGATGCATGTGCAAGCAGTTGCGCGCCGTCCACGGAGCGACGCACGCGAGCGCCACGGCGGACACCAGGGCGGCGCGGATCGCGCGCTCTCGCCACGCACCCTCGACCGTCACGGTGAACGCACCGAGGACCGGCGCGAGCAGGATCGACTGCGGGCGCACGAGCGTCGCGATCCCGGCGAGCACGCCGGCCGCGACGAGCCAGCGCCAGGGCCGCGTCTGCCGGCGGGCCTGCAGCGCCACCGCCGCCGCGAGCACCGCGAGCGCGGCCGCGACCCCCTCGGTCATCAGCGCCGGCGTGTATGCCACGAGCGCCGGATGAAGCGCGACCGCGAGCCCTGCGCCCAGCGGCCGCCAGCGCGACGCCGTGTCCTCCGTCGCGAGCCACCACGCCGCGCCGGCAGCGACAGCGCCGATGGCCGCGTTGAGCAGCATCGCGATCCCCGGGGCGGCCCCGAGGACCCGGTAGGCGACCGCGACGAGCGCCGGGTACCCCACGGGATAGTGCGCCGCGTACGTCACGGCGCCGTCGGGCCAGAGCCATGTGTACCCGAGGCCCTGCGCGAGACGCTGCGCCAGCACGTCGTAGTAGTGCCCGTCCTCCACCGGCGGGAAGCGCGACCAGGCCCACGCCACGACCGCGAGACGGGCCGCGAGCGCCACGCCCAGCACCGCGAGCAGGTCCCCTCGCCTGCGGGGCGGCCAGCGGTGCGCGTCCGCCATTCAGAGCCACCCCAGCGCGCGCATCGCGACCACCACCTCGCTCAGCGGCAGACCGATGACCGTCGTGTAGCTCCCCTCCACCGCCGACACGAACGCCGCCGCCCGTCCCTGCAGCGCGTAGCCCCCCGCCTTGTCCTTCCCCTCCCCCGTGCGCGCGTACGCCTCCGCCTCGTCGCGCGTGACGGCCCGGAAGCGCACCCGCGCCGTCACCGTCTCCACGTGAGCGACCGGCGCCCCGCTCGCCGCCTCGGCCAGCGCAAAGCGCGTGCTCACCTCGTGGGTCGCGCCGGCGAGGCGCTCGATCATCTCGCGCGCCTCCGCGTCGTCGGCCGGCTTGCCCAGCACGGCGCCGTCGGGCGCGACGACCATCGTGTCCGCCACGAGCACTCCCGCCGCGGGGCCCAGGCCGAGCGCCCGCACCGCATCGAGCTTCGCGAGCGTCACCCGCGCCAGGTACGTGTGCGGCGCCTCCCCGGGGTGCGTCGACTCGTCGACGTCCGCTGTGCGCACCACGAAGGGGACGCCGAGCCACGAGATCATCTCGCGCCGCCGGGGCGACGCGCTGCCGAGCACCAGGGGGTGTGCCGTCTCGATACGCACGGGACGGGCATGATAACGTCCCGGGACGATGCGACCGCGCGTCGTCTTCGCCCTGCCGGCAGCGCTCCTCGTGGCCCTCGCCTCCGGGAAGGCGCACGCCACCGATTGCTCGGGCATCTACAGCCCCTGCATCGACGGCGACAACTTCTGGCCCCACGCGGGGCCGTCGCGATTCGTCGGGGTGGGGTCCACCGAGACGGTCGCGGCCCAGCAGGTCGGCGTCGGGCTCGTGACGACGTACCAGAAGCAGCCCCTCGTGCTGCACGTGGCGCAGCCGGGGCCCGGAGGCAGCGACCAGAACGCGATCGACGACCAGGTGAACGGCACGTTCCTCTGGGCGTACGGCGTCACCAACCGGCTCGAGCTCGACCTCGCCGTGCCGCTCACGTTCATCCAGAGCGGAGCCGGCGTCTCTCCGCTCACCGGCGGCAGCGCGCTCAAGGACACCGCGGTGCGCGACATGCGCTTCGGCTTCACGTACGCGATCGTGCCTCATGCGCGCGTCGCGCCGACGGAGCGGCCGGAGGCGTTCGGCCTGGCCACGCGCCTCGAGGTGAGCGCGCCCACGGGCGACAGCGACCAGCTCGCGGGAGAGCGCTCCGGCGTGCTGGTGCCGAGCGTCGCCGCCGACTGGCGCCTGCGCCGTCTCTTCGCGGGAGCGGAGGTCGGCGCGCGCCTTCGCCCGACGACGGAGCTCGACGGCGCCCGCATCGGCACGCAGATCGTCACCGCGCTCGGCGTGGGCGTCGACATCCTGCCCCGCGAGCTGCTCTCGGCGACGATCGAGGGGTGGGCGCTGCCCAACCTCGCCGAGCAGCACGACGTGAGCGTCTCGTCCTTCTCGCGGGTGTCGACGCCCAACGGCAAGTACATCGCCCCGGCGGAGTGGCAGCTGGCGGTCCGCACGGCTCCGCTGCCCACGGGCGATCTGTCGGTCCAGTTCGGAGGAGGCGGCGGCCTGCCCATCACGAGCGGAGCGCCGACGATGCCGAACTACCGCTTCACCCTCGGCGTGCGCTGGGCGCCCACCGGCCGCGCCGTCGCGCATCCTGCCGCGGCGCCAGCGAGCACGCTGTTTGGGGCAGGGGCCCCGAACAACAACGGGACAGCGGTCGACCTGCACCTCGCGGGCGGCAAGGACGTGTGCACCTCCGAGCCCGACCTCGTCGACGGCTTCAAGGACAACGACGGCTGCCCCGACGAGGATCAGGACAAGGACGGGATCGACGACCGGCTCGACAAGTGTCCGCAAGCGCCCGAGGACTTCGCCGGCGCGAGCGAGGGCTGTCCCGAGAAGCAGCCCGCTCCCAAGCCCTAGTCGTGCTACACGGGCGCCCACGATGACGTGGTGGGTCCACCCGAGCAGCGCGTCGCGACACGTCGTGATGCGTGCGTCGGCGGGCGAGATCCTCCCGGGCGCGCTCGCGACGAAGCTGCGCGACGAGCGCATCGCCTCGGGCTGGCTGCGCGCCAGCGGCGTCGTCGCCGACGTGGAGCTCCGCGCCTACGACGGGGAGCTCGGGACGCTGGGCAGCACGCGGCGCATCGCGGGGCCGGTGCAGGTGCTCTCGCTCGAGGGCAGCATCGGGCTGTCGCGGGGCGAGCCGTCGATGTCCCTGCGCGCCCTTCTCGCGCGCGAGACCGACCGCGGGCTCGAGACGCTGGCGGGCGAGATCCTCTCGGCGCGCACCATCGCGCTCGAGGTGCTCGTGACGGCGCTGGACGACGTGGCGCTCGAGCGCGCCCTGGACGCGTCCGCGGGGGTGTGGCTCCTCGGCGGCGGAAGCGGCGCGGGAAGCCGCGGCGCTCCGGAACAGCCGAGCCGTCACGTGGAGCCCGAGAGGGCGCCCGCGCCCGCGTGGTCCTCCGCACTCGAGGCGAGCGAGCACGTCGAGGCGCGCCCCAGACCCGCCGCGTCGCCCGCGGCCCCCGGGGTGGCTCCGGCGGTCATCCCGCAGCGCCCGCCCCGCCCTGGCGTGGACCTCGACACGCCCTTCCCCGAGCCGGGGGACGTCGTGGACCATTTCGCCTTCGGCCGCGCCGACGTGGTCAAGAGCGACGGCGACAGGCTGCACCTCAAGGTGCACAAGGACGGGCGCGTCCGCGAGATCGCTGTCGAAATGCTGCGCGTTTCCCGCCTGCCCGACGCCGACGACGGCAAGCGCCACTTCAAGCTCGAGCGCCGCATGTAAGGCGCCGCACGTATGGCGCGTTCCCCATGTAAGATGCGGTCCCAATGGACGGCTCGCTCCGCTTGACGCTGGGCTCGGTGAAAGATTAAGCCGTCGCGAGCGGTTGTCGTGTCGAAGGGAGAGACCATGACCAGGTACGTAATGAGTGCGGCACTCCTCCTCGCGGCTGTTCCTTTCGCCGCGTGCGGTGGCGACAAGCCCCCCGTGAAGGCGCCGCAGACGGCAGACTCGTCCTCGCCCACCACGGCGACGAATCGCCTGCCGCCCAACCCGCCCGACTCCCCGCAGGCGAGCGCCGTGCACATCTCGGACGAGATCGCGAAGGCGTGCGGCATCTCCGCGCCCGACGCGTACTTCGCCTTCGACTCGGCGCACCTGCGCGCCGAGGACGTGAAGGTGCTCGACCAGCTCACGACGTGCTTCAGCAGCGGGCCGCTCAAGGGCCGCCTCATGAAGCTCGTGGGCCACGCCGACCCGCGCGGCGGCAGCGACTACAACATGACCCTCGGCCAGTCGCGCGCCGACGCGGTGAAGGACTACATCGTGCAGCACGGCATGGACAAGTCGAAGACCGACTCGTCGTCGCGCGGTGCGATGGACGCCACCGGCACCGACGAGCCGAGCTGGGCGCGTGACCGTCGCGTCGACATCATGCTCGGGCAATGACTTTCCTCCAGGCCGCCCCCGACGCGGCACCGAATCCCGCCGAAGCGCCCACGGTCAAGCTCGACCTGGTGGGTCTCTTCACGAACGCCGCGTGGCCCGTGAAGCTCACCATCGGGCTGCTCGTCGCGTGCTCGCTGCTCGTGTGGATCATCGCCGTGCTCAAGCTGATGCAGCTCGGCCGTCTGCGTCTCGCCGAGGGTGACTTCGAGCGCCGGGCGCGGCGCGTGCACAACGCGAACGACCTGTTCGAGCTCGCCGGCCCGCGCGCGAGCGCACCGGGGGCGCGCGTCGTGGGCGAGCTCTACGCCCGCGGCAACGGGGCGCCGCTCGAGCGCCTGCGCGCGGTGGCCGACAGGGCGATCCTCGCCGAGGGACAGAGCGCGCGGGCGCTCATGTGGTTCCTCGCCTTCATCGCGGCAGGGGCGCCGTTCATCGGTCTCTTCGGCACCGTCTACGGCATCATGGACGCCTTCATCCGCATCGGCGCGGCCAAGACGGCGAGCCTGCCCGTCGTCGCACCGGCCATCGGCGAGGCCCTCATCACGACGGCCATCGGCCTCGCCGCGGCGATCCCGGCGGTGTTCTTCTACAACTGGATCGACAAGCGCGTGGGCGACTTCGTGGCGGAGCTCGAGGCGGCGGCGGCCGAGTGGGTCGCCCTCGTGAGCGAGGCGAGCGCGCTGAACCCCGACTCGGCCATCCCGCTGGTCGGCGGCGGGCGCCGGTAGGGGGCGACTGCGATGGCGCTCTCGGGTAACCGCGGCAAGGGCGCGTTCACCGAGATCAACGTCACGCCGCTCGTCGACGTGATGCTGGTGCTCCTCATCGTCTTCATGGTGACCGCACCGCTGCTCACGAGCGGCCTGCACATCGACCTTCCCGAGGTGCAGGCGGCCAACACGCCCGTCAAGGACGCCAAGCTCGTCGTGTCGATCACGAAGGACGAGAAGATCCTCTTCGGGGAGACGGACGTCACAGCCAACGTGGAGCAGGTCCTGCTCGAGAATCCGCGCGTGCAGAAGGAGCACGAGCTCTACATCCGGGCGGACAAGGACGCGCGCTACGGCGTCGTGGCGCGAGCTGTCGCGGCGGCGCGGCAGGCGAACGTGACGTCCCTCAACCTGCTGGTGGACCCAGAGGAGCTCAAGCAGTGAGCGGCGCGAGCGCGGCGCGGGCGCGGGGTCTCTTCGACTCGCAGGAGGTCGTCATCGCGCTCTCGGTGGGGCTCCTCACGCAGCTGCTCTTCATCCTGCTCTTCTCGCTGCCGTCGCCCAAGCTGGTGGAGGCGGACATCTCGAACGACAACGCGCAGCCCATCGCGGTGGCGATCACGCCGGTGCTCAAGCTCGGGAGCAAGAACCCGACGTCGGTGCCCCAGAAGTGGCAGCGACGAAAGCCCCCGGCCCCCGTGGCGGCCAAGCAGGAGCCGGCGGCCCTGCCCTCCCCGCAGGCCGACAAGACGCCGCAGGCCATCCCGACGACGCACGTGCCCGATGCATCCGTGTCGCCCGTCACGAGCAGCAGCGCGTCGCCGACGCAGCCGAACGTCACGGCGCCGGCGGACTCGAGCGCGGTGGCGACCGCGGCGTCGACGCAGGGCTCCGAGCAGGGAGCGGAGAACGGCACCGAGACCGACCCGCTCAAGGCACGCGCCGCGGACATGTACCGCGCGCAGCTCATGTCCTGGTTCGCCGCGCGGTTCAACATCCGCGGCAAGATCCCCTTCGACCAGCTGAAGAAGCTGCACGCGTCGACCTCGGTGAGCGTCACGGGCGACCGGCGCGTCGGCGGCTTCTCGATCACGCGCCCGAGCGGCAACCCCACCTTCGACGCCGAGGTGCAGGCGACGCTCGCGAAGATCCAGGGCAGCGGCGCCGAGCTTCCTGCCCCGCCGCCGATGTACCCGGATATGCTCGGCCAGTCCTTGCCGGTCGGGTTCAGCTGCACGATCCAGAGAGCATGCGAATGAGAGCAAACAGCAAGATCAGAAGATCAGAAGGTTGGTTTGGAAGGACCCCTTTTGATCTTCTGATCTTCCTGTTTCTCCTCCTCGTCCCTCGCGCCTCCCGCGCCGATCAGCCGGCGGCGGCGGACCAGCCGGACGAGAGCGTGCTCGGGACCGTCGAGGTGAACGGGTCGGCCGCGGGGTTGCCGCCGCTGCCGAAGATGGCCGTCGTGCCCATCACGACGACGGGGCCCGCGGACAGCGTCGTGAACCTCGTCGTGCGGCACGACATGGAGCTCAGCGGGCAGTTCGAGGTGCTGCGCGACGACAAGGCGCCGCCGGGGCCCTTCAAGCACGATTCGCCGCTCGACCTCGCCGCCTTCCGCGCCGAGGGCGCCGAGTATGTCCTCCGCGTCTTCGCGCAGCCCGCGCCGAAGGACTCGGCCAAGACGGAGCTCGTGGGCGAGGCGTACCTCACGCCGACGAAGGCCGCGCCGGCACCGCAGGCGGCCGCCGGGGCGACGCCCGGGGATGCGCCTCCCGCGCCCAAGCCGGCCTACCGGGGCGTCGTGCCGACGGCGACGGCCGAGGTGCGCGCGGCCTCGCACCGGCTCGTGGACCTGATCCTCGGCGCGCTCACGGGGCGGCCCGGCGGGTTCGCC
Source organism: Polyangiaceae bacterium (assembly GCA_035499695.1). Lineage (GTDB taxonomy): Bacteria > Myxococcota_A > Polyangia > Polyangiales > Polyangiaceae > Palsa-1150. The sequence continues at coordinate 15,160 of DATJYG010000440.1, forward strand.
AGCGAGATGGCGTACGCCGAGAAGGTGGGGCGCTGGCGGCGCGTGTTCACCATCGACTCGGACGGGTTCAACCTGCGCGCGATGGGGCCCATCGACGCGACGGCGCTGTCGCCGGCGTTCGGACCGGGCAACAACGTGTACTACGCGCTGTCGACGGACTACGAGCCGTTCAAGCTCGTCTTCGGGCCGGACGCGACGCCGGTGCCGATGAACATCCCCGGCTCGATCATGGGCCTGGCCTTCAGCGCCGACCGCAAGCGCATGGCGGTGACCGCGATGGACGAGGGCAAGAGCTCCCTCTGGGTCGGCGAGAACGCGCGCCTCGCGCCGATGCAGACGGCGCCCTTCGCGAATCACCCGGTCTTCGGGCCCCTGGGCAAGGTCGCCTACATCGCGGGCTCCCCCGTGCAGCGCGTGTACGTCGACGGCAAGGCCGTCTCGCCCGCGGGCTTCATGGCGAGCGCCCCCGTCTTCTGCGACACGCCCGAGGGCCTGCTCATCGTCTTCACGGTGGGCGTCGGGGCCGGGGCCGACATCATCGCGACCGACACGAGCGGCGGCAACGTGCGCCGCCTCACGCAGCACGAGGGCGCCAACACCTACGCCGCGTGCAGCCCGGACGGGCGCCTCGTGTCCTTCTTCTCCACCGGCAAGCGCGGCACGAACGCGGGGGCCGGCCTGTTCGTCATGCCGATCCAGCGGCCGTGGCTCGCCAAGAAGATCTCGAGCGAGGTCGGCGAGTCGCTTCGCTGGGAGCCGCTGCCGCCCGTGAAGTGAGGCTCACTTCTTCGTCGTGGCGGCCGCAGGCGCGGCCGGCGACGGCGTGGCCGCAGCGGGAGGCGGCGTCACGGCGCCAGGCGGCGGCGACGGCAGGAGCGCGATCTCGAGGCGCCGGTTCTTCGCGCGGTCCTCGGTCGAGTCGTTCGGCACGATGGGGTCGAAGGAGCCGGCTCCCCCTGCCGTGAGCGACTGGGCCGGGATCCCGAGCGACACGAGGTACTCGACGGCCGCCGCGGCGCGCGCCGCCGTCAGCTCCCAGCTGCTCTTGTAGTGCTTGCTCTTGAGCGGCGCGTCGTCCACGTGCGACGTCACGAGGAAGCGCCGCGGCCCCTGCCCCGCCGCCGGCGCCGGCAGCTGCTGGAGCGTGTGCGCGAGCTCCATCAGCACGCCCTTGCCGACGGCGCGTATCTCGGCGTGCCCCGCCTCGAAGAGCAGGTCGCCGCTCACGTTCACCACGAGCTCGCCGCGGCGGTTGTCGATGCGCAGCTGCCCGGCGTCGATGAGCGGCTTGAAGCGGTACGCCAGGTCGTGAAAGAGCTGGGTGCGCACCTCGGCGGCCGCCTGCGCCTTGCGCAGCTCCTCGAGCCGGTTCTTCGCGTCGTCGAGCGCCTTCGACAGCGTCCCGCGCTCGGCGAGCAGCTTGTCGGCGTCCTTCCCGAGCCGCTCGAGCTCCCCGCGCAGCTGCTGGTTGATCGCCGTCGCCTCGTCGAGCTGCGCCTGCACGTTGTGCGACGTGGTCGTCAGGTCGTTGAGGCGCGTGTCGCTGTCCTGCAGCTCCCCCTGCACCTGCGTGAGCTGCTGCTGCAGGTCGGCGATGCGCCCCTCGTCCGTCTTGTGGTCGGCGTCGGCCTGCGCCTTGGCCTGCGCGGCGTCGGCGACCGTCTTGTCGTACTCCTTCTTGAGGACGCATCCCGTCGCGCCCAGCGACGTGGCCACCAGAAGCGCCAGCACGGCTGCGGATCGATGGGGCTCCACGGACCGGTCATACCCTCATGCCGGGCGCTCGACCACTTCTCCGCTGGCACCCGCCACGACGAGCCGCTTGCCGGCCTCGGCGAAGGCGCGCTTCACCATGGCCATCGCCACGGGCTTGCCCAGCGTGGGCGACGTGCCGGCGCTCGTCACCTCGCCCACCGGCGCGCCCGCCTCGTCGGTCACCGGCGCCCCGCGCGGAGGCGGCGCCCCGTCGTCGAGCACGACCGGCACGAGCTTGCGCTTCACGTGCCCGCGCATCTCGAGCATGCACACGACCTCCTGCCCGAGGTAGCAGCCCTTGTCGAAGCTCACCGCGACCTTCTCGAGCTGCGCCTCCTGCGGGTACGTCTTGTCGTCGAAGTCGACGCCGAAGCGCGGCACGCCTCGCTCGAGCCGCAGCGCTTCCCAGCCGGCTTCGTCGCCCACGGTCGCCGCGCCCGCGATCGCCGCGCCCACCTCGCGCGTCACGTCGGGCGCCGCGAGGACCATCGCTCCGCCGAGGCCCGTGCGGTCGAGCGTTCCGCCGAAGCCGCGCGCGGCGCGCGCCGCCTCGAGCGCCGTCTCGGCGCGCGGTCCGTGCACCGACCACACCTCGTAGCCGGTGGCCGGCACGACCTCGGCATCCTCCATGACCAGGTAGTGCTCGAGATGCGCGCGGAGCGACTCCACGGCGAAGACGGGCACCACCAGGAACAAGCGCTCGCCCGGCTCGTCCACCACGACGACGACGTCCGCGAGCACGTGCCCCTTGCGCTCGACGACGAGGCCGTACACAGCGTTGCCCGGCGCGCGCTTCGCGAGATCGCAGGTCAGCAGTCCGTTGAGCCACGTCACGCGGTCCTTCCCCGACACGGCGAGGACCGCCATGTCCGCGTGCTGCACCGCGAACGCCGTCTCCTTCGCCGCCTGCACCTGGGCCTTGGGGTCCATGCGGGGAACATAAGCGCGAATGGCC
>DATJYG010000441.1:0-17854 GCA_035499695.1 Polyangiaceae bacterium
CGCAGCGGCAAGCGTGACCGCGTCGGCGACGGTGCCGACCCTCAGCGCCATGCGCATCGCGTCGAGCGCAGCGGCGGCGCCGGCGTCGTCGCCCTTCGCTGCCGACGTCAGCAGACGCAGACACGCTGCTCGTAGCGGCGCTTCAATCGGCCACGCAATTGGCCACGAGCACCTGTGCGCAATTGGTGTATCGCTCGGAAACTCTTGGGCGCCCTCGGCCCGACTCGAACGGGCGACCACCTGTTTAGGAAACAGGTGCTCTATCCAACTGAGCTACGAGGGCATGCGCGGGGAGGGGCCCCGCAAAAAACGAGACAGCAGAAACGTGTACTTCGCTACGCTCGTGAACGCCACACCGGGGTCGCTGTCGCACCTCGTCGCCCCTATTTCCCCTGGGCTCTCGGCTCTGTCGCATGACCGAAACAAAGAGCAGGCAGACTGAGAATTCTGGGGGGCTCATCCGCTGAGCCGGATCCGCCCTTGGAGCTCACCGTCCCTGATCGTTTCAAGCTGTTGCGGCCCCTCGGCGAAGGCGGGATGGGGGTCGTCTACGAAGCGTTCGACAAAGAGCGCAACGCCAAGGTCGCGCTCAAGACGCTCAAGGCGACCGTGTCGCGCAAGGCGAGCGCGCAGGCGCTGCTGCGGTTCAAGCGCGAATTCCGCGCCCTGCAGGACCTCCACCACCGCAACCTGGTGACGCTCGGGGAGCTCATCGCCGAGGGCCAGCAGTGGTTCTTCACGATGGAGCTCGTCGACGGGTACGACTTCCTCGCGTACGTGCGCCCGCGGGCGCCGATGCCGGTGGGCGACGTCGCGCTCCTCGCCGAGCAGGAGCGCCGCTCGACCGCGAACGGCAGCATCGACGACACGCCGATGACGTTCATGCGGCGCAACTCGAACCCCGCCCCCGTCCACGCGGGCATCATCGACGAGGCGCGGCTGCGGGCGACCCTTCCGCAGCTCGCGGCCGGCCTCGATGCGCTGCACCAGGCGGGCAAGGTGCACCGCGACATCAAGCCGTCGAACGTCCGCGTGACGCCGGTGGGGCGCGTGGTGCTGCTCGACTTCGGGCTCGTGGCCGACGTGGCGGAGCGGCCGTCGATCGACGGCGAGATCACCGGCACGCCCGCATACATGGCGCCCGAGCAGGCGACGTCCAAGACCGTGGGGCCGGAGGCCGACTGCTACGCGCTCGGCGTCGTCCTCTACGAGGCGCTCACCGGCGTGCTGCCGTTCGACGGGCCGCCGCTCACGATCCTGATGGACAAGCAGCAGAAGGTGCCGGTACCGGCGCGCGAGCGGGCGCCCGGCGTTCCGCCCGATCTCGATGCCCTGTGCACCAAGCTGCTGCGCTCGGATCCGGCGACGCGTCCGACGGCGGCGGACGTGCTGCGGATGCTCGAGCCGCACGCGATCAGCGTCCCTTCGGCGCCGGCGATCTCGTCCCCGGCGTCGACGCAGACGCGCAGCGCGCCTTTCGTCGGCAGGGCCACCGAGCTCGAGGCGCTCGACAGCGCCTTGCAGGACGCCCGCACCGGATCGTCCGTCGTCGTTCTCGTCGACGGCGAGTCGGGCGTGGGCAAGTCGTGCCTCGTTCAGCACTTCTGCGGGCACGTGATGGCGACGCACCCCGACGCCGTGGTCCTGGCGGGCCGCTGCTACGAGCGCGAGCAGGTACCGTACAAGGGGCTCGACGGCGTCATCGACGAGCTGGCGCGTCACCTGGCGTCGCTCCCCGACGAGCAGGCGGGGGAGCTCACCCCGCCTCGACTCGGGCCGCTCGTGCAGGTGTTCCCGGTCCTGCGCCGCTCGCGCGCGTTCGCCTTCGCGGTCACCGAGGAGTCGCGCGACCCGCACGACCTGCGCCGCCGGGCCTTCGAGGGCTTGCGCCACGTGCTGTCGCGCATCGCGTCGCGCCGGCCGCTCGTCATCGCGATCGACGACCTGCAGTGGGCCGACGCCGACAGCCTCTCGCTGCTCACCGAGTTGCTCCGGCCGCCGGACGCGCCGGCGCTCCTCCTCGTCGGCACCGTGCGCGATGCGCCGGCGACCGAGGGGAGCGTCGTGATGCACGCCGTCGGCAAAGCCGACATCGAGTCGCACCTCCCGAGCCCCCCGCGGCGCATCGCGCTCGGGCGGCTCTCGGACTCGGACGCGCGCGAGCTGGCGGCCTCGCTGCTCGAGCTGGTCGCGCCGCACCGCGCGAAGCACGCCGAGGCGATCGCGCGCGAGGCGCAGGGCCATCCGCTGTTCATCGACGAGCTCGCGCGTCACGCGGCGCTCGCCGAGGACCGCGAGATCCCCGGCGAAGAGCCGGACGACACGGCGCTGCTCGTGCGTCCGGCGCTCGATCTGCAGGAGGCGCTGCACACCCGCATCGAGCGGCTCGAGCTGGCGGCGCGCAAGGCGCTCGAGCTCGTGGCCGTCGCCGGGCGGCCGATGACGCAGGAGACGGTCGCGTACGCGACGGGCATGGAGATGGCCGCCTTCGCGCGCATCGTGGCGCAGCTGCGCGTCGCGCACATGGTGCTGACGAGCGGCGGTCGGGCGTCCGACCGCATCGAGCCGTACCACGAGCGAGTCCGCGAGGCGGTCGTCAAGCAGCTGTCGAAGCGCGATCGCGTGGGCTGCCACCGGCGGCTGGCGCTCGCGCTCGAAGCGGCGCGCTGGCCGGACGGCGAGGCGCTCTCGCTGCACTGGGCGCTCGCGGGAGAGCCGGTGCGGGCGGCCAAGTACGCCGTGGCGGCGGCGCACCAGGCGAGCGAGGCGCTGGCGTTCGACCGTGCCGCGGCGTGCTGGGAGCGCGCGCTCAAGCTCACGCCCGAAGGCGATCCGAAGCGCCGCGTCATCCGCGCGCGCCTGGGCGACGCGCTCGCCAACTCCGGCCGAGGAGCACTCGCCGCCGCCGCGTACGCGAAGGCCGCCGAGAAGGCGCCGGCCGCAGAGGCGCTCGACCTGCGCCGCAAGGCCGCCGAGCAGTTCCTCCGCGCCGGCCGCTTCGACGAGGGGATCGCGGCGGTGCGCGAGGTGCTCGCGCTCCTGGGGCTGCATTACCCCCGCACCCCGTTTCACGCGCTCGTGCAGCTCGTGTTTCTGCGGCTGCTGCTCGCGCTCCGCGGTACGCGCTTCCGCGAGCGCGACCCGTCACTCGTGCCGGCGCGCGACCTCACGCGCGTCGACGTGTGCTGGTCGATTGCGTTCTCCCTGGGCCTGAGTGACCACATCTACGGTGCGGTCTTCCAGGCGCGCGCCGTCCTCTACGCCCTGCGCGCCGGCGAGCCGTCGCGCGTCTCGCGTGCCCTGGCGGTGGCCGCGGGTTACCAGGCCACCGGCGGCATCGGAGCGGCGCTGCGCGTCGACGAGAACCTCGCGCGCGCCCGCGCCATCGCCGAGCGCTCGGGGGATCCGCAGAGCATCGCGTACACGATCGCCAACTCGGCGATCTCGAGCTACCTCGGCGGCAACTTCCGCCGCACCGTCGACGACGCCGACCGGGGCGCCGACATGTTCCGCGATCGGGTGCCGGGCGCCTCGTGGGAGCAGGCGACGATGCACCACTTCGCCATGATGGCGCTCTTCTACCTCGGTGAGCTTCGCGAGCTGTGCTGGCGGCAGCCGCTCTACCTGCGCGATGCGAACGAGCGCGGCGACGTCTACGCCTCGGTGAGCATGCGCGCCGGCTTCGCGAGTCTCGTGTGGCTCGTGCAAGGCAAGCCGGAGGAGGCGAGGCGCGACATCGCCGAGGCGATGAAGACGTGGTCGCAGAAGGGCTGCCACCTCGAGCACTTCTACGAGCTGGTCGGCCTCGTGCACGCCGACCTGTACGAGGAGCGAGCGCGCGAGGCGCTCGATCGCGTCGAGACGCGCCTGCCCGAGATGCGGCGCGCCCACCTCACGCGCATCGGCACGGTGCGCATCCGGACGATCGAGATGCACGGCCGCTGCGCCCTGGCGGTCGCCGCCCGTCATCCCGAGGAGCGCCGGACGCTCCTCGCCGCGGCCGAGCGCGACGCGCGGACCATCGAGCGCGAGCGTGCCGCATGGGCGATGCCCCTCGCGCGCATCCTCCGCGCCGGCGTCGCGCACCAGCGCGGCGACCGGGATCAGGCCCTCATGCTGCTGCGCGAAGCCATTTTCGGGTGCGAGACGGCCGACATGGCGCTCCACGCGACGGCCGCCCGGCGCCGGCTGGCCCAGCTCCTGCGCGGCGACGAGGGCCGCACGCTGCTCGAGCGGACCGATGAATGGCTGAAGGGCCAGGGCGTCGCCGATGCCGATGCCATGACCTCGATGATTGCGCCCGGCTATGATGCCCCCGTGAATGCCGCGGGCGCTGCGCCCGTCGAACGACAGGGACGAGGGGCTCGATGACGGTTCGGTCTATCCGGGTGATGGCTGCGGCGCTGCTGGCCGGTGTGGCCGTGCACGCCTCGCTCGGCATCGCCCGCGCCGACGACGCCCAGGCCGGCTGGCTCGACGTCGCCTCGGATCCGTCGGCCGAGATCCTCGTGGACGAGGTGGACACGGACAAGGCGACCCCGCAGACCCACATGCCCCTCAAGGCGGGGCATCACAAGCTCACCCTCGTCACCAAGGACGGGGCGCACAAGCGCAGCATCGGGTTCAACGTCACCGCCGGTCAGACGACCAAGCTGACGATTCACCTGTCGTCCTAGGACTCCTCGTCCGGGACGCCCCCGCCCATCCTCGCGAGGTCCTCCTGCTTCACGCCCTCGGTCTTGAACTTGGCCGCGCGGTCGCGCATCTGCACGAGGACATCCTCGGCCGGCGGTAGGTCGCCCTTGATCCAGCGCAGCGGGTTGATGCGGGCGACCACGAAGGAACGCAGGTAGGGGCTCGTGAGGCCGCGCTCCTTGAGGCGCGCGACCGCGGCCGACACCTTCTCTTCGAGCTCCAGGACCAGCCCCGCGAGGTGCTCGTGCGTCTTGATCGCCTTGCTGAGCGGGTCGTCCACGAAGCGCTCGGTGCGTCGCAGGATGGGGTGGTACGCGCCGCCGGCGAAGCGCGGCGCCCGCTCGTAGCAGACGCCGATCGTCGCGTAGGCGGGGTCCTCCAGGTAGAAGGAGAACTGCGACTCGGGGCGCGAGCCGTCCTCGCCGAGCAGGTCGCGGTAGATGCGGATGACCTCGAGCGAACGCTCCTTGAGGTTGTGCGCCTTCTCGGTGTTCAGCGCGAGGATCTGCCAGGCGACCTCACGGCTCGGCACGACGAGCGCCGTGATGGCCTTGGCGCCGAGGCGCCGCATCGCCTCGAGGCGGTGGCGGCCGTTGGGAGTCCAGTAGCCGTCCTTGGGCGCGGTGATCGCGATGATCGGGTCGAGGAAGCGCCCGGTGCGCGAGATGACGTCCGAGAGGCGCTTGTGGTGCGCGTCCGACAGATCGCGCTGGAAGGGCGTCGGCTCCACCTTGTCGATGGGGAGCACGGCGAGGATCAGCGGATGGCCGCCCAGCGGGTCCTTGTAGGTGCCGACGACTGCGCCGCCGTCGCCCTCGATGCGTTTCGCCAGGTCGCTCACCTGGGACACGTCGATGAGGGTCTGCTTCGGATCGAGGCCCGCGGAGCCGGCCTGCGCCTTGCGCGGCGTGCGCCTCCGGGCGGGCGCGCGCGCGGCGCCCTTGGTGCTCTTCTTCGCCGCCATGGGCCGCCTCTTAGCACGCCGGCCGTGGCAAGATGCGCGGCGATGAAGCGCCCGGCAGCCCTCGCGTGCGTGGCCTTGCTCGGAGCGGCCTGCGACAAGTCGGGCGGCAGTGCGGCCACCTCGTCGTCGGCGTCCGCGTCCGCGTCGGCGGCACCAGTCCTCACGCTGGAGGAGCGCGCGGCGAAGCTTCATCGCGAGTCGATCGTCGTCGACACGCACGACGACGTGACCTCGACGATCCTCGAGGACGGGTTCGACCTCGGCAAGCCGGACGGCAAGACCGCGACCGACCTCCCCAAGATGCGAGCCGGAGGCATCGGCGCCGAGTTCTTCTCGATATACGTCGACCCACGCTTCTACCTGCACCCGTCGGCGCACGACGGCGGGCCGGCCCGGCGCGCGCTCGACATGATCGACGTGACCTACCAGCAGATCGAGAGGCACCCGCAGGACCTCGTGTTCGCCGGCACGGTCGACGACGTCCGGCGGGCCAAGCGCGACGGCAAGATCGCGATCCTCATGGGCATCGAGGGCGGATACGCGATCGAGGACTCGCTGTCGGCGCTGCGCGACTTCTACAGGCTCGGCGTGCGGTACATGACGCTCACCCACAGCGTGAACGGCGACTGGGCCGATTCGTCGGGCGTCAGCGGGACGCCCCCGGAGCCGAAGCATCACGGGCTCTCTCCCTTCGGAGAAGACGTCGTGCGCGAGATGCAGCGCATCGGGATGCTCGTGGACGTCTCGCACGTGAGCGACGAGACCGTCGACGACGTCCTGCGCGTCGCGAAGGCTCCGGTCATCGCGTCGCACTCGAGCGCGCGCGCCCTGTGCGACGCGTCGCGCAACCTCTCGGACGACCAGCTGCGCGCGATCGCGAAGAACGGCGGCGTCGTCATGGTCAACTTCTTCGCGGCCTACATCGACCCGAAGTACCGCGACGCCGCGCGTGCCGTGTACCGCGCGCACGCCGACGAGCTGGCGGCGGCGGAGAAGGACGGGCACACCGCGAAGATGAACGACCTGTACGGTAAGCTCTCGGAGGGGATCCCTCGGCCGCCGCTGTCCGTGCTCGTGGATCACATCGAGCACGTCGCGAAGGTGGCGGGCGTGGACCACGTCGGGCTCGGGAGCGACTTCGACGGCGTGTCGGCGATGCCGGTGGGGCTCGAGGGTATGGACGGACTTCCGAAGATCACCCTGGAGCTGCTGCGCCGCGGCTGGTCCGACGAGGACGTGAAGAAGGTGCTCGGCGAGAACTTCCTCCGCGTCATGGCCGCCGCCGAGGCCTACGCCCACGCGACGGGAGGCACGCTCAGCGGCGACGGGAGCATGCGGGCGTTCGAGTGAGCGCTAGAGTGCGCCTCCCATGCCCGAGCTCACCCTCTACAGCTACTGGCGCTCCTCGTCGTCGCATCGCGTGCGCATCGCCCTCGGGCTCAAGGGGCTCGACTACCGCTACGTCGCGGTGAACCTGCTCACCGAGGAGCAGTCGAGCGAGGCGCACAAGGCGCGGAGCCCCACGGGGTACGTGCCGTGCCTCGTCATCGACGGGGTCAACTACGTCGAGTCGGTCGCGATCATCGAGCTCCTCGACGAGCGCTTCCCGTCGCCCCCGCTCTATCCGAAGGACGCGCATGGGCGGGCGCGCGTGCGCTCGCTCGTCGAGATCGTCAACGCCGGGATCCAGCCGCTGCAGAACCGGAACGTCACGCTGTATCTCTCGGAGGACGCCGAGGTGCAGAAGAAGTGGCTGCACCACTTCGTCTCGCGCGGGCTCGCGTCGCTCGAGGCGGCGATGGCGGCGCTCGAGGGCGAGGGCATCCGCGGGCCGTTTGCCTACGGCGAGGCGCCGGGGGCGGCCGACACGTTCCTCGTGCCGCAGGTGGTGTCGGCCCAGCGCTTCCACGTCGACGTGAACGGGTACCCGCGCGTCCAGCGCGCCTTCGACGCCGCGATGAAGCTCGAGGCCTTCCAGAAGGCGGCCCCCGAGCGCCAGCCGGACGCTGTGAAGAAGGGTTAGGATCGCCGGCAGCTTGCGGAGAGGCCCGGTACTCGTCGCCCTCGTCGTCGTCCTGACGCCCGCCCTCGCGCGAGCGCAGGCCCGACGCACCTGGGGCGCCGAGCCGGACAAGCCGCAGACCGCGCCGCCCACGGCGACGACGCCCGCTCCCGCAGGCACCGGGGAGCCACCCGCGCCGCCGCCGTCGACGATCGGCACGCCCGTTCCCGGGTCGACGTCGGCGCCGGGCAACCCGCCGACCACCGAGGCCGCCGTGTCCATCATGCGCACGCCGGGGACGGTGGGCCTGAAGTACACGCTCGAGGGCATCCAGGTCCGCGGCAACACGACGACCTTGTCGCGAGTCGTGCTCCGCTACGTGCCCTTCCACGAGGGCGACGTGCTCGACGTGGACGATCCGGAGCTCGAGCTCACGCGCTTCCGTCTGCTCGGCACCGGCTACTTCCGTGACGTGCAGCTCTCGCTGCGGCGCGGGACGCGGCGCGGCTACGTGGTGCTCGTCGTCGACGTCGTCGAGCGCAACACGATCGTCGTCAACAACGCGTGGCTCGGCCTGGCCGAGGACGTCGCGCAGAACGGCAACGCGCGTCCCATCTCGGCCTATGGCGGGGCGCAGATCACCGAGACGAACCTCGGCGGCACCGGCATCGCCCTTGGCGGCGCGTTCGCCGTGGGAGACACGGACCAGCTGCCCCAGCTCGCTCTGCGCGTGGGTCTGACCGACCCTCAGTTCCTCGGCTCGAGCTGGATTGCGCGCACCGAGCTCCTCTACAACTCGGCCGTCCAACCGTACGGCAATCACGACGTCCTCGTGAACGATCCGGCGCACGCGAGCGGGACGGCGTTCACCGACTACGCGATCTCGACGTACAAGCGCTTCGGCGGCACCATCGGCGCCGGGCACGACCTCGGCGTCTCGTCGCAGCTCTTCCTCGACTACCGGCTCGAAGGGATCAACGCCACGTTGCCGCTCGCGGCGAGCGATCACCGCGGCACCGCCGTCGAGCCCATCGACTTCATGCTCGACAGCGGGACGAGCATCCTCTCGACGCTGCGCGTGTCCTTCGTGAACGACACGCGCGACGACCCGTTCCTGCCGTCGCGTGGGCACCGGCTGGAGGCGAGCTACGACCTGTCGCTGACGCCGCTCGGGAGCGACTACCCGTACTCGCGCGTCGTGCTGCGTGGGGCGCAGTGGATCCCGCTCCCCTGGGGACACGTCCTCTCGTTGAATCTCTTCGCCGGAGGCGTCTTCGGCGACGCGCCGCTCTTCGAGCGCTTCTACGTCGGCGATCTGAGCGACCTGCTGCCGGATCGCGTGCTCGATCTCGCGTTCGACCGCCGGCCGGCGCCCAACGTCCTCAGCACCGACATCGTCGAGCTCCGCTACGGCAACTACGCGGCGCGGATCGACACCGAGTACCGCATCCCGATCTACCGCGGCACGCGCTCGGTCTACGGCGTCGACTTCTTCGGCGACGTCGGGCTCTACGGCCTGGCGAACGAGCAGGACTTCTACGATCCGGCGCCGGGCTACTCGGGCCTCGCGCGCTGGCCGCTGGATCTCACGTTCAACCTCGGGCTGCGTATCGACACGCAGGTGGGCGGCTTCACCTTCGGGCTCTCGAATCTCATCGGGCTCGTCCCGGTGCGCGGCGAGCAGTCGGGGGCGGTGCGGCCATGAGAGCGAGAGCCTTGCTCTTCGCGATGGCTCTCGCCGCGTCGATCTCGGCGCCGGCGTCGCTCGGTGCGCAGCAGTCGGCGCCGCAGCAGCCCGCGCATCCGGCGGCCCTTCCGCCGCGACAGGCGAACTACGCGTGGGACCAGGACCTGCTGCGCGCGAGCTTCTCGTACCGCGACGTGATGAGCGATCCTTCGCTGCTCAAGAAGATGGCGAGCGGTCTGCCGATGGTCATCGCGATGCGCGCGTACCTCTTCCAGCAGGGCCAGGACAATCCGGTCGCGCTCGCGCCGCGCGTGTGCCGCGTGGCATACGACCTTTGGGACGAGGTGTACCGGATCCACGTGAGCGAGCACGAGCGGGAGCGCGACCAGGCCGCGGTGCTCGACGGCGTGCTGCGCATCTGCACCGAGGCGCGCGATCTGCCCATCGTGCGGCGCGGGGCGCTCACTCCGGGTGAGCCGTACTTCCTCGGCGTCGTCGTGGACGTGAACCCCGTGTCGCCCGACATGATCGAGCAGATACGGCGGTGGATCGCGCGTCCCACCGGGAGCACGGGCATCGGACCGACCGACGCGCTCTTCGGCGGCTTCGTGCAGCTCTTCGTCCGGCAGATCGCCACGAGCGACAAGACGATCACGTTCCGCACGCAGGACATCGTGCCGTGAAGCGGTGGCTTGCGCTGGGGGGCTACGCGGCTCTCCTCTACGCGTCGGCGCCACCGTGGCCGGACGACTGGGACGGCGTGGGGTTCGTGGAGTCGGTGCGCGACTTCGATCTCGCGCGCTTCCATCCGCACCCGCCGGGATATCCGGTGTACGTCGCGCTGCTGCGGGCCGCGGCTGTCGTCGCGCGCGACCCGATGCGCGCGTGCGCGCTCGTGGCGGCGCTGAGCGGGGCGGCGGCGGTGGCCTTCGCGTGGCTGGCGGCGCGGAAGCTGGCGGGCGAGCGAGCCGCGTGGGCGGTCGCGGTGCTGGTCGGCGTGACGCCGCTCGTGTGGCACGCCTTCAGCGGCGTGGGGAGCGAGGCCCCGGCGCTCGCGTTCGCCGCGGTGTGCGCGTGGGTGTGCATCGCTCGACCCGCGAGGGCGCCGGTGGTGCTCGGGCTCGCCGTGGGCCTCGGGCTGGGCGTCCGCCTCTCCTGGGCGCCGATGTACCTGGCGGCGCTCGTGCTCGCGCCGCGCGCGATGCGGCTGCGAGCCGCCGGGGTTGCGGTGCTCGCGTGCGTGGGGTGGGCGGTGCCGCTCGTCGCGGTGGTCGGGACGCACCGGATCGTCGACCTCTACACGACGCACTTCGCGGGGCATGCGGAGCGGTGGGGCGGGACCGTGGTCACCGAGCCGGGGACGGTGCGTCTCGCGTGGCTCGCGCGCGACCTGCTCGTCGACGGGCTCGGTGCGGGCTCCGGCGTGCTCGGGGTGCTCCTCGCCGCGCTGACCGCTGCGGCGTGCGCGAGCGCAATCGCGACGTGGAAGGGGGCGGGCTGGCGCGGGCTGCTTCCGGCCGTCGTGGTCGTCGTGCCCTACCTCCTCTGGATCGGCGTCGGGCAGAACCTGCGCGATCAACCGCGCCACGCGCTTCCGCTCGTCGCGCTGCTCGCGGCGGGTCTCGCGCTCCCCGCGGGGTCCTCGCGCCGCGCGTTCGCGATCGTCTCGGCGCTCGCGCTGGCCCTCGTGCTCCGCACCGCGCTCGACGCCCACACGCGCCGCACGGTGGCGCCCCCGGGCGCTCAGCTCGTGGCGCTCGCGCGCGCGCAGCCGGACCCGCAGCGACTCGCGGTGTTCGGCACCTCGAGCGTCCGCTTCTTCGAGCTGACCGAGCTGGCGCCGCGCGCCTTCACCGCGGGGTCCCTCGGGGACGTGCAGCTTCGTCTCTCGCGCATGGAGTCGCTCCCTTCCCGCATCTGGCTCACCAGCGAGGTGCAGACGCAGGGCGAGACGCGCTGGCCGCTCGTGCACGTGGCGACGCTCTGCCGTCCGGAGCGCCTCGACCGCCGCATGCCGTGCCTCGAGGTGCAGGCCTGGGAGCCGCCGTTCCTACGGCGCGTGGAAGTGGACCGTCCCTAGGACGGCCGCCTTCCCGGCGAACGCGATGTTGAGCACGCAGTCGCCCTCGCGGTCCTCGCCGCTGGTCACGATGTTGCCGTTGGACACGTCGGCCACCTCGCCCGTAAGCGCCTGTTCGCCGAGCTGCATCCGCGCGCCGAGGCACTCTGCGGGCTTCTCGACCGTCTGGTTCCCGTTCAGGTCGTCCCAGCCGTTCAAGTAGAGCTTGTTCACGCGGGCGATGGTCGACTCGAGCACCGGGCGATCGAGGTTCGGATCACCGGGCACCCAGATGCCCTCGTACGTCTCGCGCAGCGCCTGCTGCAGCCACGCGAAGCGCTCTGCGGTCATCACGACGTCGTCGGCCCCGCCCGCGACGCCGCGGAACATGCGCGCCGGCTCGCTCCAGAACGCCGTGAAGAGCTTCGTCGCCACCGCGCGCGCCCGGTCTCGGTACTTCGTGTCCTGCGACAGGAACCACGCCTCGACGAGCGTGCGCAGCGCAGCGCCCTGCGACTCGAGGAGCGTCGCGTCGGTCGTCGGTTTCCACGTGCCGTTCGCGAACGTGGCGCCGTTGGCGACGGTCCCATCGGCCTGAGAGAGCGTGCCGACCACGAAGTCCGCCTGGTTCATCAGGACCTCGCGCACGTGCTGGCTGAAGCTCGGTTGCCCGTAGGCCGGGTGGAGAGGGACGGAGTTGAGGATCCCCTGCGTGTCCTTCGTCGGGTCGGGATCGGGCGCGCCGTACTGCGAGACGGCCGCGTTGCAGCCCATGAGCAGGTGTCGCAGCCCGACCACCACGTGGCCGATCGTCGTCGTCGTCGCGGCCGCGTTCCTCGTGACGGAGCCACCCGACACGGTGGCGGTGTCCATGACGACGCGCGCATCGTCGGTCGGATCGACGTGCAGGCGATCGAGGTCCACGAACGCCGTTCGCATCACGGCGAGCGCGCGATCGTGCGGGCTGCTCTCGCCGTCGGGCAGGCCGTCGTCGCTCGCGAAGACGCCGCCGTCGAACGCCGCCTGCAGGCCGATCTGCTGGCCGACCGCCACGTTGCGCGAGTCGGTCATGCCGAAGAAGAGCGAGTAGCCCTGCACCAGCGCCGCCAGATCCACGGCGTGGCTCGTCGCGTCCTGGATGGCGAGCGACTGGACCGCCGGATACTTGATCTGGAGCGGAGAGTGCGGCGGGCTCGTGTCCTCCGTCACGCCGATGGCCGTCGGGAACCACACGAGCGGCGACGCGTAGTCGTACTGGATGGCTGCTGCGATCGAAGGGAACCCGCCGAGCGTCGACCCGTCGGCGGTCGCGAGCGACGAGAGCAACCACGCCCCCGCGTTGTCCATCTCCTCCACCATGAGCAGGCCCCACATGCCTTCGAGCGGCGTGGAGCCGATGAACGTCCCCGGCGCCGAGGTCGGCGGCTCGACGGCCACCACCTTGTTGCCCTGCGTGGCCACCGCCGCCATGTCCTCCGGCTTCACGGCCGTCACCGGGTTCGAGTTGCTGTCGTGCAGGCGCCCGGTGAAGTCGATGCCCCAGATGGCCTCCTTCCACGTCGTGTATCCGAGCACTCCGGGCCCGATGACCGGCTCGATCTGCGCGGTGCGGCTCGGCAGGTTCAGCGTGTTGTAGTCGCACTCGTACGTGTACACGGGGTTGTTCCCGTAGAACGCGACGCCGCCGTAGCCGGTCTGGCTCGTGCACGAGTGCGTGACCGACTGGTCCGGCTGCATCGTCGGGTCCCAGCTCCGGTAGGGCATGACGTTCGGCCACAGCCCCGGGAAGCCGAAGTCGTTCAGCGGGTTCCTCCCGCCCTGCGGATCGGGCGACGGCACGCCGCCGTCGAACATCGCGTATCCGGCCACGTCGGTGCCCGCCGCGTAGAGGAGGCGCTCGACGCGCGATTGCAGCCTGTCGAAGGGCGTCGCGCCCGGAAGCGCCGCGACGAGCGGCCCGTTTGCGAGCGACACGCCCGCCCCCGTCTGATTCGCGACGAGGTTCATGTGGTACTTCGAGTACTCGTACGACTCGACGGCGGAGCTGAAGCCGAAGAGGTCGGTGAACGCGTCCCACAAGCGTGAGCCGTTCGTCACCGGCACGAGGTACTGGTCGACCGGGATCCAGTAGCGGTTGTAGTCCTGCAGGTTGCGCCCCGCGAAGTTCTGCATGAACGGCTCGCCGCTCGTCTGCATCTCGCCCGCGGCGAACATGAGCTGCATCGTGTCGACGCGCGACGTGACGAGCTCGGCACGCACGGGCGTTCGCGGTCCCGCCTCGGTGACGGGCAGTCCGTCGTAGGGGATGCGCGCGACATCCATCGGCGCATCGGTCGACGCGTCGCCGTTCTCTCCCGACGCGGGCAGATGGCTCTTGCCGCATGCGCCCGAGGACACGGCCGCTGTCGCGAGCACGAGCGGCAGGTACTTTATGCGGCCGAACCGCATGGTCGCGGGACATTATGGGCCGGTCGCCCCGCCCGCGCGAGTGATGTAAAGATGAGGGGGACTACAATGTCCCGTCGCGACGAGATCGACCCGAGGCTCGCGAAGCACTTCGCGTGGAGCTACGTGCCCGCCGACCAGACGGCCGCGCTCGACGACGCGCAGCGCGCCGCGCTCGAAGCGCAGGGGGCGGAGAGCACCGTCGAGCTGCCGAGCGACTCGTGGCCTCCGCCGTCGTCCGAGGCGCCGGAGTCGGACGCGCCGGCCGACGCGAAAGACGCCGAGATCGAGGAGATCCGCGAGCGCGCGCGCCGCCTCACGGAGCCGGTGGCGAACATGATCGCCGAAGCGTGGGACACGCCCGCGCAGGACGACGAGGAGCGCTTCCAGACGACGCGCCGGTTGCTCGTGCGCGTGGGACGCATGGGGTTCGACGTGATGGGGTTCGACCGCTGGCCGGTCGAGATCACCCGTCTGCTCCGCATGGTCGTGCGCTGCTGGGACCGGTTGACTCCGCGCCTCCGGGAGACGGCCGAGCGCGTCGCCGGCATCGCGCCGCTCGTCGATCCCGTGGCGGCCGACCTGCTGGTCGAGATCGCGCGCGCAGGGCTGAGCGGCCTCGCTGCGGCCATCTTCGAGACGGAGGAGGGCTGGGTGCCCGAGGTCGGCGACGAAGAGGCGCTCGTGGCGCGTCTCGCCGACGTGATCGACGATGGACCGACGTATGCCGCGCGCTGCGTGGCGGCCGAGATGATCGGGCACTTCGAGTGGCGCGACCCCGCGGTGTCTGCGCTGCGGCGCGCCCTCCGCATGCCGAGCTTCGGCCTGCGTGCGCGGGCGCTCCACGCCCTCGCGAGCGCCGACCCGCCGTCCCTGTCGGCCGACGACCTGGTGCACGTGCTGCGCGATCTCGTGAAGCACGCGCCGCCGGGGGAGATCACCGACGAGGACCGCGAGCACGACGAGGAGACGTTCGGCGAGGCGGTGCTGCTCGCGCTGCGCTTCGTGCAGCCCGAGGAGGCCGCCGAGGCGCTGCTCGACGTGATCGACGCCGAGCCGGACTCGATACTTCTCGAGTCGCGCTGGGCGACCGAGGCGCTCGCCGTCGGCTTCCCCGAGACGGGCGCCGTGATGATCGACCACTGGCTCAAGTGCGCGCGCCACTGGGACCGGCACAAGGCGCTGCGCGCGATCGAGCGGCTGCCCGACGAGCTCGCGGAGCCGCGGCTGCGCATCGCGGCGTCGGACCCCAACGTGTCGATGCGCGACGATGCGCGCCAGCAGTGGCTCAAGCGCTATGGGCAGCCGTGCCCCGTCGGCGTCGAGGGCCTCGTCGGCGCCTCGCTGCTCGAGCGGACCCCGAGCGACACCTTCATGGCGCGCCTCGCGGTGATCCAGGGGCGCGTGCCGGAGGCGCGGCGGACGCTGGCGCGCGTGCTGCTCGACGAGGCCCCGTCGCGCGAGGCGCTCGTGCTGCTCCTGCAGCTCGTGGCAGACGACAGCGAGTCGCAGGAGCCGGGCTTCCACCGCGACGACATCCGCTGGGCGGCGACGCTCGCCGAGCGCTTCGGCGCGCCCGCGGTGCTCGCCCTGCGCGCGCTCGCCGAGCGGTTTCCGGAGCCCGAGGCCTTCGGGTGGGTGAGGCGCGCGTCCGATCTCGTGGAGAAGGGCGTCATCGCGCACGAGCACACCTCGCCGTTGCGCGAGCTGGCGACCAAGCGTGTGCTCGCGCAGGACGACGCATCGGACCTCGACGACTCCCTGCGCCTGCTCTCGCTCGTGGGCGCGCCGGCCGACGTGCTCGAGCGGGTCATGACGCTGGCGCTCGGGGACGAGTCGGGCGCGTGGGAAGCACGCAAGCTGCTCGTCGCGTGGCCCGACAAGCGGATCGACTCGCAGCTGGTGTCCACGATGGCGGTCGCCCTCGCCGAGCGCGACTGGGCGAAGCTGCAGAACGTCGCGTGGGTGGCCCTCGGGCGGGGCGGGCCGGCGGCGCGCGTCGTGTCGCAGCGGGTGCTCGAGCTGGCCGAGGAGAGCGAGGACGCGGTGGATGCCGCCGTCGTGTGTGCCTCGCGCATGCGCGAGCTCGGGATCATCGACGACGCGTGGGCCAGCGAGGCGCTCCGGCGGCCCGCGTCGCCCCTCTTCGAGGTGGCGGCGCGCGCCTGGCGCGGGTCGGCGGCGGTGCGCGAGCCGCTCGAGGCGGCGCTCGAATCGACGGCGCGCAAGGGCGCGTCGGCGGCGGTCGCCGCGGAGTCGCTCGTGAACGGGAGCCCGCCGCTCTCGCCCAAGGACCGGCGGCTGCGCTCGGTGCTCGCGGGGGCGCCGCCTTCGCATCGCGCGGACCTGATCGTCGCCCTGTGTGTGCGCGGCGCCCCGTTCGCCGTCATCGAGCCGTACCTCGAGCCGCTCCTCACGTCGGCCGACCCGTACGTGACGCAGACCCTGAGCGGGATCCCGGCGTGGATGCGGTCGCCCAAGGCGCGCGCGCTCTACAAGCGCGTCCTCCCGCGCATCGTGGACGAGGAGCTGCGCGGGGAGATCCAGGAGCTGCTGGGGGAGGCGCCGGCTCCGTACTGGAACGAGAGTTGAAGAGCGGACTATCGCATGCGGCATTTCGGGATCGGATTCGCCATCGTCGTTGGCAGTGCAGGGTGGCTCGTCGGCTGTTCGCGCTCGGGGCCACCCGAGCCGCTCGCGAACGCGGCTCCCGCCGAATCGTCCTCGGGCGCCGCTGCGGCGGCGTCGGCGTCGGTGAAGCCGCCCGAGTCCTTCCCCGTGCCCAAGGAGAGCGTCGACGCCGTCCTCAACCCGATGGGCGTCCCCGAGTACAAGGGCCCGACCGGCAGCGTCGAGGGCACCATCTCGGTCGTCGGCCCGCCCGCACCCGCCGTGCACGTCGACACCGGCAAGTGCCCCGCGGCGCTCGACACGTACGGCAAGCTGTTCCGCGAGGGCACGCCCGCGACGCCCAACGGGCCGCGAGCGCTCGCCGACGCGGTGGTCGTCGCCGTCGGCTGGGGCAACGGCTTCTTCATCCCGGAAAAGAAGGACGCCGTCCGCGTCACGGTCGGGACCAACTGCGCGTACCCGACGCGCACCATCGCCATCACCTACGGGCAGAGGCTCGAGGTGAGCAACCTGAGCGACCAGCTCTTCGCGCCGATCATCGACCAGGACCCGATGCCGGCCGTGATGGTCGCGCCGCCCAAGGGAGCGGGCGACCCGGTGAAGCTCTACCCCGGGAAGGCCGGTTACTTCACGATCAGCGACCGCATGGAGCCCTTCGTGAAGGAGGATCTCTACGTCTTCCGTCATCCGCTGCACGCCGTGAGCGACCGGGACGGGCACTACCGCATCGACGGCATCCCGGTGGGCAGCAACGTCACGATCGGCGCGTCCGATGCGCAGCTGAACGCGAAGGAAAAGACGACGGTCGAGATCAAGGAGAACGTCGTCGCTCACGCCGACATCACGCTGACCTACAAGCCGCCTCCTCCGGGTGGGCCGGCCAACCGCGCGCCCGACGGCGGAACCATCCCGCCCTGGCGTATGCCGAACGAGTAGCGACGGAGCTATCTTCGGGAGCGTCGCGATGCTCCCGGACGTGGTCCAGCAGAAGCTCGAGGCGCTCCCCGCCAAGCCGGGCGTCTACCTCTTCAAGGACAAGAAGGGCGCCGTCGTCTACGTCGGCAAGGCCAAGAGCCTGCGCGCTCGCGTCCGGAGCTACTTCCAGGACGCGCACGGAGACGACCGGCCGTTCATCCCGATTCTGCAGAGGACCATCGGGGACCTCGAGACCATCGTCGCAGCCAACGAGAAGGAAGCGACGATCCTCGAGAACAACCTCATCAAGGAGCACCGGCCGCGGTACAACGTCAAACTCCGCGACGACAAGGACTTCATCACGCTCCGCCTCGGCAAGGTCGGCGAACCACCGCAAGCCCCAGACGTCGGGGCGCGCACGCCGAGCGCTCGCGAGCTCGCCGCGGGGACGTGGCC
>DATJYG010000442.1:0-15503 GCA_035499695.1 Polyangiaceae bacterium
AGCAGGAGACCGGCACGGGCGGCGAAGGCGGCATCGGCTGCTCGCCCAACCACGACGGGACCATCACGCGCGAAGAGGTCCCGATGATCGCGGGCCTCCACGCGAACTTCGTCATCGCCGAGAACGCGACCGTCGACAGCACCGGAACGATGAACCCCGACGGCTCGCGCTCTTGGGACTTCTCGGGGATGCTCGCCGGCGACCACACCGTCGTGACGACGACCGACGCGCCCCAGGGGCAGTGGTTCTCGTCCAAGTTCACGACGGCGACGTACACGACGAAGCTGAGCGACACCGCGACGCTGCTCGGCTTGTTCCAGGCCGGCGGTCAGTCGCTCCTCCTCCAGGGCGTCGTCTCGCCCACCAGCGGAACGCAGCAGACCGAGGTCGATTACACGCCGGGCGCCGAGATCCTCGGGTTCCCCATGATGATGGGGAGCAACTTCTCGAGCACCTCGACGATCACCGGCACCGACCAGGGCGTGCAGGTCTATTACACCGAGAAGTACGCATCGACCGTCGACGCGCACGGGACGCTGAAGGTGCCCTACGGCACGTTCGACGTGCTGCGCGTCCAGACGACCCTCACCCGCACCGTCGGCGCCGTCGTCACCCTCACGCAGTCGCTCGCGTTCATCGCCGAGTGCTTCGGCCCCGTCGCGACGCTCACGTCGCAGAGCAACGAGACGAAGACCGAGTTCACCAGCGCCGCCGAGGCGCAGAGGCTCGCGCCGTGAAGCTCTGTCTCCTCACGGCCGCCACTGCGACGCTGCTCCTCGCGGGGTGCGCCCCCTCCTTCTACGACGGGATCCCGCCCGGCGCGCCGAAGGACGCGTTCTACGCGGACATCGGCGGCACGCGCCTGCGGTTCGTCGACGAGGGCGAGGGACCGCCCGTCGTGCTGCTCCACGGGTTCGCGTCCGCGCTCGAGACGTGGCGCGGCGTGAAGGAGGAGCTGCTGAAGAAGCACCACCGGGTCATCGCGCTCGATCTCAAGGGCTTCGGCTGGTCGAGCCGCCCCGACGGCGACTACTCGCCGCAGGCGGAGGCGGCGCTCGTCCTGGCGCTCATGGACCAGCGCAACGTCAAGAGCGCGGCGGTCGTGGCGCACTCGTGGGGCTCCTCGGTGGCGCTCGCGATGGTCATGGCGGCGCCCGAGCGCGTGACGCGCCTCGCGCTCTACGACGCGTGGGTCTACGAGGAGCAGCTCCCGACGACGTTCCTCTGGGCGCGCGCGAACGGGGTCGGCGAGGCGCTCTTCGACCTCTTCTATGCCGAGCGCCCCGACGAGAAGATGGCGCGCGCCTTCTACGATCCGAAGAAGTACGTGAGCGAGCGCTTCGTCGAGGAAGTCGAGCGCGCGATGGATCGTCCCGGCACCACGGCCGCGGCGCTCGCGGCGGTGCGCGGTCAGCGGTTCACCGAGATGCAATCGCACTACCGTGAGGTGAAGCAGCCGGTGCTGCTGCTCTGGGGGCGCGAGGACGAGGTGACGCTCCTCCCGTACGGCGAGCGCCTCTCTCACGAGCTCCCGCACGCGCACCTCGTCGTCTATCCGCAGTGCGGGCACTTCCCGATGATCGAGGCCGCCGGCACGTCGACCGACGACCTGGTGAGCTTCCTCGACGCCTCCCCAGGCGAGGGGCGAGAGGAGAAGGCGCCGTGAGGAGCGGCGCGGCGGCGTGCGTGACGGGAGCCGCGGTGCTCCTCTCGGCGTCGCCTGCCGCCGCGACGGGGTTCACCGACATCGGCGAGGACATCGTTCCACGCACCTCGACCGCCGTGAGCCTCGATGGGTACATGCGCGTGCGCGCGGAGGACCGCTACAACCTCGACCTCGATCGCGGCCTGACGCCCTCCGGACAGCCGCTCTTCCCCGTCCCCCTCGGGGACCCGAACGCGCAGTCGATGCTCTACGGCGACATGCGGCTGCGCACCGACATCGCGGTGTACGCTCCCGGCGGCACCGTCGCGGTCAAGGCGCGGCTCGACGTCCTCGACAACCTGGCGCTCGGCAGCACCTCCGCTGGCGTGCCGAACGAGAGCGCGTCGCAGCTCTCGCCGGCCGACGCCATCCGCGTGAAGCGCGCCTACGGAGAGGCCCTCACGCCCTTCGGGGTCATCGCCGCGGGACGCGTCGGGAGCACGTGGGGGATGGGGATGCTGGCGAACGGGGGCGACTGCGCCGACTGCAACTACGGCGACGCGGCGGATCGCATCGCGCTGATCACGCCGCTCGCGGGTCACATCTTCGCGCTCGCGTACGACATCGACCAGATCGGTCCCTTCGTTCCGCGGCAGGCGGGCGAGACGTTCCTGAACCTCTCGCCGTCGGCGGACGTGCACACGCTGACGTTCGCGATGCTCCGTTACAAGGACGACCTGTCGCGCGAGCGCCGCAAGGCGGCGGGCAAGACCACCGTCGAGTACGGCGGGTACGTCAGCTACCGCTGGCAGAATGACGACGTGCCGGCGACGTACCTGCCGACGGCGCAACCGATCGCGATCAACGGCGCGCAGCTCATGGCCCGCGGCTACGAGGCGACGGCGCTCGACGCGTGGGGGCGGGTCACGCACCCCTGGTTCCGCGCCGAGGCCGAGGTCGCGGCGCTCTTCGGCAGCATCCAGCAGGCCTCGCTCATCCCTGGCGTCCAGTATCGCGTGCCGGTGACCGCGCAGCAGATCGGCGCGGCGCTCGAGAGCGAGGTGGGACCGGAGGACTCGCGCGTCGCCGGCGGTCTCGACGCGGGGTACGCGAGCGGCGATCCGTCGCCCGGCTTCGGCGCGTTCACCGGCGCGAGCTCGGCTCTCGCGCAGCCGGGGGATCTCAACGGCGCGAAGGCCAACCCCCCTTTTCACACGACGGTGAACAACTTCCAGTTTCACCCGGACTATTTCATCGACCGGATCCTCTTCCGCGAGATCATCGGCACCGTCACGAGCGCCTACTACGTGCGCCCGCACGCGCGCGTGGACGTGATGCGCGTGGCGCCCGGGGTGCTGCAGGCGAGCGTCGCCGCGATCGCCTCGTGGGCGGCGTACGCCCAGAACGCGCCGGGTGGGAAGGCGCCGCTGGGCGTCGAGATCGATCCGACGCTGGCGTACGCGTCGCGCGATGGATTCGGCGTGGCCCTCGAGTACGCGGTGCTCTTCCCGATGGCAGGTCTCGACAACCCGGTGGCCCATCTTTCCGCGTTCCCGGCGCAGCTCGGGCGCGTGCGTGTCATGTACAGGTTCTGACCCATGTGGCGTAGCGCGTTCCCCCTGCTGGTCCTGCTGGTCGCCTGCGAGGCGAACAAGACCCATCTGCCCAACGGGAACCCCTACGAGGCGGGGATGCAGGCGCCGCTCTCGTGCGTGCCCAACCTCGACGGCGTCATCGATCCGTCGGAGCTGCAGCCGGTGCTCAACATGCCGGCGAGCTACACGGTGAACCCCGCCGGCACGACCCGTCCCGTGGACGTCGCGGGAAACATCGACCCGAACGGGCACCTCACGTGGGACTGGGGCGCCAGCAACGCGGGCGACCAGGTCACCAACATCGAGGCCACGTCGCTGACCGGCAAGTGGTACGCGTCCTCGTTCCCGACGCAGGCCGAGGAAGCCGGCAAGCAGCTCTTCGTCACGCCCTTCGACGCGGGCGACACCATCGAGGGCGTCTACGCGCAGGACGACACGGGGCTCTACCTGCTCGGCCTCGCCTCGACGCAGCAGAACCCGTCGGGCGGGCAGACGCTCTACGTTTACCAGTCGCCGATCACGCTCTATCCGCTGCCGCTCAAGGTGGGCGACACCTGGAAGTCCACGGGTCTCATCCGCAACGGCATGCTTCGCGGCCTGCCCTACGCCGGGCAGGACGAATACGACGGCACCGACGTCGCCACGGGGCAGATGGTGCTGCCCGACTTCAGCTTCCAGCAGGCGCACCGCGTTCGATTCGTCGTGACCCTCACGCCCGCCGCCGGCGGCAACCCGGTCGTGCAGCGGCAGGACTCCTTCCTCTTCGAATGCTTCGGAGAGATCGCCCGCGCGACGAGCGCCGTCGGCGAGACCAACGACAACTTCACCACGGCGTCGGAGCTCCGGCGCCTCGGCATGTAGCAACCGGAGGACAACGTCATGTGGGATCAGTGGAAGAAGGCATTCGACATGTGGGAGGCCGCCACGGCCAAGTGGGTCGAGGAGTGGATGAAGAGCCCCCTCGTCCTCGGACCGAGCGGCGCCATGCTCACGGTGGCCATGAAGGCGAAGAAGGCCGCCGACGACGTGAAGGAGCAGGTCTGGGCCCAGGCGGGTCTGCCGACCAAGCGCGATCAGGAGCGCGCGCTGCACATGCTCAACCAGCTCCAGAGTCGCATCATGGATCTCGAGGAGAAGCTCCAGACACGGGGGTAGGAGTCATGGACATCAAGGCATTCGAGGAACTGAAGATCGCGCCGCGCGCGGTCTTCGACACGTTGCCGGAGCGCGGCACGCGCCCCCGCTTCATGCTGCCCGTCGGTCCCGGCCCTCGCCGGGCGGGCGACGGCGACTGGCGCGCCATCACCTGGGGGGCCCACGCGCGGCAGATTCGCGACGTCGCGATGTTCTGCGCCGCAGTGGGCATGAGGAGCGCGGAGCGTGCGTGCGTCTTCGCGCCCAACCGGGTCGAGTGGATGAGCGCGGCGCTCGGCATCCAGGCGGCGAGCGGCGTCATCGTGCCGGTCTACGCGTCGAACACGGCCGAGCAGGCCGCGTACGTCGTGGAGCACTCGGACGCCCGCATCGTCTTCGTCGACACGGCGCCGCTCGTCGAGCGGGTGCTCGCGGCGTGGAAGGCGTACGGCGTGGTCGAGCGCATCGTGGTGCTGGACGACGCGCTCGACGTGTCGCGCATCGCGGCCGACATGCGCGCGCGGGGCCTCGACGTACCGCCCGCGTCCGAGATCGAGCGCAAGTTCCTCTCGTGGTCGCGCGCGTGCGCGATGGGCCGGGCGCGCGATGGCGAGGACGACAAGGCGTTCGAGCGGACCATGCTCGGCGTGTCGCTCGAGCAGCCGGGCATGATGCTCTACACGAGCGGGACGAGCGGGAACCCCAAGGGCGTGCCGCTCACGCACCGCAACGTGTCGGTCAACGGCCTGGACTGGCTGCGAAACAACGCGCCGCTCCTCTCCGACCACGGCGACGTGGACCTGCTGTGGCTCCCGATGAGCCACATCTTCGGCTTCGGCGAGGCGTGCCTGGGCAACACGTGCGGCTTCACGTCGTACATGGTCGACCCGCGCACGGTGTTCAACGAGCTGCCCAAGGTGCGGCCCACGGTCTTCATGAGCGTGCCGAGCCTCTGGGAGAAGATCGCGACGCTCGCGATGGACGCCCCGACGACCGAGGCGCGTCGCGCGAAGCTCGCCGAGGTCACCGGTGGGCGGCTGCGCTTCTGTCTCTCGGGCGGAGCGGGCCTCAAGCGCGAGGTGAAGGAGTTCCTCTACGAGCACGGCGTCCTCGTCATCGAGGGCTACGGCCTCACCGAGACCTCGCCGACGCTCACCATCAACCGGCCCGACGCGTTCCGCTTCGACACGGTGGGCAAGCCGCTCCCGAGCGTGGAGCTCAAGCTCGCCGAGGACGGCGAGATCCTCGCGCGCGGCCCCAGCGTCTTCGGCGGGTACCACAAGGACCCGGTCGCGACGAAGGAAGCGTTCACCCCCGAAGGCTGGTTCAAGACCGGCGACGTGGGCCGGTTCACCGAGGACGGGTTCCTGCAGATCATCGACCGCAAGAAGGACATCCTCGTCACGGCGGGCGGCAAGAACGTGCCCCCGGCGAACATCGAGCAGAAGTTCGCCGACGACCCGTTCATCGCGCACGTCGTCGTCTACGGGGACGCGAAGAAGTTCCTGGTCGCCGGCGTCTGGGTCAATCAGGCGGCGGTGGACGCGCACCTCGGCACGGTGAAGGCCGAGGCGCGGGAGGAGGCGCTCCGGCTGCTCGTGCAGCAGCGCATCGACAAGGTCAACGCGCAGCTCGCTTCCTACGAGACGATCAAGAAGTTTGCAGTGATGGAACGGCCGCTCTCGGTGGAAGGTGGCATGCTGACACCTACCCTCAAGGTGCGGCGCAAGAAGATCTACGAGGCGTATCTCGAAAGGTTCGAGGCTCTCTACTCGTGAAGCGGCTCTTCAACCTCGCATCCATCTTCACGCGCAAGCGTCCGCCGGTGGGAACGACGCCGGCGGACGTCGTGCACGTCGAGAACAAGTGGAAGCTCCTTCGCTACCGGCGCACGACGCCGGCGCGCTGGCGCACCCCGGTTCTCTTCGTGCCGTCGCTCATCAACCGGCACTACGTGCTCGACCTGCTCCCCGGCAAGAGCTTCGCCGAGTGGCTCGTCGCGCAAGGCCACGACGTGTACTGCATCGACTGGGGCACGCCGTCCGACGAGGACCGGTTCCTTACGTTCGACGACGTGTGCGACGGCTACATCGCGCGCGCCATCCGCAAGACCGGAGCCGAGCGCGCGCACGTCCTCGGCTACTGCATGGGAGGCACGCTCGCGGCGATTCACGCCTCGGTGCATCCCGAGACGCTCGCGTCGCTCGTGGCCCTCGCGGCGCCGGTGCGCTTCGCCGAGGCCGGCCTGCTCGGAGCGTGGACGCAGTCGCGCCTGTTCCAGCCCAAGGCGCTCGTGGACGCGCTCGGCAACGTGCCGTGGCAGCTCCTGCAGTCGAGCTTCCACATGCTGCGGCCCACGCTGAACCTCTCGAAGGCGGTCGCTCTCGTGGACCGCGCATGGGACGACGAGTTTCTCGACGGCTTCCTCGCGCTCGAGACGTGGGGCAACGACAACGTGAGCTTCCCCGGCGAGGTCTGGCAGACCTGGGTGGAGGAGCTCTACCGGGGCGACGCCTTCGCGCGCGGCACCTTCGCGCTCTCGGGCAAGCCCGCGCTCATGGAGAACATCGACTGCCCGCTGCTGGTCGTCACCTTCGAGCACGACACCATCGTGCCGAAGGAGACCGCGACGATGCTCCTCGAGCGCGCCACCTCGAAGGACAAGCAGGGGCTGCACCTGTCCGGCGGGCACGTCGGCGCGGTCGTCTCGCGTGGTGCATCGAAGAAGCTGTGGCCCTCGCTGAGCGAGTTCTGGGCGAAGCGCGACGGCGCAGCGCCCGCCGTCAGTGCTTCGGATGCGCCGCCATCCAGGCCCAGATCGCGTCGACCCCCGCCCGCGACGGCGACGGCACGTGAGAACCACCGGCGACGGTCCACTCGCTCACACTGATCCCCGGCGGACAGCCGCTCGCGTCCTGCATCGTCGTCTCGGTGCCGGGTAGAAGCGCGTCGAAGTCGAGGCGCGCACCACTCTGCCCGAGGGTGCCCGTGCACCGGTCCTTCGTCATCCAGAGGGCGAGCGTCTCGGTGGCGCTCGGGTAAGGAGGTACGGGCAGGTCGAACACCGTGCCTCCCTGGGCGCGGATGACCGGGTCCTTGTCTCCGACGATCGCGAGCACGCTCACCGGCTCGCTCGGCGAGCACCGCGCGGGGTCCTTCCAGGCCGCGCCCGCCATGCTGACCGCCCCGGCGAGCCGCGATGACAGATCGCACGCGAGTCGCTGGGCGAAGAAGCCGCCGTTGGAGTGGCCGAAGACGTAGACGCGCTTCGGGTCCACCGGGACCTTGCGCCCGATGTCCTCGATCAGCCAGCGGACGTACCCCACGTCGTCCACGCCGGTGCGATCGAAGTCGCAGCACGCGTCGGTGGCGTTCCAGAAGCGCCTCCCGCGCGAGTCCACACTTCCGTCCGGGTAGGCGAGCGCGAACCCGTTCGCATCGGCGACCGCCTCGAGCCCGATGGCGCGGACCATCCCCGCGCCGGTCGCGCCGTAGCCGTGGAAGAAGACGACGAGCGGGATCGGAGCGCTCCCGCCGGAGATGGGCGGCACGTGCAGCCCGTACGGTCGCGCGGCGAATGCGTTGCCGGGCGCCGATGCCGCGGGCGCCGCGGAAGCGGTCACGGGCGCCGCAGAGCTCGACGGCGCGACCGGACCGGGGGGTGCGGAGCGCGTCTCGCACCCGAAGAGTCCGACTGCGAGCACGAGCGCCGCACGCATGCGATGCACGCTAGGCGACACGAGCCGGGAGCGCGAGCGCAGCAGCAGCAGCGTGCTAGATCCACCGCCCGTGACGACGCAGGCGTGGACTCCCGAATCGTGGAAGCAGAAGGTCGACGCGCAGGCGATCGCCTACGACGACGCCGGCGCGCTCCACGCGGCGTACGCGCGCCTCAGGGAGCTGCCGCCGCTCGTCACGTCGTGGGAGATCTCGCGCCTCAGGGCGCTCCTCGCCGACGCGCAGCAGGGCAAGCGGTTCCTCCTGCAGGGTGGCGACTGCGCCGAGACGCTCGCGGACTGCCGCTCCACCGTCATCGCCGACAAGCTGAAGATCCTGCTGCAGATGTCCCTCGTCATGGTGCAGGAGGCGAAGCGACCCGTCGTTCGCGTCGGGCGCTTCGCCGGACAGTACGCCAAGCCCCGCAGCAAGCCGGTCGAGTCGCGCGAGGGCGTCGTGCGCCCGAGCTACTTCGGCGACATGGTCAACCGCGCCGACTTCAGCGACGAGGGCCGCCGGCCCGACCCCGGCAACATGATCGTCGCGTACAGCTACGCCGCGATGACCCTCAACTTCGTGCGGTCGCTCTCGGCAGGCGGGTTCGCCGACGTGCACCACCCCGAGCAGTGGGAGCTCTCCTTCTTCCGCAAGGCGAGCGTGCCCGACTCGCTGCGAGAGGAGTACGAGCGCGCCACGCGCCAGCTCGCAGAGGCGCTCACCTTCATGGAGGCCCTCGGCGAGATGAGCGTCGAGGAGCTCACGCGCGTCGACTTCTACACGAGCCACGAGGGGCTGAATCTCCACTACGAGTCTGCGCAGACGCGACAGGTGCCGCGCCGGTCCGGCTGGTGGGACCTGACGACGCACTTCCCCTGGATCGGCGAGCGCACCCGCGCGCTGGACGGGGCGCACGTCGAGTTCTTCCGCGGCGTCGAGAACCCGGTGGGCATCAAGCTCGGACCGAGCATCACGGCCGACCAGGTGCTGAGGCTCGTCGACGCCCTCAACCCGAACAACGAGCCGGGCAAGATCGCGCTCGTGACGCGCATGGGCGCCGCGCGCGTGGGCGACGTGCTCCCAGGGCTCGTCGAGGTCGTGAAGCGCGCAGGGCGCACGGTGCTCTGGGTGTGCGACCCGATGCACGGGAACACGCAGGCCACGCCCGCGGGCGTCAAGACGCGCGACTTCGGCGACATCCTCAAGGAGGTCGAGACGACCTTCGACGTGCACGACGCGTGCGGCACGTACCTCGGCGGCGTGCACTTCGAGCTCACGGGCGAGGACGTCACCGAGTGCATCGGGGGCGCCTCGGGCGTGACCGTCGAGGATCTCGACAAGCGCTACGCCACCGCCTGCGATCCGCGGCTCAACTACCGCCAGTCGCTCGAGATGGGGTTCCGCATCGCCAAGCGCCTCGCGAAGCACGGCCGCGCGCCGCGCTAGTCCTCCGAGGGGGGGGCCACGGTGAGACGAGAGGAGAGGAAAGAAGATCAGAAGATCAAAAGATCAAGAAGGGGGTTGGGTTGGGCACGACACCCAAGTCCTTCTTCTGATCTTCTGATCTTTTGATCTTCTTTCTTTCTCGTTCGTGTCAGCCCGTGGTGACTCACACTGGCGGGAGGTGGGGGCCTATACCCCGCGCTTCTTGCGCCAGGCGTCGTCGAAGTAAGTGGACAGGTAGTTCCTGCCCGTGTCGGGGATGATGGTGGCGACGCGCTTGCCCGGGCCCAGCTCCTTCGCGATCCGCACGGCCGCGCATACGCCGACTCCCGCGGAAGCCCCCGCGAGGATCGCCTCTTCGCGGGCGAGGCGGAGCGTCATCGCGATCGCCTCGCGGTCGGTGATGGTCACGACCTCGTCGGGCCTCGCGTCGGGCTGCGTGCAGTCACCGAGGTCGTCGATGATGCCCTCGACGACCGTACCCCCGTGGATGCCGGCGCATGCGCTCCTCTCGGGCATCGCCCCGACGATGCGTACGCCCGGGACCCTTTCGCGCAGGAAGCGCGCCGTGCCTCCCAGCGTGCCGCCGCTCCCCACGCAGGCGACGAACGCGTCCAGCTTGCCGCCGCAGTCGTCGAGGATCTCGGGTCCGGTCGACGCGTAGTGCGCTCCGGGGTTCGCGGGGTTCTCGAACTGGTCGGGCATGAACGCGCCGCGTTCGCGCGAGATGATCTCGGCGCGCCCGATGTAGCCGTCGGGGCTGTCGGGCTCGGCGTCGGCGCGCGCGATCACGATCTCGGCGCCGAGCGCGCGAAGCACCGATTGCTTGTCGCTCGAGGTGGTGTCGGGGAGCACGATGACGCAGCGATAGCCGCGAACGGCGCAGACGATCGCGAGCCCCACGCCCGTGTTGCCGGCGCTCGCCTCGACGACGGTCGCGCCGGACTTCAGGAGCCCGCGCTCCTCGGCGTCGAGGATCATCGCGAGCGCCGCGCGGTCCTTCACGCTGCCGCCGGGCGCGAAGAACTCGAGCTTCGCGAGCACCTCCGCGCCCCGCGGATCCACGACGCGCCGCAGCCGCACGAGCGGCGTCCGACCGATGGCGCTGAGGACGTCGTCGTGGATCATCCGCGCTCCATGCTCACATTACATCAGCCCTCGCACATCGGTGCACAGTGCGAAGGGGGTTGTGCATGGCGTCCCCGTCAGGGCGTACGCCGCAACGGGGCAGCATTTCGCTACGCAGCGCGTTCCAAGGGACACGCGGTCGCGTGGATCTTTCGGAACTTGTCATACGTAACAACCATCGAAACGCAGTGGCACGTCCGCTGCACCTAACCCCGCAAGAACCACCGCCGTGATCGACAAGCTCGGATTCCTCGTTCGCTTCTGGGAGCTCAAGGCCCGCCACGCCACGCTGGGGGAGCCTCTGGGGGGCCGGGAGCAGCTCGAGCTTCTGTCGCTCATGCAGCTCGTGACGGGCGACTTCAAGATGCCGGAGCCCGGTTCGTGCGCGCGGCCGGCGAACGCGCTTCCGGCTCAGCTCATCGGCGAGGGAACGATCCTGCCGGTCGAGCTGCGACACGTGTGTGCGGCGGCTCTCCTCGTCGCGGGAGCGCGATCGATGTCGCCGGCCGAGCGCGTCATCGTGCGCACTGCGGACGCGGTCAGCGGTGTGGAGTACGCGCTGCCCTGCACCGTCTCGTGGGTCTACGACGGGAGCCCGGTCATCATGGCGCTCGTCGTCGACGGAATTCCGACCCGCGCCGAGTTCGCGGCGCTGCCGGAGCCCCGCCAGGCAAGCGTGCTCTCCATAGGCCGACAGGTCCGGCTCGTCGGTTGAATCGAAGTCTGGCATAGTCGCCGGCCCACATGGCCCTCGACATCCAGCTTCGCGCCGCGCAACCGGCCGACCTCGCGGGGCTCGCCGCCGACGTTCTCGTCGTCGGCGTGCTCCAGGGCGCCGGCAAGACGCCCGCTCTTCCTCCGTCCCTCAAGAACGTCGACGACGCGCTGGGGGGCGCGCTGTCGAAGCTCGCTGCAAAAGACGAGTTCACCGGCAAGCGCGACCAGACCATCTCGGTCGCCTCGCTCGGGAAGATCCGCGCCGACAAGATCGTGGTGCTCGGTCTGGGCGAGCGTCGGTCGATCGGCTCGCCCGAGGCGCGCACGTTCGCGGCGAAGGCGGCGCGCGCGGCGAATGGCGAGAAGGCCAAGACGCTCGCGCTGGCGCTGCCGGCAGGGCTCGAGGGAGAGGCGCGCGCGATCGGCGAGGGGCTGGAGCTCGGCGCGTACCGCTTCACCAAGTACCTGACGGGAGAGCGCAAGCCGAAGGCGAGCCTCGCGCAGGTCATGGTCGCCGTGTCGGGGCGGCCGAAGCCCGCGGTGAAGGGACAGCTCGCGCTCGGCCAGCGCATCGGGCAGGCGGTCAACCTGTCGCGCGATCTGAGCAACGAGCCCGCCAACGTCATCTACCCCGAGACGTTCGCCCACGCCGCCGAGAAGGTGGCGAAGGACAACGGGGTGAAGATCCAGGTCTTCGACTTCAAGGAGATCCGGCGGCGCGGCATGAAGCTCATCGACGCCGTGGGCCGCGGCAGCCGGCACGAGCCGCGCTTCGTGCACATGACGTACGCGCCGAAGGGCGCCAAGAGGAAGCTCGTCTTCATCGGCAAGGGCATCACCTTCGACAGCGGTGGCCTCAGCATCAAGCCCGCTGCCGGCATGGGCGAGATGAAACACGACATGAGCGGCGCGGCGAACGTCGTGGGGCTCATGGCGGCCGTCGCGGCGGTGAAGCCCAAGGTGGAGGTGCACGCGATCGCGGCGCTCGCCGAGAACATGCCCGACGGCAACGCGTACCGGCCGGGGGACATCTGGGGTTCGCTCGACGGCAAGACGGTCGAGATCATCAATACGGACGCCGAGGGGCGCCTCGTCCTGGCCGATGCCCTCGCTTACGCCCGGGCGCTGAACCCGGACGCCATCGTGGACAACGCGACGCTGACGGGTGCATGCGTCGTCGCCCTCGGCAACACGTGCTCGGGCTGGTACGCGAGCGACGAGAAGGTTGCGCGCGAGTTCGACGGCGCGGTGAAGGCCTCCGGCGAGTCGATGTGGCGCATGCCGCTGCTCGACGAGCTGCGCGAGCAGGTGAAGAGCGAGGTCGCCGACGTCAAGCAGACGGGCGACCGGTGGGGCGGCTCGATCACCGCGGCGCTCTTCCTCCACCAGTTCGCGGGCGACGCCACGTGGGTGCACTGCGACATCGCCGGCCCCTCGAACCTCGAGCGGCCGACGGCCTGGATGCAAGCCAAGGGCGCAACGGGCCACGGCGTGCTCACGTTCCTCGCGATGATCGAGCGCAGCCGCGCCTGAGTGCCGCACGCTCGAGCGAAGCGAGAGTGCGGACTCGAACACCAGACTGGACCGTGCTAGCTGCTGCGTCGTGGAGATGCTCGCGCGGAAGCTGGGGCGCGCGGTGTCGCGCGCGATCGCCGACTTCGGGCTGATCGAGGACGGAGACCGGATCCTCGTCGCGGTCAGCGGCGGGAAGGACAGCTACACGATGCTGCACCTCCTGCGCGAGCTTCAGCGCAAGGCGCCGGTGCGCTTCGACCTCGAGGTGGTGAACGTCGACCAGGGGCACCCGGGGTACCCCGGGCACGTCTTGCGCGAGTACATGGCGCGCGAGGGGTACGACTTCACGATGATCGAGGAGAACACCTACGCGATCGTCACCGAGAAGATCCCGGAGGGGAAGACGTACTGCTCGCTGTGCTCGCGGTTGCGGCGCGGGATCCTCTATCGCGTCGCGGCGGAGCTCGGGTGCAACAAGATCGCCCTCGGTCATCACCGTGACGACGTGCTGCAGACGCTGATGCTCAACCTGCTCTTCGCGGGAAAGCTCGCGTCGATGCCGCCGAAGCTCGTGGCGGACGAAGCCGACTGCGTCGTCATCCGGCCGCTCGTGTACTGCGCCGAGGAGGACATCCGGGCCTTCGCCGAGGCGGCGCAGTTCCCGATCTTGCCGTGCGACCTGTGCGGCTCGCAGGACAACCTGCAGCGAAAGCAGGTGGGACGCATGATCGACGACCTCGAGCGCCAGAGGCCGGGCACCAAGGCGATCATGCTCGCGGCAATCGGCAACGTGCGGCCCAGCCACCTCCTCGACCGCGACCTCTGGAGCGCACTCGGCGTTCACGCGGCGACCGAGGAGAGCGAGCAGCGCGAGCGCGATCACGTCGACGAGCGCCGTCTCGTGCGACACTAGCGGTCGCAATGGCGGCCTCCGTGCTCGAGCGACTGTCGGCCCTCGGCGCGGCGGCGCAGGCGACCGTACCGGGCGTGTACGCGTGGGGCGTGACGGTGGCGCCTGCGGCGTGGGCTCACGGCTCGTCGACGGTCGCCAAGGTGGCGTCGATCCTCGCGCTACTCGCGCTCGCGGCCGGCGTGGCCGGCGAGAAGCGATGGGGTGGTACGGCGCGCGTCGGGTCGCTGTGGGGCTTCGTCCTCGCCTGCGCCCTCGCCTGGTCGGCGACGCCCGCTGCGTTCGCGCCGCTGCGCATCGATGCGCCACGTGGCGTCGCAGGGATGATCGGATGGGGCCTGTTCGCGCTCGCGTCGGCGGCCCCCGCGCTCCAGGGAAGGCGCGAGGAAGAGCGAATCACCGACGAGCAGCCTCTTCGCCCCCGCAAGGGGCTCGCGCGCGGCGATGCGCTGTACCTCGCGTTCGGGGCCCTGGCCGCGGGGCTGCTCCAGCTCTTCGGCTGGCACGTGGCCACGCCGGAACGGGCGCTGCTCGTCCGCTTCGTCGGGCTCGCGGCAGGGCTCGGGATCATCGGTGCCGCGACCGAGGTCGCGCTGGCCCGGCACAGGAAGCGGGTCGCGCGGCCCACGATGCGACGGCTCCGCCGCGCCATGTTCATGCTCGTCGCGCTCGGCCTTCTCGGGATGACCGGGTTGCTCTTCGCCTTCAGGGGCTGACGCCGGGTATATCCTCGTCCCGATGCAGTTTGCGGACTTCCTGGCGCTGGGACTCGTGCTCCTGGCAGCCGTCTCGTTCTACATGGGCGAGAGAGCGCTCAGCGGAGCCGAGGACCTGCACGCCCTCTACTGGCTCGTCGTCGGCGTCGTGGCCTTGCGCGCGGCAGTGCAAGTAGCGCGTCCCGCGGAGAAGGCATGAGAGCGCGGCCTGGCGTCACCCTGAGCCTCATCGTCCTCGCGAGCTGCGGCGGACAATCGGCGGCGCCTCCGCGCACGGAGGCGCTCGGGGGCGCCGTGGCGCAGGTGGACGACGTCCGCATCCCCGCTCGGCTCGTCGCGGACGTCGCCAGCGCACGAGGGGCGACTCCCCGCGAGGCGGTCGATGCCCTCATCGAGGACGCTCTCGCTGCGCGCGCCGCCCGAGCGGAGGGACTCGATCGCGCTTCGGAGGTCGAGTGGGCTTCGACTGCGGCGCTCGCGCGGGCGGCAACGCTGCGCTTCCAAACGCAGGCCGAAAGCGCCGGGCCCCCCA
Organism: Polyangiaceae bacterium; assembly: GCA_035499695.1. GTDB lineage: Bacteria > Myxococcota_A > Polyangia > Polyangiales > Polyangiaceae > Palsa-1150. The sequence goes on from DATJYG010000442.1 coordinate 15,050, forward strand.
GGGACGACGAGCTCGCGACCATCACGGTCCAGCACGCGCTCGTGCGGCGCAGCCCGAGCTTGCCGCCGACCCGCGCTCTCGAGCTTGCGCGCGAAATCGCGTCGACCGTCGCGTCCGCGAAGGACGCGAACGACTTCGAGGCGCGCGCGCGATCGGTAGCCCGCGCTGCCAACTGGCTGCTCGTCCAGAGCGTCGCGGGATTCGACCTCGGCGGCGACTCGCCGGATGGCCACCTCGACCCGACGTTCGTCGCGGCCGCCTTTGAGCTGCACCAGGTGGGAGACACGAGCGGCGTCGTCGAGACACCATTCGGGTGGCACGTGATCCGTCTCGTCTCGCGCGAGGTGCCCACCGGATCCGTGCTCGAAGAGCGTCGCTCCCGCCTGGCCGACATCGTGGTGACCACCCGGGCGCGTGGGCTCGTCGAAGCATCCGTCGCCGAGCGCCTGCATAC
>DATJYG010000443.1:0-2092 GCA_035499695.1 Polyangiaceae bacterium
GCACCATGATCCGTCGAAGAATCCTGATTGCTCTCCTCGCCCTGGGGACGTTCGTCGGCTACGGCAGCGCCATCGCCCACGCCGTGCACGACCACCGGGCACACGCCCACGCGTGCGCCGGCTGGCATCACGACGGCAACGGCAACGGATCCGAGGCTCCGAGCAACGAGTGAGCCTCGCGCCTCCGGCGTTCGGCGCTCAGCGACCCTTGTTTCGCCAGAGCTGAAACACGCCGAACGCCGCGAGGCCAGCGCCGGCGACGACGAGCAGCGTCGAGCTGTTCGTCCCGATGAGAGCGAACTTCCCACTCGCCCCCGCCGCGATGGCGACGAGGCCGAAGCCCAGGTTCCAGACCCCCGCGCGCATGATATCGGGATGTTAGCGCATGCGAGGCAGGGTGAGCACGCTGGTGGTGGCTCTCGCGGTCGGCGTCTCCTGCTCGGCCTGCGGGCGGGGCCTCCCGTCTACCGATTGGACGTGCGACTTCGACGCGAGCGAAAGCCGCCCCCTGACGGACCCCGACGCCACCACCGGCCCCGACGGCTCTCTCTCCGGCGCGGTCTGCCAGACCACCTGCGGAACGCCGGTCACGTCGTGCACCCGCACCGTCCTCGACGGCGGCGTCGCCGGTGCAATCTGTCCAGTGTGTACGTTCTAGTGGGAGCGATTTCAGGCCCGCAGGCGACTTTGTGCCTGGCAGCTCAGCCGCTCCGGTGCTTCTCTGCGTGGCCCGGCGGATAGGCCATGCAAGAGCCCTTCGACCTTCGCGACGACGAACCGATCTCCGAGATACGTACGATTGACGCGCAGACGCGCAGGCTGGTGGTCGACACCGGGCTTCGCGGCGCGGCCGCCGAATCGGCGTGGGTCACCGTGACCGACGAGCGCGGTGCGGTGCACTTCGAGGGCATGCCCAGCGCCGACGGATGCATCGAGGTCGCGTTCGAAGGCGGGCCCACCGTCACGCGCGCGCGCGTGCTGCTCGAGACGCCGCGGCTGCACCGGCAGGCCGTCATCGACCTGCGCGACGGCTGGAACGCTCACGCCTTCAAGGCCTGACGGCCGCGCGCGCGGCGCGAGCCGCGCGGCTCGGCGCTTCCTCGTCGAAGAACATGCGGGCCGTACCGCTCGTGCCCATCTCGCGCTCGAGCGCCGCGATCCCCGCCTTCAGCGACGACAGCTCCTCGGGCGACAGCCGCTTGAGCGACGCCACGAGCCGCGCCTGCGTGGGCTCCGGGCAGCGCGCGAGCAGTCGACGGCCGGCGCTCGTCAGCGCGAGCTCGACACGCCGCCCGTCCTCCTCCGAGGGCTTGCGCGTGACGAGCTTGCGCTCGACCAGCCGCTTGACGACGACCGACACGGAGCTCTGGTCGGTGAGCGTGCGGTCGGCCAAGTCGTTGAGCGACGCGGCGCTCGACTCGGACAGCGTCTGCAGGACGAAGAGCTGCGCCCCGCTGATGCCGGCGCCACGTTCGGCGTCGCGCGCGCTCAGGCGCAGGTCTCGGACGATCCTTCGCAGACCGTCCATCACGGCTCGGATGCTCTCGGAACGGCTTCCCCGGATCATGGCGGCTCTACTGTCCTTGGTACCCCAAAACAGGGTCGGGGGGGTGCGAACTTCGCCTGGACGGGGCACAATCCGGAACCGGGGTACGGAAGTGGGACAGCAGCTACATCGCGAGGCGGCCGAGCTCGAGCACTTCCGCTCGATGCTCCAGGCCTACATGGACAAGAAGGGCCTCCGGAGCACGGCGCAGCGCGAGCTCATCGTCGAGACGTTCTTCCGCTCCGACAACCACGTGAGCATCGAGGAGCTCCTGGCGCAGGTGCGCGTGAAGGACCGGCGCGTCGGCTACGCGACGGTGTACCGGACCCTCAAGCTGCTCACCGAGTGCGGCGTGGCCAACGAGCGGCGCTTCGGGGACGGTCTGACGCGCTACGAGCTGGCGGACGACGCGTCGCACCACGACCACCTCATCTGCCTCGAGTGCGGCGACATCCTCGAGTTCGAAGAGCCGCGGATCGAGACGCTCCAGGAGCAAGTGGCGGAGCGGTACGGGTTCCTCCTCCGCAGCCACAAGCACGAGATGTA
>DATJYG010000444.1:0-2611 GCA_035499695.1 Polyangiaceae bacterium
GTCGAGGATGAGCTCCAGGAGCTGGTCGAGGTCCAGCGTCGTCCCGAGCGCCGTTCCCACCTCGCGCAGGGCCTTGCTGACGCGCATTTCGCGCGCGAGCGCGGCCTCGAGCTCCGCGGTGCGGAGGTCGAGCGAAGGGGCGGGAGCGGAGCGAGAAGCCACTGCTCCTGATTCTACAGCCTTGTACCCGGAGCCCGTCAGAGGCAACTTGCCACAGACACCTTTCATGGCCACGCCCCGTACTCTCGTCGTCACGCCCACTTACAACGAGAAAGACAACCTCGAGCGCTTCGTCGCCGCAGTGCGTGAAGCACTGCCTGAGGCGAACTTGCTCGTCGTCGACGATGCCTCGCCCGACGGCACCGGGGACATCGCCGACGCCATCGCGTCGCGAGACCCGCATGTGGGAGTTATCCACAGGTCGGGAAAGCTAGGCCTGGGCACTGCTTACGTGCAGGCTTTCACGCAGGGTCTCGCCGAGGGGTACGAGCGGTTCTTCGAGATGGACGCGGACCTGTCGCACGACGTCCGGTACCTGCCCGATTTCGTGCGGGCGCTCGACGAGGGGTACGACGTGGTCATCGGCTCCCGCAACATCGCGGGCGGTGGCGTCGAGGGCTGGGGGGTCGGCAGGCACTTCATCTCGAAGGGCGGGAGCATCTACTCGCGGACCATCCTGGGCCTGCCGGTGAAGGACCTGACCAGCGGCTACAAGGCGTTCTCGCGGCGCGCGCTGGAGGCCATCGACCTCGCCGACGTGCATTCCAACGGCTACTCGTTCCAGATCGAGATGACCTACCGCGCCGTCCGCAGGGGGATGCGCGTCAAGGAGGTGCCCATCGTCTTCGTCGACCGGACGGCGGGGCGCTCCAAGATGAGCAGGCGCATCTTCGTCGAGGCCATCGGGATGGTGTGGAAGCTGCGCTTCGACGGGCTGAGGGGGCGTCTGTGAGCGGCAAGCGGCGTCCGGCGAAGGCGATGTTCAGCCTGGCGCCGGTGCAGTTCCGCAACAGCGCGATCGCGGGGCGCGGCGTCTTCGCGCGCAAGCGCTTCGAGGCGGGCGAGGTCATCGTCGCGTACGCGCCCAAGCAGCGGCGTGTGCCGGAGCGCAGCGACGAGGCCGTCGCGGCGGCCGAGAGCAAGATCACGCTGCTCTCGGGCAACGAGGTGATCATCCCGGACACGAGCGTCCCCGGCGGCTGGCTCTGCAACCACAGCTGCGATCCGAACGCCGCGCTCTACGCGAGCGGCGAGGGGCGCATCCAGTGCACGCGGCCCATCGCTCCGGGCGAGGAGGTCACGATCTTCTACGGGTGGGTCAGCCACAACGAGCCCGGGCGCGATCCCTGTCGCTGCGGGTCGCCGAGGTGCCGCGGCACGATCAACTTCGACCTGACCGACGAGGACGCCGAGCACGTCCAGGTGCTCGACGACGGACGTGTGGTGGCCGACGCGGTGCTCGGGCCGCGCCTCGCCGAGTACGGCGCTTACCTGCGTTCCATCGGACAGGAGCAGGTGGAGCAGGCCATCGCGAACACCCTGATGCGCATCAAGTCGCGCCCGAAGGGGAGTATCGTTTGCGCCTACTGACGATCACGGCCTGAAGGCGCCGCACGAGGACGTCGGGAAGACACGGCTTGGACAGCACGCCGTCGAACTCGTGCTCGTCGAACGTGCCCACGGGGCGCGCCGTGAGCGCGATGATGGGAACGTCGTGCAGGTTCGTGATGGCGCGGATGACCCGCGCTGCCTCGATGCCCCCGAGCATGGGAAGCGCGATGTCCATCACGATGGCGTCGGGCCGCACGGCACGCGCCTTGACCACGGCCTCGTGGCCATTGCTCGCCTCGACGACGGCGAAGCCCTCGCGCACGAGGATCTCGGCGAGCACCGCGCGGACGTCGGTGACGTCCTCGACCAGGAGGACCACGTCACCCCTGGGACGATCCCCGCTCCTCGTACGCTTCGGACCTTGGGATGCCATCGAAGCTCAGTGTCCCATCGGGGATGGGGCCGAACAACGAGACGGCCGCCTGCAGGGCCGCGCCCCCACGCCGTTGAGGTCAGACCCACGCAGCGCGATACGCGTGCGACGTCGGCGACGAGCCCAGGTCGGTCATGTAGCACTTGGTGCAGAACAGCGAGAATCCGGTCTGGTGCATCCCACGCACGGCGACGCGGATGTACGGAATCGAGAAGAGCGGCAGCCCGTACATCTGCACGAGCGCCTCCTTCGGGCCGAGCTTGTCCACCTCGACGTCGCCGCCGTCGAAGAGGCGTTCCCAGAGCTTCGTGTAGTGCTTGAGGACCACCCACGGCGTGACGCCCGCCGACCGCGCGATGTGGAGGAGCGTGCGCATGAAGGTGCCGTTGACCGCGTCGCCCACGGCCTCGCCCATGGCCACCTGCTCCTGCACGTTCAGGCCGAGCGCGTCGCACGCGCGGTAATGCGACGCGGCGAGATCGACGTCGAGCCACGTGCCCGCCACCGCACCGAGAACGGGGTCGTGGAGCTTGCGGGGCAGCAGCGTGAGGTAGCGGTCGAAGAGCCCGCGCGAGCGCAGGCTGCTCAACGACGAGAGCAGCAGGGTGCTCCGCACGCGCGTCACGA
>DATJYG010000445.1:0-2081 GCA_035499695.1 Polyangiaceae bacterium
CCTGTCCCTCGATACGACGCCTGAGTCGTTGCGTGAGACGTTCGCGCACTTCGGCGACGTGACCGACGTGCACGTCATCGTGGACCGGTACAGCGGGCGGCCGCGCGGCTTCGCCTTCGTCACGATGGCCTCCTCCGAGCAGGCCGTCAGCGCCATGCAGAAGCTGAACGGGTCGATGCTGGACGGGCGGCCGATGCGGGTGAACGAGGCGGAAGCAGCACGCCGACGTTGATCGAGTAGAGTGGGCTGGGTGAGCCAGCTCCTCCCCCACGTCGAGAGAATCCTGGACGCCGCGCGGATCGCGCCGTCGTGGGGCAACACGCAGCCTTGGCGCTTCCACGTCGACGGCGAGACCATCTCGTTCGTCGTCGATCAGGAGAGGCAGCCGAAGCACTTCGCGGCGACGGCGCGCATCGCGGTCGGCGCGGCCCTGGAATGCGCGCTGCTCCGGGCCGGTCGCATGGGGGCGACGGCTCGCATCGAGAGTCCGCCAGAGCGCAACCCGCTCATTCGACTGACCGTCTCGGACGCGAAGCGGACCCCCGAGCCGGACAAGGCCCTGATTCGCCGGGCGACCAACCGGCGGCTCTACGACGGGCGCGCCATCGACGACGCCACGTATGCCTGGCTCGTGGAAGCGACGGCGCCTCTCGAAGGCGTCCGCACCCACTGGTTCGGGCGTGAGCGCGTCCGCACCCTCGGGCCTCTGATCGAGGAGGCCGAGGCCCTGTTCTACGCCCACCCACGACTGCGCGAGACGACGTTGCAGACGATCCGCTTCGACGTCCGCGACCGGGAAGAGGTGACGCGCGGGATCTCGTTGGGCAGCCTCGAGCTCACGGCCGCCGACCGGATCACGGTGGACGCCCTTCGTCACACGTCGCAGGATCCGCTCGCCGCCACCGGCGCTCCGCTGAAGATGGGCGCGAGGGCGCGGCGGCTGCTCGAGAGCGCGTCGGGCGTTTGCATCTTCACCAAGCCTGACGGGGACGACCCCATCGCGGACGTCGCCGTCGGGCGCTGCCTGCAGCGCGCCTGGCTGGCGCTCACGCGGAAAGGACTCGTCGCGCAGCCGATGAGCGTCTTCCAGGTGCTCGACAGTGTCCTCGGCGTCGAGGGATCGGACATGCCTGAGCGCGACCGGGTCGAGGCCGTTCTCGCGCGCTTCAAGGGGGCTTTCCCGAGCGTCGAGAAGGGCGCGCGCATCGCGATGCTCATGCGCTACGGGTGGGCTCCTCCGCCGACGACGCTCGTGCGGCGCCTGCCGCTCGAGGACAGCGTCGCCGGCGACGTCACGCCCTGAGCTTCAGCGCCTTCGGCAGCAGCTCGACGTCCAGGGGGAGCCCGCCGAGCGGCTCGCCGTCCACGTCGAGCAGGAAGACTCGACGCGCCCGCTCGTTCTCGATGTCGATCGCGATGCGGTCGCACACGAAGTGCTGCACGCCCGGCGCCGTGAGGTGCTTGCCCTCGTAGATGCGGCGCGAGAAGGCCATGAACGCGAGCTTGCTCGGCGCGTCCATGGACACGACCTCGAAGCGACCGTCGTCGAGCTTGGCCATCGGCGCCACGTGCATGCCGCCCCCGAAGTAGCGCCCGTTGCAGATGGCGATCATGTACGTGTCGACGTGGCGCTCCTGCCGATCGGCGCCGAGCGCGGCGTCGCAGCGCAGCCTTCCGCGCTCGCACGCGGCGAGGGCGCGCGCGCTGGCCAGGAAGTAGGCGGCCTTGCCGCCGAGGGCCTTCGACGTCTCGGCCACGTACTGGTCGACGAGGCCACCCATGCCGGCCGAGAGGATGTTGAGGAAGTGGCGCGTGCGCGTCTCTCCGTTGCGCGTGCGGTAGGTGAGCCGGCCGACGTCGACGCGCGTCTCCCGCCCGCTCGCGATGGCCTCGACGTACGCGTCGAGGCGGTGCTCGATGCCCAGGCTGCGGCGGAAGTCGCCACCGGTCCCCTGACCGATGTAGCCGACCGCCGTCTCGCGGCCGGCAGCCTCGAGGACACCGTTGGCCACCTCGTGCAGCGTGCCGTCGCCACCGACGGCGACGACGAGCGGAACGCCCGCACGCGCCGCGTCACGGGC
>DATJYG010000446.1:0-2231 GCA_035499695.1 Polyangiaceae bacterium
TCGCAGCTGCTCGTCCCGCTGCGCGTGCAGGCCTACGGCCGAGGCACGTATCCGGCGATCACGCTCGCCGGCTGGCACGGCGTGGTGCAGCCGGGCGCCTCGCCGGACACGCTGCGACCGCTGGCGACGGCTCTGTGCGCGGGCAACGCAGGTCTGCCTCTGGGCCTCTTCACGGCGCTCGACCGCTCGAAGATCCTCCGCATCCGCTGCTCGAAGGACGGCCCCTCGTCGCGTTGGGACACCCTGTAGAGCCTGCGAGTCTGCTTTGACCTGGGGCGTCGCCCGTGGTCCGCTCTCGAACGATGGGATCCGTGGCACCCGACGGGCCCGGCGCGCCGGGGTCGCCGCCTTCACCGCGCGCACGCCCCATGCGCATCGCCGCCACTGCGGCGCTGGGGCTCGCCGTCGCCGCGGCCATCGACGTCGCGGCGATCCGCACCGGTGGCCTCGGTTCGCCGGTCTTCCCGGCCATCCTGCTGATCTGGCTCTACGGGTCCTTCGTCGCCTCGCTGGGCATGCGCGAGCTCCTCTTCAACGTGGCCCTCGAGCTGGTGCTGACGATCGCGCTCTTCGATCGATTCGGGCTCGGGTCCTCGGGGACGACCGCACGCGCCTCGACCATCGGCATCGTCTGCGTCGGCTTCGTGCTCGTGGTCGTGGGCACAGCGCTGCGCGAACGAGCGGCGGTCCAGGCCTTCCTGACCCAGCTGCGCATGGAGGACGCGAACCGCCGGCTCTCCGAGCAGAGCACCGAGCTCGAAAAGCGCGCCGAGGAGCGGGTCGGCGAGATACGAGAGCGCGCGCGCGAGCTGGAGTTGCTCAACAAGCAACTCCAGGAGCGCGTCGTCGAACGCTCGCGAGAGCTCAGGGCGGCTCTCGATCGCCTGGCGCAGGGCGCCCCCTGGCGAAGCGTCCTCCCCGGGGACGTCCTGAAGGGCAGGTTCGAGGTCGGGCGCGCGATCGGTGCCGGCATCGTGGGCGAGGTGTTCGAGGCCACCGACCGGACGACGAGATCTCGCGTCGCGGTGAGGGTCCTCCACGGCAAACGCGCCGAGGACCTCGCGGACCTGCAGCACTTTCTCGGCGAAGCGCGGGCCGCCGCGGCGATCTCGCACGAGGGGGTCGTCCGCACCCTGGACGTGGACGTGACACCCGAGGGCACGGTGTTCCAGGTCATGGAGCTGCTCGAGGGCACGACCATGGAGGCATGGATCGCCCGGCCCGGCCTGCGCTCGGTGGGTGCGGTCTCGGCGATCGGGCGCGTGCTCGCCGACGCGCTCGCGGCCGCCCACCAGGCTGGCGTCGTGCACGGGGACATCAAGCCGCGCAACGTCATGCTCGGACGCAAGGATGGCAGCATCAAGGTGCTCGGCTTCGGCATCTCGAAGATCCTCGACGTGGGCGCGAGCCAGGCCTCGGTGACGCACTCGCGGATGGTCATGGGGACGCCCGCGTACATGGCGCCCGACCAGTTCCCGCACGGGCCGGAGGCCGACGTCTACAGCCTCGGCGTCGTCCTCTACCAGGCGCTGACGGGCGTCCTCCCCCTCCAGGGAGTGACGAGCCCCCCGATGGTCGCGCCCACGGAGTACGTCCCGCGCGATGTCCGCGCACGCCGCGACGACGTGCCGCCCGACATCGCGGCCGTCGTCATGGGCTGCCTCGAGAAGGATCTGCGGAGGCGGCCGCGCGCCGCCGACGTGGCCTCGGTGCTGTCCTTCCACGCGCGCCGCGAGGAAGTGCGCGCGGATGGCGACGTCACGAGAGCCTCAGCGGAAGGGGCCGGCCCGGGAGACGCCGCGGATGGAGCGAGCGAGGTCGGTCAGGTCGATTAGGAGCCCGCGCAGCGACTAGAACTGGTGCGCTTCGGTCGACTCTTCGAGGGCCAGCGTCGTCGAGCGGCCGCCCGAGATGACCTCGGCCACCTGGTCGAAGTAGCCCGTGCCCACCTCGCGCTGGTGGCGCGTGGCGGAGTAGCCGTGGCTCTCGGCGGCGAACTCGGCCTGCTGCATCTCGCTGTACGCCGCCATGCCGCGGTCCTTGTACTTGCGAGCCAGCTCGAACATTCCGAAGTTGAGCGCGTGGAAGCCCGCGAGGGTGACGAACTGGAACTTGTAGCCCATGGCCCCCAGCTCCAACTGGAACTTGGCGATGGTTTCGGAGTCCAGGTGCTTGCGCCAGTGAAACGAAGGCGAGCAGTTATAGGCTAACAACTTACCGGGGAATTTCTT
>DATJYG010000447.1:0-13062 GCA_035499695.1 Polyangiaceae bacterium
CGAGTGGTCAGAAATCAAAGGAGCGTGCCCCGGCGAGTGCGCCGGCATCGAGCCAGATGCCGACCAGCCGGTCCGCTTCGAGCGACCCGCCGGAGTACACCGACGAGGGCGAGGACACGCGCGTCCGAGCGACATCGGCGCGTCCGTCTGAGTCACCCGAGAGCACGACGGAGGTCTTCGGCGAGGGCGGAGAGACGTTCACGCCCGAATCGGATGCCGCGACGGACTCCATGCTCTCCCGTTATTTCCGGGACATGGCGACCCACCAGGTGATGGGGCCCGATGAGGAGCTCTCGGCGGCGCAGGCCGTAGAGCAGGCGGAGATCCAGCACTGGGCCGCGCTGCTCGGCTACGTGCCGACCGCGGAGGTCATGTTCGAGCAGCTCGAGAAGGACGTGCAGACGCTGGCGCCGGAGGAGCGCCCCGAGCTCCCGCAACTCGTCGAGCTCCGCCGGCTTGCCAAGCTGTACAAAAAGCAGCGCTCGAAGCTCAACGCCGATCAGACGCGGCACTGGACGGAGCTCTCGATGGCGCTCGGCCGCGACGTGCGCCTGCCGGATTCGGACCGCATCTGGATGGCGAACGCCGAGCGCATCTCGCGCTGTGAGAGCATCGAGGGTTCGGACGAGCTCATCGTGCCGGAGACGTCGCCGGACACACCGGCGTACCGCCGCTACCTCTCGCGCGTGCGCGAGACGGATCGCGCTCAGCGCCGCGCGAAGAATCGCTTCGTGAAGGCGAACCTGCGCCTCGTCGTGAGCATCGCGCGCCGTTACAACCGCGGCCGCCTCCCGCTCATCGATCTGATTCAGGAGGGCAACATCGGTCTGATGAAGGCCGTGGAGCGCTTCGATCACACGCGCGGCTACCGCTTCTCGACCTACGCGTCGTGGTGGATCCGCCACGCGATCAGCCGCGCCCTCGCGGACAAGGGCCGAGCCGTGCGCATCCCCGTGCACATGCTCGACACCTACAACCGCGTTTCGCGCGCGACGCAGACCATCATCGCGCGCACCGGTCGCGAGCCGTCGATCGAGGAGCTCGAGAAGGAAACGGGCGTCCCGCGCGACAAGCTCGACAAGGTGAAGGATCTCTACGCCGACACGCCGTTCTCGCTCGATCGTCCCGTCGGCGACGAGGACGGACGGCGCTTCATCGACTTCTTGGTCGAAGAGAACATGCTGTCGCCGTACGACAACCTCGCGAACCAGAAGTGGGCCGAGGAAGTGCAGCGCCTGCTCGGCACCCTCACGCCCATCGAGTCGCGCATCATTCGTTGGCGCTTCGGCCTCGACAACGAGGACGAGCTCACGCTGAAAGAGATCGGCGACAAGTACAACCTGTCGCGCGAGCGCATCCGCCAGCTCCAGGAGCAGGCGATCAGCAAGATCCGCAAGCAGATGCGCGAGTTCTGAGCGCCGCGGCCGCGCGAGGTCGGCGGCGGACGAATCGGGACGCGGTCCTCGAGGCCGCTCGAACGGGCTCGGCCCGGGCTCGAGCGGCCCTCGAAGGAACGTTGCAGGCGCCCGCGGGACGCCCGGGGGGCGAGCGACGCCGGGGACGACCGCTCGAAGGGGCCTCGACCGAGGCGGGGCGTTTGCGTGAATAATCAATAAATTCGCGCATTTGTCTCCGTTTCAGCCGATGTCATTTACATTTTGGGGCGGTGGGCGCATAAGGGCGCGCGTCTGGAGATACGCCATTTCGGCGCTGAACGGGCGCAGAGCGCCGGTTAGCGCCTGGCCACCCCGACTCCCGTCGGTCGGCCACGGACGCCCCCCGATTTGCCTCGGACCTCGATGAATCTCTTCGTATTCCCGCGCTGGGCGAACAAGACAAGAGCGCTCGCGGGCATGCTCCTCGGAGGTGCCCCCGTCTACCTCACCTTCCTGATTTGGTACGGCGCGTCACCAAAGACGACGGACGTGGGGTACATGCCGCAGCAACCGGTGCCGTACAGCCACGCGCTGCACGCCGGGCAGCTCGGGCTCGACTGCCGGTACTGCCACAACACGGTGGAGCAAGCGGCGCACGCCGCGATCCCGCCGAGCGCGACGTGCATGAACTGCCACGCGCGCATCCACACGAAAAGCGACAAGCTCGCGCCCATCCGCGCAAGCTACGAGAGCGGCAACCCCGTCGAGTGGATCAAGGTCCACGACCTGCCCGACTACGTCTACTTCAACCACAGCGCGCACGTGACGCGCGGGGTCGGCTGCGTGACGTGCCACGGCCGCATCGACCAGATGGAAGAGGTTTACCAGCACGAGCCGCTCAGCATGGGCTGGTGCCTCAACTGCCATCGCGAGCCCGAAAAGAACCTGCGTCCGCCGGAGGAGGTCACGAACATGACCTGGACTCCGCCGGACGGCGCCGATCCCTTCGAGTACGGCAAGATGCTCCGCGAAAAGAACCACCTGAACCCTCCGACGGATTGCTCGACATGTCATCGCTGAAGAAGAGAGTCCTGCCGACGCTCGGGGGTGGCTCGAAGAAGGAAGCTCCCGCGGCCGAGACCGCGAGCGCGCGCCCGCGCTTCTGGCGCAGCTTCGGCGAGCTCGAGAATCGCCCGGAGTTCCGCGCGCTCCTCGAGCGCGAGTTCGCCGCGCCGCCCGTCAACGAGCCCGAGAGCGCGCCCGAGCGGCGTCGCTTCTTGCAGCTCATGGGCGCTTCGCTCGGTTTGGCCGGCGTCGGCTGTCATTGGGCCGAGGACAAGATCCTCCCGCTCTCGCGCCGGCCCGAGGACACGATCCCGGGCACGACGAAGAAGTACGCGACCGCGATGGAGCTCGACGGCGTCGCCGTGGGCCTCCGCGCCACGAGCTACGACGGCCGTCCGATCAAGATCGACGGCAACCCGCTGCACCCCGAGAGCCTCGGCGGCGCGAGCGCTGTCCACCAGGCGAGCGTGCTCGGCGTCTACGATCCCGATCGCAGCGACAAGCCGTGGAAGCGCAGCGGCGGCAGCGCGAGCGCCGCGAGCTGGGACGAGTTCGCCTCGTTCGCGGGCCCGCACTTCGCGAAGCTGAAGAGCATGAAGGGTTACGGGCTCCGCGTGCTCTCGGAGCGCAGCGGCTCGCCGACGCTCGAAGCGCTGCGGAAGCGCTTCATGGAAGCGTTCCCGCAAGCGAAGTGGATTACCTACGAGCCCACCTCGGGCGACGGCCCGCGCGCGGGGTCGCTCCTCGCGTTCGGCAAGCCGTACCGCACGGTGCTCGACGCCGCTCCGGCGAAGGTCATCGTGACGCTCGACGCGGACCTGTTCGCGCCGAACTTCCCGCAGCATCTCGCGCTCGCGCGTCAGATCGCCAAGGGCCGCTCGCCCGACAGCGAGATGAGCCGCATCTATTCGATCGAGCCGAACTACACGCTGGTCGGCAGCTTCGCCGATCACCGCCTCGGCCTGCGCTCGGAGCAGGTGAAGGCCTTCGCCGCCGCGCTCGACGCGGAGGTGAGCGCGAAGGTCAATCCGTCGGCGGAGATTGGTCCCGGGCAGCCGCTGCCGAAGGCCGACTTCCTCTCGGACGCGCGCGTCGCGAAGTTTCTTTCCGCGCTCGTGAAGGACCTGCTCGCGCATCCCGGCCGCAGCCTGATCGTGGCCGGGCCGTCGCAGCCCGCCGAGGTGCACGCCATCGCGCACCGGCTGAACGCCATGTTCGCCAACGTCGGGCACACGGTGCGCTTCATCGACGATCCGTGGGCGGACACGATTTCCGACGTCGCGGCGTTGAAGCAGCTCACGGACGAGCTCGGACGCGATCGCGTCGACACGCTGCTCGTGCTCGGCGGAAACCCGGCTTACACGGCCCCGGGCGACATCGCTTTCGGCGACGCCATCGGACGCGCGAAGACGAGCATCCACCTGAGCCTCTACGACGACGAAACGTCGCAGCGCTGCACGTGGCACGTGAACGCCGCGCACTACCTCGAGACGTGGGGCGACGCGCGCGCTTGGGACGGCACCGCGAGCATCGTGCAGCCGCTCATCGCGCCGATCTACGGCGGCGCCTCGACCATCGAGTTCGTCGCCTTCCTGGTCGGCGACTCGACGAAAGCGGTCGATCTCGTCAAGCAGACCCATCGGGATTTGCTGCAGGACGAACGCGCGTTCCGCCGCGCCGTGCACGACGGCGTGATCGCCCGCACGACGCCGCCGCCGGTGCTCCCGTCGCTCGTTCCGCTGAGGCCCATCGCCTTCACCGACCGCGAGCTCGGCGGGAAGCTCACGAACGGCCAGCTCGAGATCACGTTCGGACCGTGCCTCAAGGTCTACGACGGGCGCTTCGCGAACACGGCGTGGCTCCAGGAGCTCCCCGACCCGTTCACGAAGATGACGTGGGACAACGCCGCGCTCATCGCCCCGAAGACCGCCGAAGAGCTCGGCATCGTCGACGGCGACCCGTGCACGGTGACCGTCGGCGGCAAGAGCGTCACCCTGCCGGCGCTCTGGGTGCCGGGCAAACCCGAAGGCTCGATTCACCTGGCGCTCGGCTACGGGCGCAAGGCGGCGGGCCACGTGGGCGGCGACGCGAAGGCCGACGTGCCGTCGGTCGGAGCGAACGCGTACGCGCTCCGGACGAGCACCGGGTACCACGCGGGCCCGGGCGCGAGCATCGCGCACTCCGACGCCGATTTGCCGCGCCTCTCGACGACGAACGACCAGTACAACATCGACAAGATCGGCCACGAAGGCGCCGAGGAGCGCGCGCCCGAGCTCGTCCGCGAGGCGAACCTCGCCGAGTACAAGAAGGATCCGCGTTTCGTGGATTCGCGCGAGGAGCCGCACCCGCCGCTCCTGAGCCTCTGGGTGCCGCCCGTCTCGTACGAGGGCCACAAGTGGGGCATGTCGATCGACCTCAACAGGTGCACCGGCTGCGGCGCCTGCGTGACGGCGTGTCAGGCCGAGAACAACATCCCCGTCGTCGGCAAGAAGAACGTCGCGATGGGTCGCGAAATGTTGTGGCTCCGCGTCGATCGCTACTACCAGGGCGAGCCGGAGGACGCGAAGGTGACCTTCCAGCCGATCCCCTGCCAGCAGTGCGAGAACGCGCCGTGCGAGCAGGTGTGCCCGGTCGGCGCGACCATGCACAGCCACGAAGGCTTGAACGACATGGTCTACAACCGCTGCATCGGCACGCGGTACTGCTCGAACAACTGCCCCTACAAGGTGCGGCGCTTCAACTACTTCAACTACAACGTCGACGTGATCGGCATCACGCCGTACACCCCGACCGACGACCCGAAGATGAAGGTCAAGTCGATGGTGTTCAACCCCGACGTCACCGTCCGCTCGCGCGGCGTGATGGAGAAATGCACCTTCTGCGTGCAGCGCATCCAGAGCGCCAAGATCAAGGCGAAGAACGCGAAGGAAAGCATTCCCGACGGGACGATTCGCACGGCGTGCCAGGACACCTGCCCCGCCGACGCCATCGTGTTCGGCGACTTGAACGACGATTCGTCCCAGGTCGCCGCGGCTCACGCCGCGCCGCGCTCCTACGCGCTCCTCGGCGAGCTCAACAACCACCCGCGCGTCCGGTACCTCGGACGCGTGCGTAACCCGAACCCGGAGCTTGGCTGATGGCCGCTATCAGCGACGTGAATCCGTTCGTCGCGCCTCCCAACGGCGACAACGCGTTCGCCCGCATCACCGACAACGTCTCGCGCATCGCCGAGGTCGAGCGGCCGCCGCGCGCTTGGTACATCGCTTTCGCGTGTGCGCTCGTCATCCTGACCATCTTCCTCAGCAGCATCGGCTGGGCGGTTTGGAACGGCATCGGCACGTGGGGCAACATGATGCCCGTCGCGTGGGGCTTCCCGATCGTAAACTTCGTCTTTTGGATCGGTATCGGCCACGCCGGCACGCTGATCAGCGCGATTCTGTTCCTGCTCCGGCAGAGCTGGCGCACGGCGATCAACCGCTTCGCCGAGGCGATGACGATCTTCGCCGTGATTTGCGCCGGTATCTTCCCCGGCATCCACATCGGCCGCCCGTGGCTGCCCTACTACATGATGCCCATCCCGAATCAGATGGACATGTGGCCGCAGTTCCGGAGCCCGCTCGAGTGGGACATCTTCGCGGTGAGCACCTACGCGACGATCTCGATCGTGTTCTGGTACATGGGCATGATTCCGGATTTCGCGACGTTCCGGGATCGGGCGACGACGTTCTGGCGCCGGCTCTGCTACGGCGTCGTCGCGATGGGCTGGCGCGGTTCCTCGCGCCAGTGGCACCGCTACGAGCGCGCGTACCTCCTGCTCGCGGCGCTCGCGACGCCCCTCGTGCTCAGCGTGCACTCCGTCGTCTCCTTCGACTTCGCGACGGCGCAGCTGCCCGGCTGGCACACGACGATCTTCCCGCCCTACTTCGTCGCGGGCGCCATCTTCGGCGGCTTCGCGATGGTGGTGACGCTCGCGGTGCCCGCGCGGCAGTTCTTCGGCCTGAAGCGCATCATCCAGATCAAGCACCTCGAGCTGATGAACAAGGTGCTCATCGCGACGGGTCTGCTCGTCGGTTACTCGTACGGCATGGAGTTTTTCATCGCCTGGTACTCGGGCAACTCCTACGAAGGCTTCACGTTCATCAACCGCGCGTTCGGCCCCTACGCCTGGGCGTACTGGACGATGATCACGTGCAACGTCCTGAGCCCGCAGCTCCACTGGTTCAAGGCCGTCCGCACGAGCCCGGTCGCGACGCTGCTCATCGGCATGGTCATCAACGTCGGCATGTGGTTCGAGCGCTTCGTCATCATCTGCACCTCGCTCGCACGCGACTTCTTGCCGTCGAGCTGGGGCTACTTCATCCCGACCCCGTTCGACTACATGACGCTCGGCGGAAGCTTCGGCCTCTTCTTCACGCTGTTCCTCTTGTTCTGTCGTTACCTGCCGATGGTGGCGATGGCGGAGGTCAAAGCCTTCCACCCCGCCGCGCACGCGCACGACCACGCGCTGCCGAGCGGCAAGGACGTGGAGCACCACAAGCAAGCGGCGGTGGGAGTCTGAGATGAGCCACGACACGGACGCCACCGACACGTCGGCCGAGACCGGCCCGGCGCCGCTCCACGGCCTGCTCGCCGAGTACAAGACGCCGGCCGAGCTTCTGGCCGCCTCGCGCAAGATCCGCGACGCCGGGTTCTCGCGCTGGGACACGTTCACGCCCTTCCCCGTCCACGGCATCGACAAGGCCATGGGCATCCGCATGACGATCCTGCCGTGGATCGTGCTCGGCGCCGGCTTGACCGGCCTCGCGACCGCCATCCTGCTCCAGTGGTGGACGAACGCGTACGACTACCCCTGGATCATCAGCGGCAAGCCCACGTGGAGCATCCCGGCGAACGTGCCGATCATGTTCGAGCTCACGGTGCTCTTCAGCGGCCTCACGGCGCTCGTCGCGATGCTCGTTCTGAATAACCTGCCGTTCCCGTCGCATCCGCTCGACCAGGTGCGGCGTTTCGCGCGCGCGACGGACGATCGCTTCTTCCTCTTCATCGAGGCGGCCGACCCGAAGTTCGACGAGGACGACACGAAGACCCTGATCGAAGGGACGCACCCGGTCGGGATCGAGAGCGTGCTCGAGGACCGGACCACCTCCGACAAGCTGCCGACCGGCATCATCTACGCGCTCGTCATCGTGACCGTGGCGTCGGCGGTTCCGTTCGCGCTCTCGGCGAAGGCCCGCTACACGAAGTCGCGCTCGACCCGCATCCACATCATCCAGGACATGGACGCGCAGCCCAAATACAAGGCGCAGCGCGAAAACCCGGTGTTCCCCGACGGGCGTGCGGACCGCGTGCCCGACCCCGAGACGGTCGCCGTCGGCGAGCTCCACGAGGACGATCACTTCTACCGCGGCCAGCAGAACGGCGTGTTCGCCCGCACCTTCCCCCCGGCGTTCCGCGTGGACGAGGCGGCGATGCAGCGCGGCCAGCAGCGCTTCGGCATCTACTGCACGCCGTGCCACGGCTTCGGCGGCGAGGGCAACGGCATGATCGCCAAGCGCGCCGAGGAGCTCGCGGAAGGCACGTGGACGCCGCCCTCGAACCTGACCGACGAGCGCATCCGCGACATGCCGGTCGGCGAGATCTTCAACACCATCACGCACGGCATCCGCAACATGCCGGCATACGGCCCGCAAATCCCCACGAGCGATCGCTGGGCCATCATTCTGTACCTGCGCGCCCTCGAGCGAAGCCACGCGGCCAAGCTCGCCGACACCGCGCTCGCCGAACGCTCCGGTCTGTGAAACGACATGGCAACCGCGAAAAAAGGTCCCAAGAAGAGCTCGTCGGAAACGAAGACGGGCGCCACCGCAGCGAAGCCGGAAGGTTCGGCGAAGAAGCCGCAGGTCCCGGAAGACGCGGCCGCGCGCGTCGATGTCGAGGGATTCTCGGACAGCATCCGCCTCGGTAACGAGTCCGGCGCGCTCTTCGCGAAGGCGGCGGGCCTCGCCGTCATCTGCCTCGCCGCGTCCATCGGGCTCGGGGCGTCGGAGGGCGACGACCTCAAGCGCTGGTCGCACGGCTACCTCGCGGCGTTCGGGGTCGGCCTCGCCGTCACCGCGGGCAGCGTGTTTTGGGTGACCCTGCAGAACCTCGTGAACGCGCGCTGGAGCATCGTGGTGCGGCGCATCGGCGAGGTGTTCGCCGCGAACGCGCCGCTCCTCGGCGTGCTGTCGCTGCCGCTCGTCGTGCCGGTGATGATGGGCAAGCCGGTCGTCTACCTCTGGGCCGACAAGGCGATGGTCGCCGCCGATCACGCGCTCGAGCACAAGGCCGGCTACCTGAACCCCGGCTTCTTCCTCGTCCGCATGCTCGTCTACTTCGGGTTCTGGACGTGGCTCTCGCGCTTTTACCTCTCGCGTTCACGCCGGCAGGACGAGACGGGCGGACCCGAGCTCGTGCCCGCGATGGCCCGCATCTCCGGTCCGGCGATGATCGTCTTCGCGCTGACGGTCACCTTCTGCGCCATCGACCTCATCATGTCGGTGCAGCCGCGCTGGTTCAGCACGATGTTCGGCGTGTACTTCTTCGCGAGCTGCGTGCTCTCGGTGCACGTCACGCTGATTCTGTCCTTGATGTGGCTCCAGCAGAAGGGACGCCTCGCGAAGAGCGTGACCGCGGAGCACTATCACGACCTCGGGAAGATGCTGTTCGCCTTCACCATCTTCTGGGCGTACATCGGCTTCTCGCAGTTCATGCTGATTTGGTACGCGAACCTCCCGGAAGAAACGGCTTGGTTCAAGCAGCGCTTCGCGGGCGGCTGGGGCAACGTCTCCTGGACGCTGCTCTTCGGCCACTTCGTGATTCCGTTCTTCGGACTCCTCTCGCGCCACATCAAGCGCAACAAGACGACGCTCGCGTTCTGGTGCTTCTGGATGCTGGCGATGGTGTACATCGACATGTACTGGCTCGTGCTGCCGGCCATCGACGTGGAGCCCGATCTGCGCCCGATGGACCTCCTCGCGCTCGTCGGCATTCTGAGCGCTCTCGTCGCCGGCGCCGCGCGCGAAGCCGGCAAGAAGAACCTGATCCCGACCAAGGATCCGCGACTCGAGCAGTCGCTCGCCTTCGAGAATCTCTAGTAGGGGCGTACACACGAATGGCCACCGAAAACGACAAGGTCAATACGGGCGCCCTCGGAACCATCGTCGCCGTGGGTCTGTTCGCGACGCTGAGCGTCGCCTTCGCGGTGACGGCGCTCGTCCGCTACTCCGTCCAAGGCGTGGTCGATCAACGCCAATCGCTCGCGCAGCGGGAATATCGGGACCTCCGGAGCGCCCAGGTCGGCAAGCTCGAAGCGCGTCCGACCTGGACGGACAAATCGAAGGGCCTCCTCTCGATTCCGATCGAGCGCGCCAAGATGAAGGTGCTCGCCGAGCTCACCCGCGATCCGACGAGCGCGACGCCGGCTCCCCCGCCGAGCGCCGCTCCGGCCGGGTCCGGTTCACCCGAGGCGGCACCGTCCGCCGCACCGTCGCCCACGGCGGCGAACGACAAGGCTCCGGCGCCGCCCGGCACCGTCGCCTCGGCGAAGGCCCACGCGCCGTCCGCTCACGCTCCCAAACCCACGGATGGTTAGTTTCCGTTCTCTCGCGCGGGCGGTACTCGTGGCCGGCCTGCTCCTCGCAGCTCCGGCCGCGGCGCATCCGGTGTCGTCCGACGAGCGCGCCGATCCGACCGACGCGCCGCCGAGGCAGGTGCAGGGCGTCGAGGTCAAGGAGCACCTCGGCTCGAAGGTCCCGCCGGACATCGCGTTCAAGGACGAGCGCGGCCGGGCGGTGACGATCGGCCAGTACTTCGACGGCAAGCACCCGGTCATTCTCACCTTCAACTATTCGAATTGTCCGATGCTGTGCAGCTTGATGCTGAACGGCCTGGTCGGCGGGTTGAAGCAGCTCGGCTACACGCCGGGCAAAGAGTTCCGCATCGTCACGGTGAGCATCGACCACGACGAGACGCCCGAAAAAGCCCTGAAGACGCAGCGCCGCTACCTGGCGCAATACGGGCGCCCCGAGGCGGCCGACGGCTGGCATTTCTTGACCGGCAGCGAGGCGAGCGTCGCCGAATACGGGCGCGCGCTCGGCTTCGGCTACCAATACGACGAAGCGCAGAAGCAATACGCGCATCCGTCGGCGATGGCGGTCGCGAGCCCCGACGGCCACATCGTCCGCTACCTCTACGGCATCGAGTACCCGCCGTCGAAGCTCAAGCTCGCGCTGCTCGAAGCGGCGCAGGGCAAGATTGGGAACCCGTTCGACCGCTTGGTTCTCTACTGTTTTCACTACGATGCGACCGAGGGCCGCTACGCGCCCATCGCCGCGAACGTGATGCGCGTCGGCGGCGCCATCAGCGTCGTGCTGCTCGGCGCCTTCTTGACCGTCCTCTGGCGAGCCGACTTGAAGAAGCGGCGCCGCACCGCCGAAAGCACGTGATGACCATGGTCTCCCCGCTCCTTTTGCTCCAGCCCGCGACGAACTTGCCGAAATTCCCGGAATCGGACGAGTTCTGGATGCCGCTCGACGCGTCCGTCACCGCCCACGACACCGACTGGCTCTACATGTTCATGGTGTGGGGCTCGGTGATCTTCGCCGTCGCGATCTTCGCAGCGATGTTCTATTTCGTGCGGGTCTACCGCGCGAAGTCGCGCGAGGCGAACGAGCACGCCGAGCCGAGCTCCGAGCACAACACGACGCTCGAGATCACCTGGTCGGTGATCCCGATGTTCATCGTGGTGGCGCTCTTCGTCTGGGGCTTCCAGGGCTTCGTCAGCTTGCGCACGCCGCCGAAGGGCGCGCTCGAGATCCAGGCGACGGGTCAGAAGTGGAAGTGGCTCTTCGACTACCCGCACGGGACGGAGGACGCGCTGCACGTTCCGGTGAACGTCCCGGTGCGCGTCGTCATCCACTCGGTGGACGTGCTCCACAGCCTCTATCTCCCGAACTTCCGCGTGAAGATGGACGCCGTGCCGGGGCGCTACACCGACCTCTGGTTCCAAGCGACGAAGGTCGGCGATTTTCCGATCTTCTGCGCGGAATACTGCGGCACCTCGCACTCCGACATGCTGAGCCACGTCATCGTCCACGCGCCGGGCGACTACGAGAAGTGGCTCGCCGAGCAGAAGAAGAAGCTCGAGGACATTCCGCTCCCCGAGCTCGGCAAGCTGCTCTACCAAAAGCAGGGCTGCTCGACGTGTCACACGATCGACGGCACGCGCCTCATCGGCCCCACCTGGAAGGGCATGTTCGGGCGCACCGAGAAGTTCACCGACGGAAAGAGCCTCGCGGTCGACGAAAACTACATCCGCGAATCGATCTTGGACCCGCAAGCCAAGGTCGTCGACACCTACCCACCCTCGATGCCGACCTACCAGGGCAAGCTCAGCGATCGCCAGCTGAGCGGAATCATCGAGTACATCAAGAGCCTCAAGTAAGTCCGAAGGAGCCGCTCATATGGCATCCCCCAGTACCACCGCCGACGTCGTCGCCACACCGAGCAGCTCGGACAGCGACAACTACCTCACCCACGACAAGGGCATCGCGTCGTGGCTCCTCACGCTCGACCACAAGCGCATCGGCGTGATGTACCTCGCCTCCGTGCTCACCGCGTTCGCGCTCGGCGGCACGTTCGCGCTGATCCTCCGCACCGAGCTCCTCACGCCGGGCAAGACGATCATCGAGCACGACACGTACAACCAGATGTTCACGATGCACGGCGCCATCATGGTGTTCCTCGTGATCATCCCGGGCATTCCGGCCGCGCTCGGCAACATCGCGCTGCCGCTGCAGCTCGGCGCGAAGGACGTGGCGTTCCCGAAGCTGAACCTCGCGAGCTACTACCTCTGGGTCCTCGGCGCCGTCTGCATGCTCACGTCGCTCGTCACGAGCGCCGCCGACACCGGCTGGACCTTCTACGCGCCGTACAGCACGACGACGCAGACGAACGTCATCCCCGCGGCGATGGGCGCGTTCATCCTCGGCTTCAGCTCCATCTTCACGGGGCTGAACTTCATCGTCACGATCCACAAGCTCCGTCCGCCCGGCATGGGCTGGTTCCGGATGCCGCTCTTCACCTGGGCGCTGTATTCGACCGCGCTGATTCAGGTGCTCGCGACGCCCGTCATCGGCATCACGCTGCTCATGATGATGGTCGAGCGCACGCTCCACATCGGCATCTTCGACCCGACGCTCGGCGGCGATCCGGTGCTGTTCCAGCACTTCTTCTGGTTCTACTCGCACCCGGCCGTGTACATCATGGTCGTGCCGGGCTTCGGCGTGATCGGCGACATCATCCCGGTTTTCTCGCGGAAGCGCATCTTCGGCTACAAGTTCATCGCCGTTTCGAGCCTCGCCATCGCGTTCCTCGGCTTCCTCGTGTGGGGTCACCACATGTTCGTCGCCGGGCAGTCGCTGCTCGCCGGCTCGATCTTCAGCGCCATCACGTTCCTCATCGCGATCCCGACCGCGATCAAGGTCTTCAACTGGATCACGACCATGTACAAGGGTCGCATCCACCTCGACACGCCGATGCTCTACGCCCTCGCGTTCTTGTGGGTGTTCACCATCGGCGG
>DATJYG010000448.1:0-5168 GCA_035499695.1 Polyangiaceae bacterium
CCGTCCTTCGTCGACGACGACGCGGCCATCCACCATTGCTCCGGCCAGGGTTCCTCCTCGCTCGGCTGCGAGTACCTCGCCGTGCACATGGACGGCACCTTCGACGCCGACAACGGCTGCTTCGTCGTCTACCTCGCGAACTCGTCGCCCACGTACCCCGCGCACGTCGACGCCCAGTTCGACGGGACGCTCATCGACCTGTCGCAGTTCGCGAAGACCCCGCGCGGCACCGGGGAGTCGCTCACGTACGCCGACTTCGATCCGAATGCCGGCATCGCACCCGGTGACGTGGCGATCCTCTTCCTGGCCGGCCCGCCCAAGCCCGGCAAGGCGAACATCTACTCGAACGACCCGGTGCCTTGCCCCGTGAAGCCGGCCCTGTCGGCGCTCACGCAGACGCACGGCTCCGGCTTCGGCGAGGCCTTCCGCATCCGCACCGATCAGCCGGTCGCCGCCTACCAGATGCTCCCCTACGGCGGCGGCTCGGCGGCGGTCACGGGAGCCACGTTGCTCTCGCCGACGGGCGCCTGGGGGACGAACTACATCGCCGCGAGCGCATACCAGCTCGTGGGCCAGGACTTCGGCAACAACGAGCCCTCGCTCGACGTCGTCGCCGTCGAGGACGGGACGACCGTGACCATGGTGCCCACGGTGGACGTGAATCCCGGCGTCGGCTTCGCCGCCGTGAAGGCCGGTCAGAAGGCGACCTACGAGCTGCACGCGGGGCAGGTGCTCCAGTTCACGCAGCAGCACGAGCTCACGGGCTCGCCCATCCAGAGCAACAAGCCCGTCGGCGTCTTCGGCGGCTTCACCTGCCTCGACGTCGGCGCGCAGTGCTGCTGCGACCACTCCGAGCAGCAGATCCCGAGCGTGCAGCAGATGGGGAGCACCTACGTCGCCGCCGGGTACCGGCAGCGCACCCAGTTCCCCGAGAACCGCCTCTGGCGCCTGGTCGGCGCCGTCGACGGGACGCAGCTCTCGTACGACCCGCCGGTGGGCGGGCCGAGCACGCTGGCGAAGGGACAGATCGCCGAGTTTCACACCGACACGCCCTTCGTGGTGCGCAGCCAGGACGAGCAGCATCCGTTCCTCTTCCTCTCGTTCATGAGCGGAGCGAACAACCTCGGCACGAGCTCGGACGCGCAGGGCTACGGAGACCCGGACGTCGTGCGCGTCGTGCCCACGCCGCAGTGGCAGACGGGGTACATCTTCTTCACCGACCCGACCTACCCCGAGACGGACCTCGTGTTCGTCCGCGCGAAGCAGAGCGGGAGCTTCGCCGACGTGAAGCTCGACTGCGCAGGCACGATCGGCGGCTGGACCCCGGTCGATGGCAGCGAAGAGTACGAGATGACGCGCGTCGATCTCGTGCGGCACGACTTCGAGAAGCAGGGTGCGTGCGACAACGGTCGCCACGAGGCGAGCTCCTCGCAGCCCTTCGCCCTCACGGTGTGGGGCTGGGGCTCGCCCGAGACGCGAATCATGACGGGCTACGTGTCCTACGGGTATCCGGCGGGGCAGAACCTCGCGCCGATCAATCACGTCGTGGTGCCTCCGCAGTGAAGGGGTGAGTGAGATGCGTTCCTTTCTCGTACTGATGGTCATGGTCGCCGCGGGCGCCGCGGCGTGCGCGCAGGGTGCCGATGCCTCCACGATCTCGGGCGCGGCGTCGGGCTCCGGCTCGAGCTCTGGCTCGGGGTCGGACGGCGGCGGCTCGAGCTCCGGGGATCCGTCGCAGTACCCGGACGTGAAGGCGTTCTGCAACGCGTACGCGCAGGCCGTTTGCACGCAGGCGGTGGTGAGCGCGTGTGGCGCGAAGAACAGCTACAGCTGCGAGCTCGGCGAGGCCGCCGCGTGCATCGCAAACCAGCCGCAGGGGACGACGTACGTCGCCAAGAACGCGCCGACGTGCATCCAGCTCGCGCAGCAGGTGTACGCATCGACGACGATCACGGTGAAGCAGCTCGACGAGCTCGCGACGACGTGCGGCACGCAGATCTTCAGCGGTCCCGGCGAGGCGCGGACCGCGTGCGCCACCGACTACGACTGCAGCTCCGCCGACGGGCTCGTGTGCGTCATCCCGTACGGATCGACCACCAACATGGGCAAGTGCTACGCGCCGACGACGGTGCAGCCGGGCGGCTCGTGCACGGCGGAGTCCGCGGTGTGCACCGACGGCTACTTCTGCGACCCGATGGCGCAGACGTGCGCGCTGGAAGGCGCGATGGGCCAGGGGTGCAACCCCGGCTGGAAGCCGTGCGGCGACGGGCTCACGTGCCAGGGCGCGGGCAGTCCGTTCGCCTCGTGCGGACCCCTGTCGCCCGACGGGAACCCGTGCACGCTCGACACCGACTGCGCCGGCGGACTGTGCGACAAGGCCACCACGCAGGCGCAGGGCACGTGCGCGTCGCAGATCACACTGAGCCCGCTCGACAAGGCGTGCGCCTCGCTGAGCGGTCAGTAGTCAGCTTCTCAGCGCGCGCCCGGCGGCCTGAGGATCACGGGCGGCATGCCGATCTGCGGGTCGGTGGAGTCGCCCGCGACGAACCGGTTGCCCTGCAGATCCTGGATCTGCATCGAGATCTCGACGGCCACGTTCGCGGCCTCCGTGGTGCGGATGCCGAGGTCGAACCCGGTGAGGCCCGCGATCTCGGAGGGGATCCACGGCGTGTAGAGCACGTCGCCGCCGTTGGACCGGTTCTGCGGGTTCATGATGTTGTTCGCGGACGTGGTCGGGTCGAAGCCCTGGTTGTTGTCGGTCGCGTTCGGATCGTCGGGCGCCGTGCCTCCCGCGTCCGCCATGGCAGCCGCAGCCGCCGCCTTCGCCTGAGGACTGGCGAGCATGTTCTCGACGGACGCGAGCTTGATCGCGATCTCGTGCATGTCGTCGGGCGTCAGCGTCCCGTCGATGCGCGACTTCGCGGGAACGACGAAGGGCAGGTCGTATCCCCAGTTGGGCGTGGTCTCCTCGTCGCTCACGACGGAGACGCCCGGGTCCCAGCGCACGAACTCGTTCCACGGGTCGATGAGCAGCCACACGACGTGCTGCTGGCTGTCGATGTTCGAGATCGTGTAGTGGACCTCGACGCTCTCGTCCTCCGCCGTGAGGAACGGCGTGCGTGGGTACGGCGCCACCGCCTTGGAGAGAGCCGACATCTCGTTGGACGTCGGCTTGCGCACCGGGAGCTGCACCGGCATCTGCGCCTGGTAGAGCGTCAGCTCCATGTCGCTGTAGTAGGGCGCCATCGTGTTGGTCATCCCCAGCTCGATCGGCTTCGTCTGCTGATTGGTCGTGTCGTCGGAGCAAGCTGCGACGAGGGCGAGCAGCAGCAGGGGGCCGAAGCCCACGGCCATGGGGGCGACTCCCCCGCGGAAAGTCAGGAATTTTCGAGGCATGACGACCGTCAGGACCTCCTGCAGCCAGCTAGTGCGATGCACGTGCCAAACCCTCTCCGGTCGCATGATGTGTGATGGCGCTCACCCCGCGTCGAGCTCCGCCAGGATGC
Source organism: Polyangiaceae bacterium (assembly GCA_035499695.1). GTDB lineage: Bacteria > Myxococcota_A > Polyangia > Polyangiales > Polyangiaceae > Palsa-1150. The sequence continues at coordinate 3,507 of DATJYG010000448.1, forward strand.
GATACAGCCCCTGGCGACTGATGCCGAGGGCCTGCGCCGCCCGCAGCTTGTTGCCGTCGGCGGCGGCGATCGCGCGGCCCACGAGCTCGCGCAGCTCGGCACGGTGACGGGCGCGCAGGGTGGCGACGCTCGTCTCTTCCAGCGGGCGCTCCCCGCGCGAGCCTGCGCGTGCGCCGCTCGACCGGATGGCCTCGCGCACCTCGTCGCCCGAGATCATGTCGCCATCCACGAGCGACGTCGCGACGGCCAGCACGTTGGCGAGCTCGCGGACGTTGCCCGGCCACGCGTGCTCGCTCAGCGCCGTGAGGGCAGGCACGTCGAGCCGCTTGTTCTCGGCGGAGGGCTCGCGGGCGAGCAGGGCCCGCGCGACCACCGGGATGTCCTCGGGCCTCTCGCGCAGACTCGGCACGCGCACGGTGATCGCGGCGAGCCGGTAGTAGAGGTCCTCGCGGAACGCGCCCGTGGAGACCATGCCGGTCAGCTCCCTGTGCGTCGCCGCGATGACGCGCACGTCGACCTTGCGCGCCTTGGTGCCGCCGACGGGGCGCACCTCGCGTTCCTCGAGCACGCGGAGCAGCTTCGCCTGCATCGCCCGGCTCATCTCTCCGACCTCGTCGAGGAAGAGCGTTCCGCTCTGCGCCTCGACGAACAGCCCGGGACGCGTGCGTTCGGCGCCCGTGAAGGCGCCGCGCTCGTGGCCGAAGAGCTCCGCCTCGAGCAGCGGCTCGGGGATGGCGGCGCAGTTGATGGCCACGAAGGGACCGCCGGCCCGCCCCGAGAGACGATGCGTGAGACGAGCGAACAGCTCCTTGCCGCTGCCGGTCTCGCCCGTGATGACGAGGCTCGTGTCGCTGCGCGCGGCGCGCGCCACGGTGACGACTGCGCGCACGAGGGGCGGCGACGATCCGACGAGCCCCACTTCCTCCTTGGCGCGGACGACGTCCGGTGCGAGCGCCGTCTCCACCTCGACGCGGCGCGCCTGCTTCGCCGTGGCCAGGCGCGCCTCGACGGCCCGCAACGTGCGCTTGAGCGTGGGGCGCAGCTCCGCGGGCGCACGTTCCAGGAGCCGCTCGCGCGCGACCGCCAGCGCCGTGCGCGACAGCGAACCGATGGGCTCCGGCTCGGTCGCGAGCGCGGCCATCGCCTCGTGCTCTCCGCGCGCGGACGAGCCGTTGACCGACAGCGCCAGCGCGCCGAGCCACCGGAGGAGCGCAGCCTCGGGCCGACTGGTGGCGCGGGCGGCGAGCGCCATCGCCTGCGCCGCGAGCGGGAAGTTCGCGCCGCGCGCCGCGAGCGCCACGAGCTCCACGGCCTGGCGCTCCGCCTCGTCGGCCCGGCCGCGCGCGAGGAGCGCCTGCGCGCGGATGATGGTGAGCGCCAGACGCGAGGGCGCATCGAGCCGCGGCAGCGCGAGCCCCTCGCTCGCGATGCGCTCGATGACCTCCGGCCGCTCCCCTTCCGCCAGCGCGAGCATCGCCTCGAGCGAGAGCCGCTGCGCGCGGTGTGCCGCGGGCGCGTCCGGGCCGATGGGATTCGCGTCGAGCAGCTCGCGCGCGAGATCGAGCGCGCCGAGGTCGACGTACACGGCGAGGCGCGCGGCGAGCTGCGACCAGCTGTGCCCGAGGCGGGCGCGCTGCGCGAGCTCGTCGGCGCGATCGCACG
>DATJYG010000449.1:0-2116 GCA_035499695.1 Polyangiaceae bacterium
GCGGCGAGTAGCGCGACTCGTGCAGGGGCCGCTTGTCGAGCACCGCCTTCGGATCCCCCAGACCCTTGAAGAGCGTGCGATCGAGGCGCTCGTGGAGCGTGCCGTATCGCATCGCCATGTCGAGCTTCCACAGCTCGTTGCCGCGGCCGTCCTCCCGCCGAAGCTCCCACTGCTCCCACCGCCGCTCGGTGAGGCGCGTCCACCGGAATGACTGGACGTCGAGCGACCAGTCGTCGGGGCTGTCGATCAGCGTCCGCTGGCCGTCCTGCTCGATCGAGAGCTTCCCGCCCGACACGACGATGGCGCGCCCATCCTCCGACACGGTCGCCTCGTGGCCGTGGAGCCATCCCGGCGGCGTTCCCTCGGTCTTCACGGAGTGCATCTGGAAGGTCCGCGTGTCGAGCCGTACGACCGGAGTCTCTGCGGGGCGGCGCCGCTCCGCGTAGCTGAGGTTGCCGATGACGACGACGTCGTCGCTCACCAGGGTCGCCGAGTGGAAATCGGTCGGCTCGAAGACGTCGTACGGGTAGCCGTAGATCTGGATGCCCCCCGATCCGTCCTCGACGATCACGTCGTTGTAGATGAAGAAGTCGGGGTCGTAGTGATCCTCGTGCTCGCCCGCGATGCGCACGGTCCGCCCGTCGGCCAGGGTCGTCCGCGACTGTCCGAAGCGCTGGCAGCACCAGGCGGGGCCGACCAGCAGCGACGAGGGGCCCTCGAAGTGCTGATTCGCCTGGTACCCGGAGAGCTCGCTCGCGCGCGCGAGCCACGACCAGACTGCGTTGGTCAGGCGATGGGGGTTGCCCTGCCCGATTCGGGGCGAGCGCCACACGAGATAGAGATCCCGAGTGACCTCGCGCGGCGGGCGAAGCTCTTTGTCGAGCGGGGGCCGCCGGCGTCGTCGCTTTGCAACCATCGGCTCGTCCTATTCTGCCATCCCGGCGTAATCTGGTCCCCGACGTGTCCCCCGCGCGCATGGATCCCATCTCCGGCGACGCCGTCGCCATCGTGAACGAGCTGGTGCGCCTCGCCGTGTCCCAGCGGGCCAGCGACATCCACCTCGAGCCCAAGCACGACATGTTGCACGTGCGCTTCCGGGTCGATGGCGCCCTGGTCGACGTGCAGCCGATCGCCAACGTCGTGGCACCCAACGTGGTCTCGCGCGTGAAGGTGCTCGCCCGCATGGACATCGCGGAGCGACGCCTGCCGCAAGACGGACAGATCGCGATCGACCTGGACGGCGGCCGGCGGGTACACCTGCGCTGCTCGACCTTCCCCGCGTCCCAGGGCGAGAAGGTCGTGCTCCGGATCCTCTCGAGTCAGCAGATCATCGCGTTCCAGGACCTCGGGGTGGAGCCGGCGATGCAGCGGATCCTGCGCGACGCCGCGCAGCGCCCCCAGGGGTTCGTCGTCACCAGCGGGCCCACCGGCGCGGGCAAGACGTCGACGCTCTATGCGTTGATGCAGCTCATCGACCCCACCGAGGTCAACGTGATGACCCTCGAGGATCCCATCGAGGTGGAGATCTCCGGGCTCACGCAGGGCCAGGTGAACGTGCGCACGGGCTTCACCTTCGCCACCGGGCTGCGCGCGATCCTCCGTCAGGACCCCGACGTGATCCTGGTGGGCGAGATGCGCGACCCGGAGACGATGGCGCTCGCCATCACCGCGGCCGCGACCGGGCAGCTCGTGCTCGGCACGCTCCACACCATGAGCGCGTCACAGACGGTGGATCGGATCCTGGACTCGTTCGAAGGCGAGAAGGCGGCGCAGGTGCGGCTGATGCTGGCCGAGTCGCTCAAGGCGGTGCTCGCCCAGCGGCTGCTCAGACGACGCGACGGACGCGGCCGCGCGCTGGGGCTCGAGGTGCTGGTCTCGAACGGCGCGGTGTCGGCGCTGGTGCGCGAGAAGAAGACCTTCCAGCTCGGCTCGGTGATCCAGACCGGCAAGCGCGAGGGCATGCAGTCGATCGACGAATCGGTGCTCCAGCTCCTGCGCGACGGCGAGGTGGATCTGGACGAAGCCGGGCAGCACGTGACCAACCGCGAGCTGCTGGCCGGCATCACGCCGGCGCCCGCCAAGGCGCCGCCACGGGCGGCGGCCTAGGAGCCGGGTC
>DATJYG010000450.1:0-3954 GCA_035499695.1 Polyangiaceae bacterium
CAGCAGCGCGTACGCGTGGTCGTCGGCCGGCAAGGCGTCGTGGCCCCCGTCCACGAGGGCGATCTTGGCCTCGAGCGTCCGGCTCGCCCCCGAGAGCTGCGGGTAGAACCTCGGGAGCCGCTCGCCGGGCTGCAGGCGAAGCTTGGTCAGGTCCACGAGCGCGCCGTCGCCGAGGAGCTGCAGCTCGACGTCCTCGGGCTCGGAGCCGGTGTTCGTGAGCTCCAGCATCACCTCGTAGCGGCTCTTGTCGAGGGGGTAGCGGCGGACCGAGAACTGCGTGACGCCCACGTTGCGGCTGCTCTTGCCGACCTTCACGTAGGAGAGCGCGGCGTCGCCGAGGTGGACCGCTCCGGACGCGTCGCTCGCGTCGCCCAGGGCGCCATCGGAGACGACCACGATCTCGCCGCGGTCGGCGCCGCGAAGCACGTCGGTGGCGAAGCGCAGGGCGCGCGGGAAGTCGGCACGCGCGTCAGTCGCCCGCACTCCGTCGAGCTCGCGCTCGAGCGCCGAGGTGTCCCCCGTCATCGGCCCGAGCGGCGTGACCATGGCGTCCATCTGCGCCACGAGCATCCGGTCGGCGCCGCCGAGGCCACGGATGATCCGCTTCACCTCGTCCTTCGCCGCATCGAGGCGCGTGGGCGATCCGTCGGTCGCCTGCATCGAGGCGCTGGCGTCGAGGAGCACCACCACGTTGCGCCCCTTGATCAAGCTCTCGGCAGCGCGCGGGTCCCCCAGCGCGAGGACGAGCAGCGCCAGGAGCGCGAGCTGCAAGAGGAGCGAGAGCAGGCGCTTCAGCTTCGAGAAGAGGCTCGTCGCCTCCTTGTCGCGGAGGATCCGCTCCCAGAGCGGCGAGAACGGCACCGCCACGACGCGCCGCCGCAGCTTCAGGATGTAGAGCACCAGCACCCCGAAGCCGACCGCCGCGAAGATGGCGACGAGCTCCGCGATCGGAAGCCCCGCGAAGATCACCGCAGGAACCCTCCGCGCCTGAAGACGCGCAGGATCATCTCGTCGAACGGCACCTCGATGCCCGCGCGCACGTACGGGACCTGGTGCGTGGCGCAGTAGCGCTCGACCTCGGCGAGGTACTTCTCGTACGCCTCGCCGAATCGCGTGAGCACCTTCTGCGTCACGGTGACCTCTCGCTCGTCACCCGTCTCGCAGTCGTAGACGAGCACGTCGCCGTTGAGCTTCGGCTTGCCCTCGGTCGGGTCGACCACGTGCACGACGAACGGGTCGAACTTGTTGTACCGGAGGACGTTGATGCCCTTCTCGAAGCCGCGGGGGTCGTAGAGGTCGCTGATGAGCACCGCCAGGCCGCGGCGCTTGTTCTGCGCGACGAAGGTCTTCATCGCGTCGCCGAGGTCGGTGGTGCCGTCGGCCTGGACGGCGCGGAGGAACCGGAACGCCTTGAAGATGCGCGCCTTGCCGCGAGTCTCGGGCATGCGTCCCGACACGTGGTCCGTCGTCGTCACGATGCTCACGCGATCGAGGTTCGCGAGGCCCACGTACGCCAGCGCCGCAGCCACCTTCTTGGCGTAGCGGAGCTTGCTCCCGTCGCCGAAGCCCATCGAGCGGCTCGCGTCGACGATGAAGTAGATGGCCAGGTCCTCCTCTTCTTCGTAGAGGCGGACGAGCAACCGGTCGAAGCGCTGATAGACGTTCCAGTCGAGGGTGCGGAAGTCGTCACCCGGCTGGTAGTCGCGGTGATCGGCGAACTCGACGCCGCTGCCACTCTTCTTGGTGCGGCGCTCGGCGCGCAAGCGCCCGGCGAAGACGCGACGGCTCACCAGCGCGAGGTAGACGACCTTGCGCTGGAACTCGTCGTCGACGAGGTCGTCGTCCTTGGCGACGGCGACCTTCTTCTCGCGACGCCAGGGGAGGACGTCGAGCAGGCCCATTGACGCCGGCTAGTTGGCGGCGACCGCCGCCTTCTCCGCCTTGCCCTCGGGCACGGCCTTGAGAATCGCGTCGATGGTCTGGTCGGTCTTGATGCCCTCGGCCTCGCCCTCGAAGTTGAGCAGGATGCGGTGCCGGAGCGCCGCGTGCACCGCGCCGCGCACGTCGTCGACGCTCGCGGCGAAGCGGCCGTCGAAGAGCGCGCGAATCTTCGCGGCGAGGAGCAGCGCCTGCGCCCCGCGCGGCGAGCTCCCGTAGCGCACGAAGCGCTTCACGAGCTCGGGCGCTTCGGGGCCGTCCGGGTGCGTCGCCTGCACGACGCGGATCGCGTAGTCCTGCACGTGGCGCGCGACGGGCACCTGACGCACGAGCTGCTGCATCGCGAGGATGTCCTCGCGGTTGAGCACCGGCTGTCGCTTCTCCACCCCCGTCCCCGTCGTGAGGTCCAGGATCTGGTGCAGCTCGTCGCGCCCGGGGAAAGGCACGTGCAGCTTGAAGAAGAACCGGTCGAGCTGCGCCTCGGGCAGCGGGTACGTGCCCTCCATCTCGAGCGGATTCTGCGTCGCGAGCACCACGAACGGCTCGTCGAGCGTGTAGGTGCGCTTGCCGACGCTCACGCGGTGCTCTTGCATCGCCTCGAGGAGCGCGCTCTGCGTCTTCGGCGTCGCGCGGTTCACCTCGTCGGCGAGCACGATGTTCGCGAAGACGGGACCCTTCCTGAACTCGAACGACTTGCCGCCCGCCTGTGTGTCGTCGATGACCGTCGTGCCCAGGATGTCGGCCGGCATGAGGTCCGGCGTGAACTGGATGCGCGAGAAGGTGAGCGACAGCGTCTCGGCGAGGGTGCGTACGAGCATCGTCTTGCCCAGCCCCGGCACGCCCTCGAGCAGCGCATGCCCTCCCCCGAGCATGCACGTGATGACGCCGTCGACGACCTCGCGGTTGCCGACGATCGACTTGGCAATCTCGCCGCGCAGGTCGTCGATGCGCTTGCGAAAGAGGGTGACCTGCTCACGAACGGCTTCTGTCTCGGTCATGGAGTGTCCTCGCGCGGGCGAATGAGCTGGAAGTACCGCTTCACGTAGAAGCGGTAGCCGCCCGGGATGTCGTCCTTCGCGAGCGACTCCTCGGCGACCTGGTGATACTCGGTGTAGACCTTGCGGTAGCCGCGCGAAGCGAAGCCGCGCTCGGCCGCGCCCAGGATCACCTGGCTGCGCGAGCCGCCCTGCCCCGTGTCGGCGCCCTGCACCTGCGTGTCCTCGGTGCCCATCTTCGGGTTGGTCGCGCCGCCGGAGACGTGCGGGTCGTGGCCCTCGCCCCAGCCGCGTCCGGGTTGCCCCTGCCCTTCCCCGCCGTTGCCTTGCTGTCCCTGACCCTGGCCCTGCCCCATCCCGCTCCCCTTCGAGAGCATCAGGAGCTTCTCGCCATTCGGGCCGAGCACCCACGTCTCGCCGCCCTGACCGCCCTGTCCTTGCTGTCCGCCCTGACCTTGCTGGCCGGCCTGTCCTTGCTGCCCGCCCTGACCCTGCTGGCCACCCTGACCCTGCTGGCCGTTCTGCCCTTGCTGGCCGTCCTGACCCTGCTGGCCGCCCTGGCCCTGCTGCCCGCCCTGCTGCTGCTGACCGCCCTGCTGCTGCTGACCGCCCTGCCCCGACTGACCGCGCGCCATGCGCCCGAATCGCTGCAGGCGCACCATCTGGCCCTTGCCGCCCTGGCCCTGCTGGCGCATCAGCTGCCGCATCTCCTCGAGCTTCTGACGCAACTGCTCCTTCTGCTCCTGCGTCATCTCCTGCTGCTGGATGTGGTTGATGTCCTCGGCCCCCTGGTCGAGATCCTGCGCCGAGAGACCCATGTCCTTCATGAGGTCCTCGGCGGCCTTCTCGAGCTCGCGGTCGAGGCGGTCGAGCTGGCGGCCCGCGTTCTTCTGCTGATCGAGGTCGCGATCGAGCTTCTCGAGCTCGCGCTCCTTCTTGTGGAGGAGGCTCTGCTCGTCCTCGTTCGCGCCGCCGTCCCCCATCCGCTGCTTCTGCTTGAGGATCTCGTCGGCCAGCTCCT
>DATJYG010000451.1:0-2617 GCA_035499695.1 Polyangiaceae bacterium
GAGTTCGACCAATTGATTCAGTACATCGAATTTGGCAACACGGACAGCACGTATCTGCCGTTCTACTTGGTAGGCCCGTACAACGTCGGGGACAACGTCCTCCTCACGACCGTGCAGCAGAGCATCGTAAGCAACAACAAGCGAATCGCCGGCGTCGCCATCGCCTCCGTCGACCCGGTCTACGCGCCCATCCTGCAGGCGTACCGTTCGCGCTTCGACGGTGCGTACTCGAGCGCGCCGCCCGGATCCGACCAGGAAGAGAACTACTACGACGCGATGTATTTCGCGATCTACTCACTCCTTTACGCGGGGCAGCTTCCCACGGGACCCCACGCCGCCACGGGAATGCAGCACCTCATCGACCTCACGTCCATGAGGCCTTACAGCGTCGGCCCCGGCGACCAAGGGGCCATCTACGGGATCCTCGGCCTTCGCTCGACGCTCCAGCTCAACGGGACGCTCGGAGCGCCGAACTTCGACTCGGTCACCGGCGCGCGCCATGGCGCGGGCGACATCTACTGCTTCCAGCACGCCGACGCCGGGACCGGGTACGTCTTCGACTACGACGTCATGCGCCTCGTCAACGCCGACGGCAGCTCTCCCGCCGACGGCGGCAGTCCCTATACAGGTAGTTTCGCGTGCTTCTCCGGCATTCAGTAGATCTCCTCGTCGCTTCCTGCGTCTTCACCGCTTCGCTCGTGGGGTGCTCGGCTGCGGGCGACGACCCGCGCGCCGGCCTGACGACGCAAGCCATCATCAACGGCGACGTGGTCACGAACCCTGACGCGCCCGTGCTCTACATGCGCGGGCCGCAGGGCACGTGCACGGCGACGCTCGTGGCGCCGAACCTCGTCGTCACGGCCCGCCACTGCGTCGCGGAGACGGGCGAGGGGCAGTTCACCTGCACCTCGGCCGGCGACCTCGTTATCAATGGCGGCGCGGGCGGCCAGATTGGCGCCAACGATCCTTCCTCTGCGCTCGAGTTCTACACGAACGCGCGCGTCGTGGCGGGGACGGTGTTCAACGGCACCCCTGACGCCGTGGGGACGGAGACGATCTCGACGAATACGACGACGTCGTGCAAGGACGACCTGGCCTTCGAGATCATCACCCCGCCCATCACCAGCATCTCGCCCGCGGCCCTGCGCCTCGACGACTCGACGTACTTGAACGAGAGCGTATCGGCCTGGGGATACGGGCTCACGGCGAGCTCGGCCGACCCACTCGCTCTCCGCGTCCGCTCCACCGCGACGATCACCGGCGTTGGTTACGACATGCCGACGAGCGCGACCCAGCTCGCGCCTATCCGCGCGGTCCGCGTTGGCCCCGACGACATCACCTGCAACGGCGACAGCGGTGGTCCCATCACCTCCAACGTGACCGGCGCGGTCATCGCCATCGCGTCGCTCGGCGCCGAGTCGAGCACGGCGATGCCCGCGTGCACGTCGGGCGGTGCCGCCGACACCACCGGACCCCGCCTCGGCGCATACGAACAGCTCGCGCTCATGGCCTTCGGCGCGGCAGGCGCGACCCCGGTCCTGGAACCGGGAGAGACGCCCCTCCCCACCGACGCAGGCGCGGGCCCTGGCGACGCCGGCCAGACCGAGTCCGGCGGTCCCGTCGAGGCGGGCACCGGCGTGACGCCGCAGAACGAGCCGCCGGAGATGCCGCCGAATTACCAGGCGTCGGGCGGGTCGTGCGCGATCGCTCCAGGAGACGCGAACCCGTCGCAGGTCGTGTTCTCGGCGGGCGTCCTCACGGCCGCGGCGGCGCTGCGCGGTCGGCGCCGCGCGCGCAAGCGCTGAAACGCGGGCGCCCTCGCCGTGGCGGGCCGCGCCACCAGTGGCCGAGGGAGCACCCGCGACATGGCGGAGGCGGGCTCCCCGCGGCCGTACACGGGATTGCCCATTTCCCGCGGACTCCCGTCTTCATTGAGGAAACTTGTGAATTGGCGGTGGAACGAAGAGGTCTCCGAAGCGTCGCGGCGGCTCGATCGCGGCACGCACGGTGCAGTGTCCCTCCGTCGAACCGCGACCCTTCACCCCGTTCGCCGGAGGTGCCCCGCATGCCCAACCATCGCCTTCTCGCCGCCCCGAGGCCGACGACCGTCGTCGCGCCGGGAGCGGGGGAAGCACGCGCGAAATAGCGCAGACCTTCGCCGCCCTCGCTGCGGTGCCCGACGCGGGCGCGTAGCGGCCGCGAAGACGCTGTGGTGGACGCCGCCACGTTTGTGGCGCAGGCAGCATCTCCGACATGGGATCGCATGCGCGAGACGCCACCACACGGGCGAATTCCGCCAATGCGACTCTGCGCCGCGGATTGACACGAGAAAAGACTCCACCGGTCGTCGACTGCCGGAGCCTCACGGCTCAGGTGGGCACGTGAGCCACTTCGACGGCATGCGCGCTGCACCAGAGCGCCGGTGAACCGCATCGCCGCGGTGGGTGGAGGTCTTCTCATGTCCAAGACACGCGCTCTGCTGATCGCTCCTGCGGTCTTCGCCTTCGCGGCCGCTGCTTGCTCTTCGGAGGTCGGGCCTTCCGAGGAGGGGGCGGGCACGTCGTCCGAGGCCGTGCGCAGCGGCGGCGGAGGTCGCTCGGGCTCGGGCGGCGGCAGC
>DATJYG010000452.1:0-4434 GCA_035499695.1 Polyangiaceae bacterium
CGCTGGCCGCGATGCTCTCGAGGCCCGCGCTGCCGACCAGCGAGAACTTCGGGTACAGGTCCGCGGTCGCCACCCCGACCTGTGCCGTCGCGGAAGCGAGCTGTCGCTCGGCGCGGCGGATATCGGGCCGCCGGCGAAGGAGATCCGACGGCATGCCGGCTGGAAGCTCGGACGGCGCCGCGGGAATGGGTCGGCTCTCGGACAGCTCGGCCACCAGCGTCCCGGGGTCTTGGCCCAGCAGCACGCCGAGCCGATGCAGGGACTGCGCGTAGGAGATCTCGAGCGTCGGAATGTTGGACGCCGTCGTCTCGACCTCCGCCTCGGCCTGTGCGACGTCGAGGTCGGCGGCGAGCCCGCCCTGGTAGCGTGCCCGAGTCAGCTCGAGGGTGTCCTCTTGTGAGGCGAGGTTGCTCCGCGCCACCTCGAGCTGGCGTTGGAAGCCGCGCAGCTCGATGTAGTTGCGCGCCACGTCCCCCAACAGCGTGAGCAACACGTCGTCGCGGTCGTAGATCGACGCTCCGAGATTGGCGTTTGCCGCCTCGACCGAGCGCCGGATGCCACCGAAGACGTCGATCTCCCAGCTAGCATCGAAGCTCGATTGGAAGAGATTGCTCGGCGAAAATGACTGGCCGCCAAACGATCCTGTCGCGGCTGATGATCCCGCCCCGCCCGACGCGTTCTCGCTCGGAAGGCTGCGCGTGAACTGACCGCCGGATGTCGCCTCGGGCCAGAGCGGCGCTGCTGCCACGGTTCGATTGGCCCGGGCCTCGCGCACGCGGGCCTCGGCGTTCTGCACGTCGAGGTTCGCTCGGACCGCCCGGTCGACCAGCGAATCGAGCTCTTCGTCCCCGAACACGGTCCACCAGCGGGAGGGTGTCTCCGGAGCGCCTTCGCCCATCGCGGGGGCCTCGCTCCAGCGTGCCGGGACCTCCACCAGAGGCACGTGATAGTCGGGACCGACGGCACAGCCTGCCACGGCGAGTGCCAGCAGCGCCGCTCTCAGTGCGCCGGTTCTCGTCATGACGCATTCCCCGCGAGCTGCTTTGCCCGCACGGCCTCGAGGGGAGGCGCCTCGATGAACACGTCCATCTGCTGGCCGACGTAGACCGGAAGCGCACCCTCGTCGAAGCTGTAGATCACCTCCAGCACCCGCGTGTCGACGCGCTCGGTCGTGTCGCCGGTGAGCGACTGCTTCGGGATGACGTACGGCTCGAACCGCTCGAAGCGCAGGGTCGTCTTCAGGTCCGGGTTGCCGCGGACGAACGCGACCGCTGCGGCGCCCGGCCGAAAGCGCCACGCGTCGTTCTCGTCCACGTCGACGCGGACGTGCAGCCGGGTGTCGTCCCCGAGCAGCATGAGCGGGGTCGCCAGCACGCCCCCCTGGGCGAACTCGCCGAGCCGGGTCTTGATCTGCAAGATTTCCCCCGGCACGAGGGCTCGGATCGTCCGGCGCGCGATCTCGATCTGGGTCTGCTCCACTTGCGCTTTCGCCGCTTCGAGGGCGGCTCCGTCGACTCCCACGGCATCGCGGCGGTTCTGCAGCTCCTCGACGCTGATCGCGCGCTTGTCCGGCACGCTCTCGGCTCGCCCGAGCTGGTGCTTGGCCTGCGCCAAATTGGCCTCGGCCTCCTTCACGTTCGCCTCCGCGACCAGCAGGTTGGCCTGAAGGTCTCGGTCGTCGATCTTGAAGAGAGGGTCGCCAGCGCGGACGTGGTCGCCCCACTTGACGTAGATCTCCATCACGATTCCGGAAACCGGCGTTCCGACGGCGATGTTCTCGGTGCTGGCCTCGATGATGCCCGAACCCGCCACAAAGCTCTCGAAGGGTGCGCGTGCAGGCTGCGCTACCGGCTCGGCGACGGGCGTCGGCTGATTGCCGCGAACAACCGTCGCGACGGCGAAGGCGACGCCGACGACCGCGAGGACCGGGAGCATGTACTTGCGGATCATTGCTGTTCTCCGCGGCCGCGCTGGTCGACGATGCTCTCGATGCGGCCGTCGTCCATGTGAGCGATGCGATCGGCGAAGCCGAAGATGCGCGCGTCGTGCGTGACCACGACGAGCGCCCGCTCGGCGCTCTGGGCGACCCGCCTCAGCAGCTCCATCACGGTCTGCCCGCTTTCGTGATCGAGCGCGCTGGTCGGCTCGTCGCAGACGATGATGCGCGGCTCGTGGACCAGAGCGCGTGCGATCGCGACGCGCTGCTGCTGCCCTCCGCTAAGCTGCGCAGGCAGCGCGTTCGCGCGCGCACCGAGCCCGACGGCGTCGACCACCTCGCGCGCCCGCGCGAGCGCCCGCGCACGGGGCATGCCCTGGATGAGCAGCGGCACCGCCGCGTTTTCGGCGGCCGTGAGCGCGGGCAGCAGGTTGTACGCTTGGAATACGAAACCGATCGTCTCGCCGCGGAAACGCGCGCGCTCGCGCGCGCTCATCGTGCGGAGATCGCGGCCATGGACGTGCACGTCGCCGCCGTCTTGGTCGAGGATCGCCGCGATTACCGAGATCAGGGTTGTCTTGCCGCAGCCGGAGGGCCCGACGAGCATCAGGAGCTCGCCTCGACGCACGTCGAGGTCGATGCCGCGCAGCGCCGTCACCTGCGCCTCGCCGGATCCGTACGCCTTGGTGACCCCCCGGCAGTAGACCGCCACGTCTTCGACCGCTGCGTTCATGGATCACCCCTTGAAGACGATCGCCGGCTCGAGCCGCACGACCTTCCAGATGCTGAGGAGCGCCGCGAGCACGCAGATCACGGCTACCGCGCCGCCACTCGCCAGCAGGAGCTGCCACGGCATGCGGAACGCGAGCTCGGTGTTGCGGGTCGCAAACCCCATTGCTGAGGCGGCGCCGACGCCGAGCCCGTAGCCGATCAGCCCGACGATCACGGCCTGGAGCAGGATCATGCGCAGCAAGGTCCCGTTCTGCGCTCCCATGGCCTTCAGCGCACCGAACTGGCGGATGCTGTCGAGGGTGAAGTTGTAGAAGGTCTGGCCGGCCACCGCCGTCCCGACGATGAAGCCGAGCACCACTGCGATGCCGAAGTTGATGGGAATACCCGTGTACTTGAGGAAGTAGTTCACGGTGAGCGTTTCGAAGCCATCGCGGGTGTAGGCTGCGAGGCCGGTCGTGCGCGTGATGCGCGTGCAGAGTTCTTCGAGATCCTGGCCCGGCTTGGCCTTCACCAGGATGAAGGAAAGGAGCAATCGCTCCGGCGGTGCGATGGTGAGTGCGCGCAGATAGGTCGTGTAGACCACGGGCTGAGACTGGAAGGTGCGCGTGTTGCGCGAGATCCCGACGACGATGGCGCGATGGTCGTTGATCTCCAGCACGTCGCCGATCGCGAGGGGTGTCTTGGGGCCGCCCGGCGCCACGGGCGGCTTCGCGAGTTTGTCGTCGGCGCCCACGACGTCGACGATGACCCCGTCGGCGCGCCGAAGGTCGGCAATCGTGCCCTCCACCATCTCCGGCGGTCCCCCGACCAACGTCGCGTCGTCGAGGCCAACCACGTTCACGCTCTGGAAGTTTCCGTCTGAGAGCCGAGCCTTGAGCAAACCCTTGTACAGCGGCACCGCCCAGTCGACGCCTTCTACGCCACGCACGCGCAGGAGCTTCGTGTCTTGCATCGGCTTGATGTCGTCGATGAACTGCACCTTCGGATCCATTACCCAGATGTCGGGCTGCCCCAGGTCCGTGATCGCGCCGTAGGTGCGCGTCATCAGGCCGATGAAGATCGCCCCCTGCTGGGTGATGAGCAGCGAGGCAAAGGTGATGCCCAAGATGATCCCGAGGTACTTCGCCCGGTCGCCGATCAGCATCTTGAGCGCCACGAAGTTCATCGGGTCAGCCTCCGTCGCCGCCCCGCGCGACGATCTCGTCGCGGATTGCCGTGGTGAGAACGCCGGTCGCGAGAAGCTCGGTGCCGGCGCGATGCATCCGGGTAAGGAGCGCCTTTCCCGCCGCATCGACGAAGCGAACATCCACGAGTTCGATCCGTATCGCCTTGTCTCCGCTCGCCTCGCGCGCGCACTGCCAGCAGTGGCGCAGCTCGTCTACCCAGGGGCCCTGAAGCTGGCCCTCGATTCGGAGCACTACCGCGGCGCCTTCGTGCAGCGTCGTGATGCGGAGCATGCCTGTTTGCATCGCAAGGCCCGTGCCGACCGGAGCGGCAGCGAAACCGAGCTGAAACAGGTCTAGAAGCTGCGCCGCACCTTCCTGTGCCGAGTCCGTGCCGGGATCCGGCACGTTCGCCGGATCCGTTCAGCACTTCCGGGCGCATGGGTCAGCCAGACGCGTCTTCGAAGAGACGGCGCGCGATTGGAGCCTCTCGAAAGGTGCCCGACTGCTCGAGGTCAGGGCGAGGACGGCTGCCGCTCGCCTTCGGATGCTGCCACCGACCCGCTATTCGTCCGCGCTGAAGAGCCCCGCATGTCCCCAGCC
>DATJYG010000453.1:0-4276 GCA_035499695.1 Polyangiaceae bacterium
AGGATGGAGTGGGCGCCGATGAAGAGACCGCGCGAGACCTCGTCGCGAACGAGGTAATCCATGTACCGCAGCGGCTGGGCGGCGAGACCGAAGGGCGCAACGGTCCGCGGGCGAACGTCGCGCGGGGTCTTCGCCGTGGTCAGCAGGTCCAGCTTCACGCCTCGCGACCTGGACATCATCGAGCTGCTTGGCGTCTTCAGATCGAGCTCGGGAACGAGGAAGAAGGTCGGGTCGACCTGTTTCAGCACTCCGGGCACGTCGATGGCCTGCAGCGACTCGCACGCGATGGTCACGAAAGCGTCGCGGCAGATGTCGACGTCAGCGGTCGCGACGGTGTCGCCGCTCCACGAGACGCCGAGGGCGGCGCCGATCGAGACGAACGCGTGCGAACCGACGAGAACGGCGCCGGCCCTGAAGAGCCCCGCCCGCGCCAGGGCGTCGACGATCGGAAAGTGGCTGCCGAGGTGCGCAGCTCCGCCGGACGCGAGGTAAGCAGCGCTCAGCCGCTGAAGGTCGACGAGGATCGGGCGACGGCGCTTCTTGTACTCCTCCAGCGATTGGCGAAGAGCCTGAGCGCCGGCGTCGAGCGCGGGCCCGAGGTAGACCTGACGCAAGTGTCCTGCGACGTCGCGCATCTGCCAGTAGAGGTACGTCCGCTTGCGGACGGCTCGCTCCACGGCGAGGCCCTGCGCAAAACCGCCCACGAGGTCGACGTCGTAGGCGGCGGTCGCCTCGAAGAGCTGCGCGTAGAGCGTCTGCGTCGCCGGGCCGTGAGCACGCACGCATTGTTGTATATCACGATTTGGATCGCGATATACAACACTCGACGACCAGTGACGGTGCCGGCGGCACCCGGCACGATGGGAAAGCCCGAGCGCGGGCGAACCGTGCGCCCATGTTGTAAGGTGCCTCCCACCCCGGACGCGCGATGGACCTGCTGTACTTCGTGCTGCTCGTCAGCTCGCTGATCTTCATCCACGAGTCCGGGCATTTCGCGTTCGCCAAGATCTTCGGCGTCAAGGTCCTCACGTTCTCCATCGGCTTCGGGCCGAAGATCGTGCGCATCCGCGGCAAGGAGACCGAGTACTGCATCGGCCTCCTGCCCTTCGGCGGCTTCGTGAAGATGCTCGAGGAGAGCAAGACGAAGGAGCCGATCCTCCCGGAGGACCGCGGGCGCACCTTCGAGTCGCAGGCGCTCTGGAAGCGCGTCGTCATCGTGCTCGCCGGGCCGGCGATGAACGTGCTCTTCCCGGTGGCGCTCTACACCTCGGTGTTCCTCGACGAGACGCAGTTCCTCCCGGCCACGGTGGGTGTCGTCGTGCCGGGCAAGCCCGCCGAGGGCAAGCTCGAGCCGGGCGACCGCATCGCGAGCGTCGACGGCGAGCCGGTCAACAGCAAGGAAGAGCTCGACCGCCTCATCGAGCCGCGCGCCGGCAAGCCGGTGAAGCTCGGGGTGGAGCGCGACGGCAAGAACGTCGACGTCGTCGTCACCCCGGCCGACGAGGCCAAGGAGCGCGAGCTCGACATCGTCGAGCACCGCGGGCAGCTCGGGTTCGACTCGCACTTCCCGGCGGCGGTCATCGGCATCGCGCGCCCCGGCACGCCGGCGTCCGTCCTGCGCACGTTCGACCTCGTGACGGCGGTCAACGGCAAGCGCATCGAGCGGTTCGTCGACCTGATCGACGTCCTCTCGGCCAACCACGGCGACCAGATCATCGTCAGCTACATGCGCCCGGCGGCCGCTCCGCGGGCGCTGGGCGGCCTGGACGAGGTGGGGGTGCTCGAGCCGGGCACGGCGACGCTCACGCCGCTGCCGCCCATCCCGGGTGCGGCGCCTCCGGCCGACGAGAACGCGCGCGCCGCCGACGTCCTCGAGCGCACCGGCATCGAGAGCGCAGACATGTACGTGGCGTTCGTGCCGGCGGCCTCGAGCGAGTGGCTCGCGGGGCTGCGACCGGGCGACCGCATCACGACGCTCGACGGCGCCCCGCAGCGGCTCTGGCTCACGATGCGCGACGACCTGTGCAGCCCCGCGAGCGCCGACAAGCGCCACGAGCTGCAGTGGACGCGCGAGGGCATCGCGATGCGCGGGTACTTCAACCTGCGCAAGGAGCAGTGGGACGACGAGTTCGGCCAGCACTACGAGAAGTACGTCTTCCGGACGGACCACTGGCTGCCCGCGGCGACCGACCGCATGGTGCCGAACCCGCACCCGCTGACGTACGCGATGCGGCGCGGCGTCGAGGAGACGCGCAACGTCGTCAAGTTCATCAGCATCGGCCTGCTGCGGCTCCTCGAGGGACGCGTGTCGCTCTCGAGCGTGAGCGGCCCCATCACGATGTACGACATCGCCGGCAAGGCGGGCGCGCGCGGGGCAGCCGACTTCGCGTGGACCATGGCGGTCATCTCGGTGAACGTGGGGCTCATCAACCTGCTGCCCATCCCGGTGCTCGACGGCGGGCATCTCCTGTTCTTCCTGCTCGAAGCGATGCGGCGCCGCCCGCTGCCGATGCGCATCCGCGAGGTCGCGAGCCTCGTGGGCGTCGTGATGCTGGGGCTCATCATCCTCGTGGCGTTCAAGAACGACGTGGAGCGCCGCTGGGACGTCATCGTGTCGCAAGTGCACGAGCTCTGGACGTGAAGCGCGGGACGCCGGCGCGGGGCGCGGCGACGCCGCCGACCGCACGCGACGTGGCGGCGCGCGTGGTGGCGCGCGTCGTCGAGGAGCAGTCGTTCGCGGCGGCGGCGCTCGAGGGGGAGCTCGGGCGCGCGGTGCAGCTCGAGGCGCGGGACAGGGCGCTCGCGACGGAGCTCGTGTACGGGACGCTGCGGGTGATGCCGTGGCTGCTCGGGGAGATCGGGCGGCACGTGCCGAAGGGGATCGCGTCGGTCGACGAGCGCGTGCGGGCGCCGATGGTCGTCGCGGCGTACCAGCTGTGGTTCACGCGGGTGCCGGCGTTCGCGGCGGTGAGCGAGGCGGTCGAGGCGGTGCGGCACGTGAGGGGGCCGAAGGTGGCGGCGTTCGCCAACGCGGTGCTGCGCAGGGTGTCGGAGCGGGCGGCGCGGGAGCGGGAGCAGGCGAAGGATCCGGAGGCGATGCGGGAGAGGGCCGTCGTGGAGTCGACGCCCGCGGGGCTGCGGGCGGCGCTGGCGAGGGCGATGCCGGAGGAAGAGGTCCGCGCGTTTCTCGCGATGGGGACCGAGCCTCCGCCAGTGGCGCTGCGGGTCGAGCGGGCCGAGGAGCGCGACGCTTGGATCGAGAAGCTGCGGGCGGCGGCGCCCGGCGCGACGTTCGAGCCGGGGCGCGTGTCGCCGCTGGCGATTCTCGCGCGAGGAGCGGGGCGGCCGCAGAGCCTCCCTGGATGGAGCGAGGGCGCGTGGACGGTGCAGGAGGAGGGATCGCAGGTCGCGGCCCTGGCCCTCGGCGCGCGCGAAGGTGAACGGGTGCTCGATGCGTGCGCCGGTCGCGGGAACAAGACGGGGGTGCTCGCGCGAGCGGTGGGTGCGACAGGGGCCGTCGACGCATGCGACACGAGCCCGACGAAGCTCACGCGCTTGCAGGAGGACCTCGCGCGCCTCGGACTCCACGTGCGAGCGACGCACGCGGTCGATTGGACCGTCGGCTCCGGCGAGGTGACCGGCACCTACGACCGCGTGCTCGTGGATGCCCCGTGCACCGGCGTCGGCACGCTACGGAGGCGCCCCGAGATCACGCTGCGGCTGAAGGAGCAGGACCTCGTCGACAAGCCGCGGGCGCAGCTCGCCATCGCATCACGAGCGGCAGACCACGTGCGCCCAGGCGGATCGCTCGTGTACGTCGTGTGCAGCGTGCTTCGCGAGGAGGCCGAGGACGTGATCGACGCGCTACTGCGCGCAAGGACCGACCTTCGACGGGCCGAAGGCGGAGACTCTCGCCTCTTGCCACACGTGCAAGGGACCGACGGCTACTTCGTCGCGCGGCTGGCCAAGACCTGAGTCACGGACCTCGCCGGAGGCCCGCTGCCTCGAGCTCAGCGACGAGCTGGCGCAGCGTCAGCCCCTCGCGCCGGATGCGACGGAGGAAGCGCTCCCGGACAGGACGCGATTCGACCCGAGCCAGTGCGACCAGGTGAGACCACGAGAGCCCCTTGCCCGCAAGCAGGCTTGTCACCTGGCGGGCGCTCCACCGCTCGGCAACGCTGGCGAACCGATAGAGACCCGGCAGATCTTCGCCGATGGTCACGGCAGCGACACTGACGGCGCCGTCACCGTAGGTTTCGGGATGACTCTTCAACTC
>DATJYG010000454.1:0-5129 GCA_035499695.1 Polyangiaceae bacterium
TCGCTTCGGCGACGAGCCGTCGTGCCGTCGTGCGCGGTGGCGTGCGCAGAACGCGCCTCGCGAGGGAGGCGAGCGTGCGAACGCGACCATGGGCGATCGGCATCGAGCCCATGGGGCCTCAGGCAATCGGGCGGTGCCCGCTCGCAGCCTGGCCTATACCGACTCGCGTCGCGGTCATCGGCTGAGGCTACCGCAGTTCACGAGAGCTTCAAGAGGTCGAAGCGCCGGACGATCCATCGTGAGGAGCTCGGTGCGGGAGCCCAGTTGGCGATGTCGAATTCGACGTTCGTCTGCCGACGCAGCGTCCAGATCGCCGCCATCTCCCCACTCTTGGGGAAGGATTGCCCGTGCCAGTACCTCGAGACTGCGAGCGGCTTTCCGGTCTCGGCGTCGATGGCTTCCAGCGCCAGCCCGCCTTTCTCGACGCTCCCATCGAGCACAACGGCGTAGCGCCCGGGGCCCAGGGCCAGCTGCGATGCGCGCAGCTGCGCGCCGCTCGGGTTTACCCCGGTCTCGACCTCGAGCCCGTTGGGCACGCCGTTCGCAGTCCCGGCCGCAGGGACCCACCCTTGCGGTGTCCCGCCCTCGAAAGGCCAACTACGGAGCCTCGCCCCGCGCGCAAGCATCGACGTCGGGGTGAGCGGCGTGGCACGTGGGGCGTAATACCGGGCGGCGGGCAGGAGGTGGAGAAGCGAGAGACGCCAGACAACGAAGCCCGAGGCGTTCGGGAAAGGCGTCCAGTTGTCGAGGCTGAGGTTGACCCGCGTCGCGGTCGGCAGGGAAAACGTGACGTCCAGCAGTTCGTTGAGGAAGCCGGGCTGACTCCACCAATAGCGGCTCCGAACAAGCGGCGTGCCCGCGGCGTTGCGCACGGTGAGGCCTAGGCCTCCCGAGAACACCCGACCTGTTCCGGCGACTGCGTACCGGCCCGCTGGAAGGAGAACGGAGGGTCCCGCGAGCGCAATCGAGTTCGGTGCGGACGACGTCCGCACGTACATGCCCTGTTGCGCTGCCTGTCCCAGGTCCGGCTGGATCAGGGAGGCGGAGACCGAATGCCAGCCGTGTGGAAGCTCTCCGGCGAATCGCCACGTGTCGACGGTGTGCGCGGGTCCGGGTGCGGCGGTTGCGAGCCCCGTCGCGTTCGCGGAGTAGTAGTCGTCTGACGAAGGCGGAGGCGCAGGCGACGCTGTGGCTGCCAGGGCGATCGTCAGCGCGGTGACGGCGGCGATCGCAAGCACCGGTCGCGGGCGGATGGACTTCACGAGGCCGGCGAGGCTGCGGCGTCTCACGACCGCGATGAGCTCGGCAAGCGTCCAGCCGATGCCCACCAGCCAGACGGCTCCCCAGGCGCCCGTCCATCCCAGTGCATACTGGGTCAGCGGAATGGTCATGAGAGGGCTCCCGGCGCCGACGACCATCACGGGGGCGGCGAGCAGGAGCGTGACCGCGGTCTCGCGTCTGCGGCGCGGGATCGCCAGCCCGATTGCGACGAGAATCGGCACGAGGAAGAAACGGGAGAGCGCGCTCCCAACGATCGTGCGGCTCTTGACCCAGATGTTGTTCAGGATGAACCCGGGGTCGATGCGGACGAGGTGAAGGTAGGCCTTCCGTAGGGTTGATTCGTACAGCGGGGAGAGGTAGCCCGCATTCGGATGCGCGCGCTCGACAAGGTCGGCCGCGACGGAGTCGCTCCATGTGATCGCATATCGATTCGGCAGATAACCCAGTCCGATGTACGCGTTGTGCCAGAACGGATGCTGCGTCGGGTACGCCGAGCCGAACGAGGGCTGATGGATCACCGAGTTCCGGTAGTCGCGGGCGGCGTCGAGCGTGAAGGTGGCGATCGACAGGTACGCAAGGACGAGCCCGACAGCGATGAGTGGGCGCGTCGCAGTCGCTCGGCTCGGGCGCGAGAGTCGCCATGTCCGCGGGTGGAGCCAACGGTCAGTGCCGGCGAAGGCCACGATCCCGAGCGCGCCGAGCAGTACGGGCAGGCCGGCGTCGATTCGGATCGCGCTCGCGAAGCTCGCCGCCACGCAGATTCCGATCATGAGGACAGTGGCTCGACGGCGCAGGCCCTCTCGCCACCAGCGATACGCGAGAAGGAGTCCCGGCAGGCCGAGCAGCGCGATCCACGCGAGCGACCAGTACAGGTCGAGCCCCTGAATCCAGTCGAACTCGCGAAGGACGAGAAGCGGCGAGACGAACGCAACCGCCACCGAGCCGAAGAGCTCGAACATCATGAGCGGGACGAGCAAGATCAGCAACGCGAAGCACCCTGCGAACAACCACTTCATCAGCACGCCTGGATCGTGCTCTCCTGTGACGTGGCCGAGGATCGGCAAGAAGAGATAGACGCCCTGGTCATCCGATGCTCCGGCGGGTGCAAGGTGGCTGACCGCAATCCCCTTGTGGTACGGAACGTCGGACGTGAGTAGCGGGGGGCCTCCGCGGTCGAGGACGGCAATCGACGCGGCGATGCCCTGCGAGCGGGACTCCATCAATATCGAGGGTGACTGCGCGACGAAGTGCGCACTGGACATGGCGCAGATGAGGAGCGCCCAGGCGAGTACGATGAGCCGCGGACGCGCGGCAACACGCCGAAGCATGTCGCGTGCATCGAGAGTCGAGCTTGCACGGATCTCCGTCACGTGATGAGGCTAGCGGACGCCGACGCTAGCGGCGCACGTTGACGCGCGTAGCTCCCGCGAGCACGCACTTCGCACGTGTCATCGGCTGCGGCTCGCGACGAGATACTGGGCTCCGAGCGGGAGCCCGCCAAGCCGCTGCTCGAGGCGCCGAAGCGGTCCGCTGCGCCACGGGAAGAAGAGGAAGTATCGCGCCTCCTCGGGCTCGGCGCCGGCGTGACGAAGGAGCTCGGTGACGAGCGTGCGTCCCACCAGGATCGCGTCGTCGTCGAACGCGCAGCGCGCGACCGCGAGCCGCGTCAGCGGGTTCAGCGGGTTGTGCTCGACGATGACGGCAAGCCCGCCGGGCCGCACCACGCGGACGAGCTCGCCCATGAACCTGCCCCAGTCGACCGGGTGCACGTGGTGGAGCACGCAGATCGCGAACGCGAGGTCGAAGACGTCGTCGTCGTAGGGGAGCCGCCCACCGTCGTAGTGCGCGTACGTCGCGCCCGGGTTTCGTGCGCGCGCCCGCTCGACGAGCTCCTCCGAGATGTCGACGCCGTGAAGGTCGCCGACCGCGCCGAGATACGCGTCGGTCTCGCCGGGACCGCAGCCGACGTCGAGCACGCGCAGCTGCACCGGGTCGCCGAGCCGGCGGCGTGCCAGCTCGAGCAGCGCCGCGGCCTTCGCCTCCGTGAAGAAGTCGAGGCCCTGGCCGGCGAACGCGATCGAGTGCTCGACCTCCTCGCGGTAGGTGTCGCGGTACTCGTCGAACCGCGCGCTCATCCGCGCTCGTCGGGCTCGCGGACGAATCCGCGGTACGCGGCGGGCCGCTCCTCGCCGCCGAAGCCCTGCAGCTCGCGCACGAGATACAGCGGGCGGCCCTTGACCTCTTCGTGAATGCGCCCGATGTACTCGCCCATGACGCCGAGCACGACGAGCTGCACGCCGCCGAGGAACGCGGTCAGCACGACGAGCGAGGCGAGGCCGGAGACACTGTAGAGCCCCGCGATCTTCGCGACGAGCGCGGCGATGCCGAAGAGGAATGCAAGCCCCGAAACGATGAATCCGATGTTGAGCGCGAACCGCAGCGGCGCGGTGGAGAAGCTGACGATCCCGTCGGTTGCGAAGTGCAGCATCCTCCGGAGCGGGTACTTGGTCGTGCCGGCAACGCGTGCCTCGCGGCGATACGCGACGCCGGTCTGGCGGAAGCCGATCCACCCGAACATGCCGCGCACGTAGCGGTTGTTCTCGCGCATCGTCCGGAACGCGTCGAGCGCGCGCCGGTCGACGAGGCGGAAGTCGCCGACGTCGAGCGGCACGTCGACGTCGGTCATCCGGCTGAAGAGCCGGTAGAACGCGGACGCCGTCATCTGCTTGAACCGCGTCTCTCCCTCGCGCTCGTCGCGGACGCCGTAGACGACGTCGTAGCCCTCGCGCCAGCGCCTCGCCATCTCGAGCACGACCTCCGGCGGGTCCTGGAGGTCGGCGTCCATGACGACCGTCGCCTCGCCGCATGCGAGGTCGAGGCCGGCCGTGATCGCGAGCTGGTGGCCGAAGTTGCGCGAGAGCCGCACGAGCTTGAAGCGCTCGTCCTTCTCCGCCAGCTCGCTCATCGCGTCCCAGCTCCCGTCGCTCGAGCCGTCGTCGACGAGCAGCACCTCCGCCGGCCCGTCGAGCGCGTCGAGCAACTGCTCGACCCGCTCGAAAAGGGCCGGGAGCGCCGCCTCTTCGTTGTAGATCGGGATGACGAGCGAGTACGTCGGCTCAGACACGAATCGCCTCTTCGACTGCGAAGGAGATCCTCATCGCCCGCAGCTGCTCCTCCAGGGAGATCGGCCACGGGCCTCCCTCGCTGAGCGCCGCCGCGAGCGCAGTGAGCTCCTCTTCGTGACCCTTGTTCTGTGTGATGCCGCGCCAGCCCTCGCTCCGTCCGATCACCGTGAGCGACTTGTAGTCGTCGAGGACGACGACGGCGCCGTCGGCGAACACGTCCATGCGTTCCTTCGGATGATCTGCATTGCCGAGCGCGGTGTAGGTCAGCGTGCAAACCGAGCCGTCCGTGTACGCGATCGTCGCGACGAAGTTGTCGTTGCGCGCGAGCCGGCCCGACCCCGGGCGGATCGAGTGCGCGGTGACGCTCTCGAGCTCGGCGCCGCCGACGAGCGAGTTGAACAGGTCGTAGATATGGCACGCCTCGCCGATGTTGCGGCCGCCTCCCTCCGGGCCATGGACCCAATTGTCGAGCGGGATATAGCCTGCGTTCATCCTGTAGTCGGCGATGAGCGGCGTCGTGCGGTCGGCGAGCGCAGCGCGTGCGTGCGCGGCGGCCGGCGAGAACCGACGGTTGAACCCTGTCATCAGCAGCGGTGCGTCCGGGCCTGCCTCGCGGAAGAACGATCCGATCTCGTCCAGCTCGGCTTCGCTGATCGCGAGCGGCTTCTCCACGAAGACATGCTTGCCGGCATGCAAGGCGGCGAGCGTCATCGGCCCGTGCAG
>DATJYG010000455.1:0-2368 GCA_035499695.1 Polyangiaceae bacterium
GACGCGCACGATGAGGTCGTCAGCGGTCCGTGGAGGCGCACGCCCCGCGGCGATCTCGATCCGCACGGCGTCGGCGAGCGCTCGAGCCCTGTCGGCCTCGACCGTGTGGATGGCGAAGTCCTCGCCGCCGAGGACCTCCCCCGAGTGCCGCGACAGGACGAGGAGGCGCCCCTGGTCCGGCGCCACGCCCGCATCGGTGCCTCGCGGAGACGAACCCCCGAGCATCACCGCCAGGGCAGTCCAGCGGACGAGGCTACCGAGCCAACTCAAGGCGCGTCGACCACCCCTGCGAACCAAGCACCGGACGCGGCCCGGGCGCAGCCTGCTGCGCGTTGCGCGACCGGACAGGCGCAAGAGCGCACTAGGACGCCGGCCGCACCAGCCGCCGCGTCGGGCGCCCGTCCTGCTTGGTGCGCCGGAAGTCGTCGGTGCGGCCCGGCAGCGAGACGAAGTCGCACATCTCGCAGAGGCGGCTGTAGATGCGCTCGCCGATCCGCTCCACCAGCAGCTCCTCGCGCTCGCCCAGGGCCTGCTCCGGCGCCTGGAAGCCCCTCGGGCCCGGCGTCGGCGTCCGCTCGCGCTCGAGCGAGAAGTTGGTGGCCACGATGGTGGTGAGCCCGGAGTTGTACCGGCGGGCGATCAGCTCGTCGAGCGTCTCCATCTCGAAGGGACTGCCCCGGCCACGGCCCAGCTCGTCGATCGCCAGGATGTCGGCATCCACCAGCCGCGCGATGATCTCTCCGCCGCTCTTTCCGGCGTTGAAGCCCCGGCGGATGTCCGCGTAGAGCAGCGAGATCTCCCGGTACTGCGCCGACGCCCCGCGCTCGAGCACCAGGTGCCGCAGCGTCGCCGAGAGAAGATGCGTCTTCCCCGAGCCCACGCGGCCGGAGATGACGAAGCCCCGCGCCGGACGGTCGCGCCGCCATTCCTGCGCCACGGTCCGGGCGATTCCGAGCGCCTGCTCCAGCGCCGCGGTCTTCTCCTGGTCGTCGCCCTTGGCGCGGAAGGTGGCGAAGCTGCTGCTCGCGTGGTGCGCGGGGATGCCCACTGCCGCGAACTCGGAGATCCGCTGGCCGAGGAGACGGCAGAGACAGGGAGCGAGCGCCTCGTAGCGGCGCGCACCCACCTTCTTGCTGAACTCGACCTCGCGCGACGTGTAGACGAAGCCCCGGCCCTCGCAGTGCGGGCAGCGCTCGCGGCATCCACAGATCCGCGCCACGGCGCGCGCGCGCCGGCCCTCGCCGTCGCCCGGACCAGGCTGGACCTCCGCCTCGACCCGGTAGCCGTCGCCGTGGCATTCGGGGCAGGTGGAGGAGGTGGCCAGGGCTTCCATGTCGTCGTGCGCTCTCAGTCGCGACGTCCCCAGATGCGAGGCGAATTGCCCGGCAGCGCTCGGGACCGAGAAGCCGCGTCGAATACCATCTTCCGGTGCAGCGTGCGCAAGATGGACACGCGTTCCGGAAGCGCGCGATCGATCGCTCGTGGCGGAATCGTCCGCGGAAGTTCGACGGGCGAGCGCGCGTCGGCCGCGACGCACATGCGATCCACAGGAAGCCCACCGGTTTCAGACACGATTGCCCTCACCCTTCGCGCTCGCGCGCGCCGGCGCCGACCGTGCGGAGCCTCCACGCCTCGATCTCGGCGTCGACCTCTGGACGGCACGCCCGTAGCGATCGCGGCGTCGCGCCCGGCGCCCCGTTCCAGCGCGCGCGCTCTGCCGCCCGGAGCAGGCCGCGTGCCACGACCTCCAGGGGGACCCCGGACTCGGACCAGCGGCCGAGCAGCTCGCGGTCCAGGGCGCCCAGCGCGAGGCCGCGCCCCCGCACGACGGCGAAGAGCACCTCCACGCGCTCGGCGAAGCTCGAGGTGGGCGGAAGGAGACTCATTTCCCACCCTTGCCGGAGCAGCCGAGCAACCGGCGGGCAGGGCCGGTTGACCTCCTGTCAGGAGGTTGAGGATGATGCCCCTGCAACTCCGAAGAATTTCCCAACACGATCAATGACTTGCCCGCTCGCCAGCCCACTGGCCACGGCTCCCGGGCACCAGGGTCCGGAGTCCACATCCCCATGCGACGCTCCCTCGTCCTGCTTCTGACGGTTCCCATGTTCGCGCATGCGGCCGACACCGGCCCGAAGGCGCGGGAGCAGACGCTCGGCAAGAAGGAGCAGACGACCCTCGACACCTCGCTCGCCGGCGACATCACCCGCAAGAAGGAGGACACCGGCGGCGCCGCGCTCGAGTACGACCAGTTCCAGCTCGGCGTGGAGCGGCAGATCAACGACAAGCGCCGCAGCCAGATCGACTCCCTCCAGCGGATCATCGAGCTGTCGGGCGACTCGAAGGAGACCCCGGACCTCCTCTTCCGCCT